>MGMD01000001.1 GCA_001796285.1 Chlamydiae bacterium RIFCSPLOWO2_12_FULL_45_20
AATGTGTTAGTGCACGAGGATATAACGCTCAACGCGGAGTCAACAATTCGGTTTTTCCAAAAAATCGAAGAAGCCTACCCGGGAAAGAGAAAAGTTAACGTATTTTGCGATAATGCTTCCTACTATCGAAATAAGACTGTCCGGCACTATCTGGGAACCTCGAAGATCGTGTTGCATTTTCTGCCTCCCTACAGCCCCAACCTCAATCCGATTGAGCGATTGTGGAAGTGGATGAAAGAAAGAGTCATTTATAATACTTACTATGAATACTTTGATGATTTCCGAGAAGCGGTTCTGGGGTTTTTTGCAGTGTTGTCGACTGTGGCTGTGGAATCGATTTTAGGTCAGGCTTTGAGAGGTCGGGTGAGGGATAAATTCAGAGCGATTGGAGCTCCCACGACCAACTTTTGAATTTACTTGGGTATATAACCAGCATTTTGCATGAGAACAATCTGCTACAGAACGTAGAAGACCTTTACTTTGGCGGATCAAGTCCATCGCTTCTCGATGTGAAGCCTTCGCTTCTTTTGTATGCCCTCCATGCCGCAGCACAGCCTGGCGGGAGCGTTCCTTGCCCAGCTTGGTTTTCGGCCCCCTAGATGTCCCTCCGTGCATGCGGCACGTCAGCCTCCCTCGCAAAGCCCATTTTAGGCATCGTTCCTTCGATCTTTTACTTTTCGCTGTGCACTGCGCCACAATGATCCATGGGGGTCAATATGATGTACCATTATACTACTTCCGTGCACGAAAAAGGACCATCTGGATCAAAATTCGACGTTTATATATTTTGATTCTGGATCGTTCCAGTCATTTGCGGAAAAAGTGCGGAAAATTTGCACTTTGCGAAATTTGGACATGAGAGCCTCCGGCTTGAAGTTTGTTGTGCCAGAGCTATTTAGGGATGATGGGTAGAAACTCCGGGTGCAAGATTCGAACTTGCGACCAATGGATTAACAGTCCACTGCTCTACCGCTGAGCTAACCCGGAAAACAAAACCGCCATTTTAAATTTCGTAAACTTAAAAAAGCAAGAAAATTCCCTTGTGTTAGAGCACGTAGACTGATAAAATTTTTTCCTATGGATGAAGCACTGTCCGGTTATGTAGATGCCATCGTGTTTGTCAGCCCAGATACCGGCTTTACCGTTGCCAGGCTCAAACAGCACAGACAAAAAGAACTAACCACCATTGTAGGAAGCCTCCCAGGTCTCCATGCAGGTGAAAATATCCTTTGCAAGGGCTCTTGGAAATCTCACCCCTCTCACGGCAAACAGTATGAGGTCTCCGAATATACTGTAGAAGCCCCATCAGATCTCATCGGTATTCAAAAATATTTAGAATCAGGTCTCGTCAAAGGCATCGGCCCCGTCTATGCAAAAAAGATCGTCGACCACTTTGGCGAAAATACATTGGAAGTAATCGACCAATCCCCCCACCGACTCCTCGAAATTGAAGGGCTAGGAAAGAAAAAGCTCAAACAAATTAAAGATTGCTGGAATGAACAGCGCTCCATTCGAGAGGTCATGGTCTTCTTAAGAGCCCATGGAGCCAGTCCCGGTTATGCACAGAAAATTTATAAACAGTATGGTGATACAAGCATCGCCAAAGTCAGAGAAAACCCCTACCAGCTGGCTAAAGAAGTCTTTGGCATCGGCTTTAAAATGGCTGATAGCATCGCGATTAAGCTGGGGTTTGCCCTCCACTCCAAAGAAAGGCTGGCGGCCGGCATTGAATTCGTTCTTTGGGAACTCGCAAACGATGGCCACACCTGCTATCCAATCCAAGAATTCATACCTATTGCAGCCTCCATGCTAGAGGTGGAAGCCCTCCTCATTGAAGAAAGAATGCAGGAATTGATCCATAAAGATCTGGCCGAAAAAGAGGGGATGATTTGGCTCAAAGTCTATTTTGCTTATGAGCAAGGCATCGCCAAAGATCTACTCAGAATCAAAACAGGAAGACAAACCTTACGCTCCATTGATGTAAAAAAAGCCGTCGATTGGTCTGAAATGCAACTCAGCATCGAATTTGCTGAAGAACAGAAGGAAGCCACGACTCAGGCTCTCCTGAATAAAGTCCACATCATCACAGGAGGTCCAGGAACTGGCAAAAGTACAATCACAAAAGCCATTCTCGCAATCACAAGTAAGCTTACTGATAAAATTCTCTTGGCAGCACCAACAGGCAGAGCCGCTAAAAGACTCACGCAAATCACCCAAAAGTTAGCCTTTACCATTCACGCACTGCTAGAGATGGATTTCGCTGCAGGCGGTTTTAAAAGAGGAAGGGATCACCCCCTCGATTGCGATCTATTGATTCTCGATGAAGCCAGTATGATCGACACACAGCTGCTTTTCCATCTATTAAGAGCCATTCCCACAAGATCCCGCGTTCTTTTCATCGGAGACATCGACCAACTGCCAAGTGTTGGAGCAGGAACCGTTTTAAGAGATTTAATTCAGTCAAAAGAAATCGGCATCACCAGGCTCACAGAAATTTTTCGACAAGCGAAAGGCTCTAAAATTATCACAAATGCCCACCGCATTAATCATGGAGAATTTCCAGATATCTATACTCCAGAAGCCAGCGATTTTCACTTCATTAAAGCAGAGACTCCCGAAGCCATCTCGCAAGTCATTCTAGAGCTCGTGGCAAAAGAAATCCCAAAAATCTGGAAATATGACCCGATCGACGATATTCAAGTCCTGTCTCCCATGAAAAAAGGGATCATCGGCGCGGAAATGCTCAACGAAGCACTCCAAAACCTCTTAAACCCAAGCCAAAAACCCATTTTCAGAGCGGCCAAGCGCTTTCACCTATTCGACAAGGTCATGCAGATCAAAAATAACTACGATAAAAATGTCTACAATGGAGACATCGGAAGGATTGTCCACGTCGCCGGCGACTTCCTCGTCGTAAATTTTGACTCAAAAGAAGTCGAATATGATTTTACCGCACTGGATGAACTCATCTTGGCCTATGCCACCTCCATCCACAAATACCAAGGCAGTGAATGCCCCTGCGTCGTCATCCCCATTCATACTTCCCATTTTAAACTCTTACACCGCAACCTTCTCTATACAGCTGTCACAAGAGGAAAAAGGCAAGTCTATCTCGTTGGAACCCCCAAGGCCATCGGAATCGCAGTCAGTAATAACCAGGTTCATAGACGTTTCACAGGCCTTGACAAGGCAATTATTGAAACGGCCAAACATTACCATCCAAACAGCCACGAGCAACTAGAATTCGCTAACCATTAGACCACTTTGCTGCCAGGGGGTAAGCATTGGATATAAGGCAGCTCTAACTGATCCCCAATCGACGCAGCAAGAATCATCCCTGCACTCTCAATGCCCATGATCTTTGTCGGCTGTAAATTGGCCACGACTACTACCTTCTTGCCAATAAGATCTTCAGGTTTATAATGTAAAGAAATGCCAGAAACAACTGTTCTTTGGGTAAATCCAAGATCCACCAGAAGTTTTAAGAGCTTTTTCGATTTAGCCACCTTTTCGGCCGCCACGATTTGACCAATCCGAAAGTCCATTTTGTCAAAATCGCCATAACTCACTTCCGCCTTAAGCGGCTGTAAAGAGGGGTGCTCATGCATAGCCACGCTTTCTCCCAACTTTTCCATTTGCTTCTCTATTTCCATATCCTCCACTTTTTGGAAAAGCACTTCCACTTTCCCAAGTTTTTGCCCCTCTGGAACCGGGGTCTTATGGATCTTTTCCCAGCTACCTCGCGCAAGTTCCGTCTGAAACCCCAGCATCTCCCAAATTTTTTGCGCAGTTTCCGGAATCATCGGCGAGGCGACAAGAGCCAGATTTTTTATGCACTCCACGCTCATCCCAAGGACCGTTTTTAGCTTGTCTTTCCTCTTAGGGTCCTTCGCTAAAGCCCAGGGTTTTTGATGGTCAAAATAGGCGTTGCCCAAGCTCGCCAATTCCATCAAGATCTGGGTGGCCTTTCGCAAATGAAAAGACTCAAAACTCAAAGCCGCAGCAGCAACTAAATGCTGCATCTGCTTTTGCAAACCTTCTTCGCATTCCCCTATGGTAGAAACCATTCCCTCTCCATGCTGATTGATAAAGACCAAGACCCGATTGACAAAATTACCAAGCTTTCCAAGAAGCTCGCTATTACATCTCATCTGAAAATCTTTCCAGCTAAATTCAGAGTCAGACGTTTCCGGAGCATTAGCAGCAATAGAATAGCGAGCCTGATCAGCAGTGTATTGTTTGAAAAAATCTTCGAGGTCAATATACCAACCATCCGACTTCGAAAACTGTCTACCTTCCAAATTCAAAAACTCATTGGCAGGTATTTGGTCTGGCAGAATATAAGATTCATCTTGCCCCATCAACATAGCGGGGAAAAACACAGCATGGAACGGAATGTTGTCTTTCCCAATAAAATGGACAAGTTTACAATCAGGGTTCAGCCAGTAGTCTTTCCAAAGCTCCGCTTTTCCCTGCTGGATCGCCCACTCTTGAGTCATAGAAATATAGCCAATCGGAGCATCAAACCAGACGTAAAATACTTTCCCTGGATAGCCAGGGACTGGGATACCCCAATCTGAATCACGCGTAATCGCACGGGGCTTCAAATCATTAATATACTGCATCGCAAAATGAACAACGTTGTCCTTCCAAGCTTTGTTTGCGATCCAGCCCTTGAGCTGTTCCTTAAAACGGTCAAAGCGAAGATACAAATGGTTGCTCGGCCTTAAAGTAAGCGAAGCACCTGAAAGCTTAGAACGCGGATTTTTAAGATCTGTGGCCTCATAAGAAGAGGCGCAACTTTGACACTCATCCCCCCTCGCCTCTTGAAAACCACACTTGGGACAGGTCCCTACTACGTAACGGTCCGCTAAAAACCTTTTCTCTTCTTCCGAATAAAGATGATCCTCTGTCCTCTCCTCGATCAACCCCTTGCGGCTCAATGCATGGAAAAAGTCCTGCGTCGTTAGGGCATGTCCTTGCCAGCTCGTCCGGCCATAATAATCAAAAGAAAACTGCAACTTCTCAAAGAGCCTTCGATTCATCTCATGAAAAATATCCACATGCTCTTTTGGCGTCCGATGTGCCAAAGCAGCGCTTAAAGTAATCGCTACACCATGCTCATCTGAACCACAGATATATAACACATCGCTCCCTTTCAGCCTCTGAAAGCGAGCATAACAGTCCCCCGGCAAATAAGCCCCCGCAATATGCCCAAAATGCAGAGGGCCATTAGCATAAGGAAGAGCCGATGTAATCAGTATCTTTTGCACTACCTGCTCTCAGAAGCCCGTTCATCGATCTCACGGAGAATCTCCTTCAAGGTCGCAGGCTGCCCACTCATTAAAATATTTCGAGCAATCGCGATCGAAAAATTACACAAATCAAAATTATTTTTAAATTTCTTTCTAAGACTTTCTGTCGTCAGTTCATCAACCATGTAAAACCCCCTTTGGTCGGCCAGTCTACCGATTTTTATGTTCTTCAGCAATGAAAATCGATCTTAACACATCATAAGCCTGCTTCAAATTGTCGTTAACAATGTGGTAGCTATATCGAGAAGCCATCTTCATCTCCTTTTCTGCCCAAGAAAGTCTCAGACGAATCTCCGCATCAGAGTCTTCGTTGCGGTGCCTTAAACGGGACTTCAGCTCATCTATGCTAGGAGGACTCAAAAAAATAAACACCGCATTGAGCTGATCCATGAGTTGAAGCGCTCCTTGCGTATCAATGACTAACACTATGTGTTTTCCTAAAGAAGTCCTCTCATCCACTAATGGACGGGAAGTGCCATAGTAATGGCCAAAAACTTTGGCGTACTCTAAAAACTCTCCTGCTTGGATCTTCTTTTCAAACTCTTGCAACGTAATAAAATGATAGTCTAGGCCAGGCCTTTCGTTAGAGCGCGGAAGACGCGTTGTAAAGGAAACACTCTCCTCAACCCTCGGAAACTCTTCCCTGAGCATTCGAACAAGCGTTGTCTTCCCAGTCCCAGCAGGTGCACTAATGACAAAAATCAAACCTTTTTTCACTCGATGTTTTGCACCTGCTCTCTCATTTTTTCGAGTTCGCTTTTCATATCCACTATAATACGAGACATTTGGGACTCTTGCGCCTTGGACCCAATCGTATTCACCTCTCGACTCATTTCCTGAAGGAGAAAGTCCATCTTTCTTCCCACAATACTCTCTTGCAACAGCTCTTGGAATTGAGAGATGTGCGACTGTAAGCGAATGACCTCTTCCGTAATATCGACCCTTTCAGCAAAAATAGCAACTTCCTTAAGAATACGATCTTCCGCCTCTTTGCCCCCCAGCACTTCTTCAATTTTTTCTCTTAACTTTAAGCGCATCTTCTCCGCTGCTTGTGGAGCCAGTTCTTCAACATCCGCAACCATCACCCTGCACTGCTCAAGTCGCTTTGATAAATCCTTTGCTAACGCTGCTCCTTCTATCTTTTTCATCTCCATAAGATGATCCAGAGCCTTGTCCACGCACTGACTCAAAGTAAAACGGTCTTCTTCAAAGGAAAGGTCTGGCCTGGAAAGAACCGGAAGATACTGCATAATAAAAGGTAAATCGATCTGCTGAGCGTCAAAGTCGAGATCTTTCGCAATCTTTCTCCAAGCTTTTTTCAACCGCTTGAGCATTTTTATATCGGGAAGCAATGACTCCACCCCCTCTAAATTAGGAGAAAAATAGACTCTTAACGAAACTTGCCCCCGTATAAGGCGTTCTTGCATCAGCTTACGTATCTCTGGCTCAAACCGAGCCAATTCTTTGGGAAGAGATAGGAAGATCTCGAGATATCTCCGATTCACTGACTGAATTTCCACCGTGAGCTTCCCAGACGGCACATCGCAAATAGACCGTCCAAAGCCAGTCATGCTAGATAGTTTTCTCATCGAATCCCCCGCTCTTTACAGCTTCTTATAGGATTAAACGATGTTCGGTGAATAGGACAAGAACCGTGTTTCTCAATGGCGCGTAAATGTTGGTTTGTTGCATACCCCTTATGGGAGAAAAACCCATATTCTGGGTACTGCTCATGCAGCTCTATCATGATCCGATCCCTCGTTACTTTAGCTAAAACGGAGGCCGCGGCAATAGAAACCGACCGCGCATCGCCTCGTATAACGCACTCACAAGGAACTCCCAAAGAGGGAGTTCGAGAACCATCGATTAAAATATAGTCTGGGGATACTGGCAAAGACCCGACCGCTCTTTGCATAGCCATCAACGTTGCTTGCAAGATGTTGATGCGATCAATCGTTTCCACATCTATAATGCTAATCCCATACATGAAACCTGGATAGGCCAGAAGTTGGGCATAAAGCAGATTCCTGATCCCAGTAGTCAGCTGTTTGCTATCATTGAGATATTGAAAATATACTCCTCGCGGCAAGATACACGCCGCTGCAACGACAGGCCCCGCAAGAGGTCCTCTTCCCGCTTCGTCAACGCCCGCTATGCAGGAAAATCCTCTGCTCGCAAGATCCCTTTCCAAAAGAGACATCTGATCGATTCGACTGATTTCAGAAGCGGGTAGTCCGTGCATGCCAAGGCCTTCAATATACCTTCTAGCCTTCTGTTGGTGGCCTTTGCTCTTCTTGAACTTCCGCCATCTCCACCGGAGCTTCTTCTAAGGCGGATTGCCCTGCTACGTACTGCTCTTTCACTTTAGCTGACTTGCCTGATTTCCCCCGAAGATAGTGAAGCTTAGCACGTCGCACTTTACCAGGACGCATGACTTGCACGGAGGCAATCTGGGGGCTATGAAGCAAGAAGACACGATCCATACAAGAACCATAAGCGATGCGATAAATCGTAAAAGTTTCAGAAAGGCCTGTGCCTTTTTTAGCAATGACTATGCCAGTGAAGGCTTGAAGTCTTTCTTTGCTCCCCTCTTTAATGCGCGTATTAACGCGGACAGTATCCCCAATCTGAAAAACTGGGACATCCTTTTTTAAATAGCTGTTCTCAATGTCTATAATTTTTGGTGAGCGGCTCACAATATTCTCCTACTGCTAGTTCGGGTCTTACCCGGCGTGTTTTTTCCATTGCTTTGACTTTCCGCCATTGGCGGATCTCTCTGTGGTTTCCTTCCAAAAGCACATGAGGGACTTCCCTCCCTTCAAAAACCTCTGGCCTCGTGAAATGGGGACAGTCAAAAATTCCCTCTTGAAACGAGTCCTCTTGCGTTGCCTCAGGATGGCCAATTACTCCAGGGATAAAGCGGGAGATCGCATCAATCAGGACAACAGCAGCAGCGCAGCCATTGGTCAACACATAATCCCCTATGCTGATTTCCTCATCGACCTCCAGCCCCAGTGCCCTTTCATCTACCCCTTCGTAATGACCGCAAAGAAGGATGAGATGCTCTAGATGAGATAAATCCTGGCACTTCCTTGCGTTTAAAAGGGTACCTTGCGGTGAAAGATAAATCACTCGAGAATGGGGCCGCCTGACACTTCGGATCGCGCTAACCACAGGCCCGGGACAAAGAACCATGCCAGGCCCCCCACCAAACGGACGATCGTCGACACGTCGATGTTTATTCTCAGAAAAATCGCGGATGTCGGTATGCCGAATCTCGAGATGCCCAGCCTCTTTCGCCCGTTTCATCATGCTAACATCGAACGGGCCTTGGAAGTATGTGGGAAAGAGTGACAGGATCTCTATCTCCATCTATTTTGAGCTTTTCTTCTTCCTCTGCTTTGCTTGTTTTGCTTGTTTTTTTTGTACAAGCGCCTGAATCACTTCTGGAGCATGGCGAGACACGAGAGCTCTCGCTCTATCGCTGATTTGAGCCCCGTGGTTCAGCCAATGCCTGATTCTTTCCACATTCATCGAAGATGTCTTGTCATTGGCTCCAAATGGATTGTACCAACCAAGCATCTCTAAATACTTCCCATCACGGGGATTTCTTGAGTCTGTGACAACGAGACGAAATGCCTGACGCCCCTTAGCGCCTTGTTGTCTCATGCGAATCACTAACGCCATTTTTTACCTTTGAATTGTTCCTTAAGTTGTTCTAAATCCGGCATGCCGCCCATTTTTTTCATTTGAGCTTTCATGTCTGGCATATGTTTAAATAACTGCTTTATGCGCTTAAAACTTTTGACCATCCGATTCACATCGTCCACCGGAACGCCACTGCCTAACGCTATTCTTTTTCTCCTACCGTGTTCTAACTCCACTTTCTCTAATCTTTCTTCTGGAGTCATCGAGAAAATGATGGCTTCCATCTTATTGAATTCGCCATCATCGAAATCCATCTCGCCCATCTTACCAAGCCCTGGAAGCATTTTTAAAAGCCCCTTAAAAGAACCCATCTTCCGCACACGGCCCATCTGCTTCAAGTAATCTTCATAAGTAAAGCTCGCTTTTCTTAGCTTTTTTTCCAGTTCTTGACTTTCTTCCCTTGTGATATTTTCCTGTGCCTTTTTCATCAGGTTAATCACATCGCCCATGCCTAAAATTCGGTCGGCCATAGAGCGTGGGTTAAACACTTGTAAATCTTGAATCTTTTCTCCTACTCCTTCGAACTTCAAGGGCTTGCCCGTTACCTCTCGAATGGAAATCGCGGCGCCAGCCCTAGCATTGCCATCCAGCATCGAAAGAATCGTTCCTGTAATAGCAACCCTCTTATCAAATTCTGCCGCCGTCTTCACCGCATCTTGCCCTGTCGTCGCATTCGCAACAAAGAGAACTTCATGGGGCTCCAAAAGGCGTTTCATTGCCTCCAGTTCCTCCATCAATGCTTCATCGACATGAAGACGACCTGCCGTGTCGACAATGAGCACCTCAAACCCTTCAAGCTTTGCCTTTTCTAGAGCAAGCTTTGCAACCTTGATAGGACTGTTTTCACCCTCAAGACTAAAGACTGGAACATGAAGATCGCTTCCCAACTTTTTCAACTGTTCCACTGCCGCAGGCCTTTGTAAATCGCAGGCAGCGAGTAAGATTTTCTTCCGCTTTTCCACCTTGCCGATATAGGCAGCCAATTTCGCACAGGTAGTTGTTTTGCCCGATCCCTGAAGCCCGCACAACATGACCACCGAAAGTCCTTGCCTTAGATGAAGTGGGGCCTCTTCTCCTCCCATGAGAGAGACCAACTCATCATAGACAAGCTTTGTAAACTGTTCTCCAGGCTTAACCGATTTTAGAACAACTAAGCCAATCGCCTTTTCTTTCACTCTGTTGACGAACTGACTGACAACAGCGAAATTTACGTCCGCTTCCAAAAGAGCTAACCGCACTTCGCGAACTGCTTCTTTGATATTATCTTCGGTCAGTTCCTTTTGGCCCCTTAAAGTGGAGAAAAGAGCTTGGAGTTTATCTGTTAACGCACTAAACATAATTAGGAAGCAGGATACTAGAGGGAGAAGAGATTTTCAAGAGAAATCCAGCACCTATATTCTTTTCTGCCTATCTCTGGAGGTTAGAATATTTTTTAATCAGATGATAGAGATAGACTAGGATATCTTCAGCAGAAAGATTCTCCTCCACAAAAGCCGTGGCATGGCGAGCAATTTCTTCAGCCTCCCGATCATGTGTACGGGCCCATTGGATCTTCTCCAATAGATCAGAGAGGTCTTCTTGAATGGGAATAAAATGTTGATAAGGCTTGAGGGCGCTGTAATACCATTGGACGTTAGGGGTGATTTGCTTTAACACAACAGAATTTGAAAGAAGAAGCCAAAAAAAACGCTCATAGGAGCATGAGTTTCCATCTACATCAACTAGATACTTATATTTTAAATGATCAGGACGGGAAACGCTCGGAGAAACCATCCCCTTAGCCTTCAAGAAACTTGGCACTTCTCGATCGCACTGAACAACGTTATGGAACCGAGCATCGATTTCTGTAGGATGGTTTAAGGAAAGTAGAACCAACTTTGCCCGAGCGAGCTCCTGCCAAGAGGTCAGGGTAGAATACCCCCCAGTTGTCGCTCCTCTCCAAAAACACTTGGCCACCTTTTGGCTCCAGCTCCACTTCCTTGTCGTTTTTGGAATCAATGTTCTCAACTTCTCATAGCCAGTCAATGCCTTGATATCTGGAATCAAGATGAGATCTGTTACATGTTCTCGTTTGGCAAAAACAAAGCAGGGACCAATGCCGGGATTGCCGCTAAAGCCATCCTCCAAAGAGACAATAAAGTCCACGTCAGGCAACGGGGCAAACTCCTGGAGTTTTTTGATGCACCCCAAAAGGCCTTTAAAATGCTTCGAGTCAAGGTTTTTTTCATCGTGCGAAAAAGAAATATGGCCCCTTTGAATAGAAAAACGAACCAGGCTAAAAGTATCTACTTTATCTCCACAAAAAGCCCGGTCTAGCATCTCCTTAGTGATTCCCGATGAATAGGCGGCTAAATCATTCTCAATTTGATCGATCATCCATCGTGGTGGATCTTTCTGTAATTTTTTCTTTAACACAACAGGGCGGATCGATAGGGTACGAATTTCCCGCGTTTTTTGTTTCAGCTTATTGTAAAACATGCAGGTAGTAGAGCTTGTCGCGATAGATACAATCAGGAAAAACGCAAGCCAGTATCTCACAGCCGCAAAGTCTAACAGAAGAAAAATTTTAACGCAATTTTTGAACCGCAAAAGGGCTACTGGCGCCGATAGATAAAAAAACGAGGACGTCCAGCCCAATCATTCAGTAACTCCCCACTGGGAAAAAGAGCAAAGAGCTGTTTGCCTTGGCTTTCCCCAATTTCGAGATACAGGGTTCCTTTCGGATTGAGATAGGCATCGATGTCTCTTTGAATTCTTTCGTAAAACTCAATCCCTTTTTCTCCAGCGACAAGCGCAAGCTTCGGTTCAAAATTTCTGACAGATGGTTCGAGTTTGCTATATTCTGATGCCGCTATGTAAGGAGGATTACAAACAATAACATCCGCCTTGCCTCCTCGAAATGGCTCAAAAAGATCCCCCTGAACACATTGCACCTCTACCTCATTTCTTACTGCGTTTTCACGAGCTAGTGAAAGAGCCTCAGCCGATATATCTGATAGGATGACATTCAGCTTAGGATTTGCCTTTTTTAAAGCGATGCCAATGCAGCCTGAGCCAGTACAAAGATCCCAAAGCGTTTCCTTCTGAACAGATGGAACAATCATATCCACCAAAAGTTCCGTCTCTGGCCTTGGAATTAAAGCCCTTGGATCCACGGCAATCAAACAATTGTAAAACTCCACTTCACCGAGAATATATTGAACAGGTTCCTCTTTAAGACTCCTTTTCAGCTGTTCTCGAAACATACTCAATTCTTTTTCCTCAACCGGACGATCATACTGTACGTACAGCTCCATCCGAGTCAAGTTGAGTGCATGAGCCAGTAGATCCTCCGAAATGCGACGGGCCCGATCCATGTTTTTTGAGCTTAAATACTCAATGGAGAGCTTGAGAATTTCTCCGGCTGTCTTCATGATTTTAACTTTTGCTCATACAAACGGTTGACAAGGATAGTGACCAAAGCATCGAGATCGCCCTCCATAATTCGATCGAGTATATAAAGCGTGAGGTCAATACGATGGTCTGTTACCCGATTTTGTGGATAGTTGTAAGTCCGAATCCTTTCAGAGCGGTCCCCAGTGCCGACCTGCAGCTGTCGAATTTCTGAAAGCTCTTGTTGGCTTTTTTTTCGGATTTCTTCGGCAATCCGGCTCTCTAAATAACGCATCGCCTTTTCCTTGTTTTTATGCTGAGAACGCTCTTCTTGACATGTGACCACTGTCCCAGTCGGAACATGCGTAATCCGAACGGCAGAATCTGTGCGGTTGACGTGCTGACCGCCCGCACCAGAGGCCCGATAGGTATCAATTTTTAGATCCTTTTCGTCGATTAGAACTTTTTCATCCTCATCAGGCTCCAAAAGAACGGCCATTGTGACAGCAGACGTATGGACTCTTCCTTGCGTTTCAGTCGCTGGTACTCTCTGTACGCGATGCGTCCCAGCCTCATATTGCATGAGGCGAAATACATTCGGGCCAGAAAGTGACATGATATATTCCTTAAAACCTCCAATTTCCGATTCCGATGTGGAAAGAACTTCTGTTTTCCACCCTTTCTGATTAGCGTAGTATTGGTACATTCGAACACAGTCGGCCACAAAAAGCGCTGCCTCATCGCCCCCTGTACCTGCACGAATCTCTAAAATGATATTGCGGCTGTCCCTGGGATCCGGGGGAACGAGAAGCGTCTCTATCTCCTTTTGGGCCGCTTCGACCTCGATCAGGAGACGGATATTTTCTTCCTGCAGCAAAATGAGCATTGCAGGATCTTTTTCCAAAGACTCCAACTGCCGATTCTCGTCCAGTTCCTTTTCTGATCGCTGAAGGCGATCCCAAGCATCCTTAAGATCAGCCAGCTGGGAGTGCTCTTGCGTCAGCACACGATACTTCTTCTGATCAGAGAGGATTTCGGGATGGCCCAAGAGCTCTTCGACTTCTATCAGTCGATTTAAAAGGCGCTGGACCTTTTCCCTCATTTTGGCTTCTTTTTAGACTCTTTGATCTTCTCATTGGCCTTTTTCATTTCAGCTCTTTTACGCTCATATTTCTTAGTGAATTTATCAACGCGTCCCTCTGTATCCATAAACTGAGAGGCTTTTGTGAAGAAAGGGTGCGAGGCAGAAGAGACAGGGACTCTATAGTGCGGGTACTCTTTTCCCTCAAAAACAGTCTTTTCTTTTGTCTGTAAGGTGCTGCCAATGATAAACTTGGTGCCGGTGGAGGAATCTTCAAAAAGAACTTCCTGATAAGGTGGGTGCTTCTTGTGCTGCATAGTCATGTCCTTTAGGATTTTCCTACCAAGGATATAGGTGTTGCTAGAAATATTCAAGAGATTCTGTTAAAAAAAGATCATATGAAGTCTCCTTTAAAAGTTTTAATAATGTCGACAGTAGTTATTGCTGTTGTAGGGAGCTTTTTTCCCCTTGTACGAAACCTTTTAGCCCTATCTTGGATCGGGTTAGAACGTTTTTATCTATGGCAGCTAGCCACCTATATTTTCGTTGAGAGAAGTAGTTTTTCTTTTCATTTTGCGCTATCTTTAGCCTTTGACATGTATCTTCTCTGGATCTTTGGTACCTCGCTTTTAGAAAGAGCGCGACCTAAGCTTTTTTTTATCCTCTACTTCGGCGCCGCTATTGTTGGGGCATTGTCGGTGCTAGTTTTCCCCCGCTTTGTTCTCGCTGGAAGTTCCAATGCAGTATACGCCCTGATGGTTACTTGGGCTATGATCAACCCTCATTCCAAGCTGCTGCTTTTTTTTACCCTGCCTTTCCATTCCTATGTTCTAGTCTTCGCGATTCTCAGTATTTCCCTTTTTTTTCATGTTACCAGTGAAAATTGGGTTGCCGCACTCTCTCTAGTCAGTTCTTGCTTTTTCGCTTATCTTTTTGCTCTTTTTACCTGGCACACTACTGGGCCTCTCTCTTTTTTTCACTCCTTTGAAAGAAAACTCATCCGGCTTTTCGAGAAAAGAAGAGACAAGACCCATTCAAATATTTATGACATCCAGTCTGGGAAGCCCCTATCAGATGACGATCAGTTTATGGATGCTATGCTCGACCGGATCTCGCGCCATGGAGAAAGTTCTTTGTCTTCTCAGGAAAGAAAACGGATGCAAAAGATCTCAAAAAAGCGAAAAGAGGTTTAATCTCGACTTTGTACAATTTCATGACTTCCTCGCTGAAACTCGTCCGTCATGAGATTACAAATTTATTTGTTGCAACTGGTATTAGATCCCCCTGAATGCGTACAAGATTCTACGAGAAGACGCCAAAATAAAAAATTTTTGAAGATAAATATGTTCAAATTTGTTAATGATAAAAATAGAGGTTTTAAATAGGAGCGATCTCTATGTGTATTTCTGTATTTTATGCCCAAGTAATGGGAATCTGGCTCTTCTTGGTTGGACTAGCGATGATCGTCCACCAAGCTCGTTTTAAAAAAACAGCGATGGAAGCGTTGAGCCATCCAGCTCTTGTAGCATTCACCGGCTTTGTCGGCCTAGCCGTAGGGCTTCTCATTGTCATCAGCCATAATATCTGGGTTCCTGCATGGCCTGTGGTTGTCACACTGATTGGTTGGTTTATTTTAATTCAAGGCGTTTTGAGAATTTTTTGGCCAGAGACCTTTGGGAAATGGATGAAAGATTCGATGGCAAAAACTGGCTTTTCTATCTGGTCGTGGGCATGGTTGATCATAGGCGTCTATTTAATGTGGGCTGGATTTGCTAGCTAAAAGCTGTCTACAAACCCTTGCTTGAATCACGTTCGGTGTCGTAGACTTCTTGCATAATGCAGGTTCTACAAGGGGTCTATTGCGTAAAATTATGGGTGGTTAGATCTGAGGACTCCACCCTCCCACATGTGCGAAAAATGGGCATCATCGACCCGGGTCAAGAAGTCACACAGTTGCATTTTTAGAGTGCTTTCCCCAGCAACGTTGACAGGGAACAATCTGAGACATTTCTATCATTCAACAATAGACCAACGAGAACCGCTAAAAAAATTTCTTCCCTATGAAATCCAAAAAGTATTTACGTTGCGTTTGCTTTTTCTTTACATTTATCTAATAGAATATATAATTTTCCGATCATAGTTAAGATGCCGCGAGGGCATATCCTCGCAAAAGTAAAACAAACCCATCTTGTGTAGGAGGTTACCAATGAATCAAAGTATAACATCTGTTCAGCCAAGTAGCTGGAGCATCACCAATAAATTTACCGAGGCCAGCGCATGGTTGAGTAAAAACAGCAAAACAATGGCAGGTAGCGCGCAAGCACTTTTGCAAAGAGTGTGGAACGCTGTTTCTGAAGCCTTCTCAAAGGTGGCTATGTATCTCAGTTATGGAGTCAAGATAACAAAAGATGCGCTCGTTAATGCGAAAGACCATTTTACCGCTCTCCCACCCGCTACTAAAGTGATCCTGGGTTGTTGTACTGCAGCCTCTCTTCTCATTGGAGGGATTGTACAATATTTCTTAAGAAGCGATGCTCCCGTACCGCAACCTCAGGCGAATGCTACGGCGACTGCTCCTACGGCGACTGTTCCTGCGGCGACTGTTCCTGCGGCGACTGTTCCTGCGGCGACTGTTCCTGCGGCGACTGCTCCTGCGGCGACTGCTCCTGCGGCGACTGATCCAGCCACCAAATAACTGGATAAAGCATTCTGAACGAAGGGGGGATGTTCAGTCTCCCCTTTCCCTTACAACCTGAAATTATAGAATTTTGATCGTTTGCCCATCTTCAATGATGAATGTATGGCTGCCCTGAAGATGGAGATTACGAGCAATGAATTTGCTCTTCCCTTTAAGAACGATTTTGACGCTTTCTCGTGTTTTTAGGTTCATTTTCCAGTACGGACTGGAAGACTTCCAATCCACACCTGTATTTTCAATGGTCACATTTTCTAAGATGCAGCTTCCTGCTTCTTTTGAAAAGTGGAGATCTCCCTTAGAGCTGTAATGACCAATAGGCTTTTCTGCATAAATTTCTAAACAGCCATTTACTTCAAGATTTTTTGCATATAAATCTGCAAGCTCAAATAGAACGCTTGCTCCCAAATGAAAATGCCCTCCTTGGATTTTTCGTTGAATGATCGAATAAAGAGGCCCCAAAGCAGGATGATAGAGGAAAAGAAGTTCTGGCCCTTGCTCTAAGTATTCGCCTACGGTTCGCTCCTTAGGAAGAGCCACCTGGCAGCGCTCTAAAAGCTCTCGATTTGCTTTGAGTAAGTCATAAAAACAATGTTCAGGCGTTTCACGCAGCGCTCTTCCTGAAACATAGGCTTTTTTGGCTGTAGAAATTGTCTTATGTCTTACGTTATAGGTCACAAAGGTTCTCTCTGTTTTGAGTTCTTTACCTTTTTCTTCCACAAAAACATCGGCAATGTTTTGCATGGTCGATTCCAATCGAGCCATTTTGACCTCCTGCTTCTTGCCACCTTCTCCTTGCAATGAGCTTTTTTTAAGATTCACTAAAAGCCCTGGGAATGGACACTCTTCTACAGCCGCAGACACCGCTTCGAGATCTGCAAACAAAATGTTGGTATTTGAGGAAAAACGGGAGTAGGGTTCTTCAGGATTCAAAGGCTTGTCTTGGATGCCATACTTGGCAAAATCACAATATTCAATATTCGTGAGTACAAGCTTTGCATTCCGCTCAACAAGGACATTTACACCTTCAACAGCCTTTAATAAACGGGGACACGAAGCAAAGCCAAATACCATATTTTTTTTACATCCAATCCCAGTAAACGCTAAAAGACCATAGTCAAGCCCTGCAATTGGATTATTGATCTGCCGGATAAGAGCTTTTTTCCTCCCCAGTCCCTTAAGCCAATCAAAAACCCCCTCATCTTTGGCCAGCTTCCAAATCGCACCATGACCTCCGGGCTTGAGAAGGGGGGCAAGTGGCCCCTTAAGGCACCAGTTGCCACTCTCATCGACAGCAGGCACAAGAGGTTGCGTAAAAAATCGGAAAGAGTCCGCTGGACGACCAAAAAAATGGTTCTCTTCACAAATTTCCATCACATGCGTATGATTCCTCTTTTCCTGTGAAGTCATAATAGCTATTGGAGTGACCATTTGACGCCCTGTCTTTTGGTAAAAAAGGTATTCTCGCGCTTCTAAATCCCGAATCAACAACTCCAAAAGCGTTTTACCAAGAAAAGGAAGTCTCGCTGCAGGCAGCTCCACTCCTGTTGCCTCCTCTACTAGATGAAGACGGTCTGCTGCGCCTCCTAAAGGATAAATCTCCGCCATCTCTTCTACACTATCCACTCCCCATTCTATCGCTTGTCTCACATCCGCGCTGTCTTCAGAAATATTCAGAAAATGGGGCGCGTGAAATTTCAACTCTTGACACTCTCCTTCTTCACTTTTTTGCAAAAGCTCTAAAATTTTCGCCTGATATCCAACAATGCCGCCTATTTCCCTATAAAACCGATCCACCACTTCCAACTGATCAAGAAGGACGAAAAACTCTTTTTCATGCGCGTTAAATCCATCGAAAATACGCTCTGCTTGGCCAATAACAATTAGCTGCAAAAGAACCGCTGTTTGTTTCTCATTTAACTTCGCTGCCAAAGCTTGAATGTCAGGATGACTAGAAAAGAACACATCCAAAGAAGAGTATGCATGCAAGATCGCGGCCTTCTCAGGTGCGGAAGACGCATTCGCAAGCTCATCACTTAACCTACCGAGCATATTCTTTTGAATTTGCCGGATATATATAAAAAATACAACCAGAAGTTTTAAGGTTGATAAAAAGTCAACATCCGTTAGAATTTCAGAATCTTAAAGACCGAAAATAGATCTCTAAAAATGGCTCAAGAAAAACTTTTCAGCGATTTATTTTGACTATTAAACCGGTTGAAGGATAAAAGTTTTCTTTTAAGGCGGCTTAGATCCTCTACACATCAGCGAGGTGATGCAGGCAGCCTGAAGGATAATCTGGAACAGGCTGGGGAATCTAGCTGTTCGAATAGTGAAATTCAAATTGAGCCTTTTAAAGGAGAATGAAAATGGCAACTAAGCAAAAAAATTCAAAATTTATGCAACCTATGAAACCAAGCAAAGAGCTTGCTGCCGTTGTAGGCGACGGGCCAATGCCTCGTACAGAAGTGACTAAGAAGCTTTGGGCATATATTAAAAAAAATGATCTGCAAGATGCAAAAAATCGCCGCAATATTAACCCAGATGAAAAATTGGGTAAAATATTTGGCACTAAAAAAGCTGTCAACATGTTCGAGATGACTAAGCTCGTCAATAAACATCTTTCTTAATTCCTTTCCTCCGGGCCTAGAAACTTTACTTCTGGGCCCAATATTCTTAAGAGACTGTTAAACAATAAATTAAACCATGTCAGTATTCTATGCCTCGCTACAAAATAATTCTCAGTTATGACGGGACAGAGTACTGCGGTTGGCAAGTACAACGCAACGGCATCTCCATCCAAGCTGTGATGCAAAAAGCGCTTCAAACTGTACTCCGCCACCCGGTAGAGCTGACCGGTTCTGGAAGAACAGATGCTGGGGTGCATGCAAGAGGTCAAGTAGCCCATTTCGACTCAAACGCCTCTTTCGATACTGCTACCCTCCGATTCCATCTCAACTGCCTGCTCCCATCCGATATCCGCGTCAAAAAGATTGAGCCTGCTGAAGGGGGATTCCACGCCCGCTATAGCACCAAGAGAAAAATTTATTATTACTATCTTTTTACACACCCTGTTATGAATCCTTTTCGCAAGCTCTATAGCTATCACATCAGAGGCCCTTTCAATGAAAAGCTTCTACAAACCGCTTCACAGCACTTTGTGGGCACACACAATTTTACCTCTTTTGCCAACGTCAAGCCCAACGCTCCAGAGGATCAGATCCGCACGATCTTTCGTATCGATATTCGAACAAGCGAAGATCTTCTCTTGTTGGAATTTGAAGGGGATGGATTTTTATATAAAATGGTGCGCAACATCACCGGGACTCTTATCGACATTGCCACGGGGAAAATAGCACTAGAGGATCTTCCCACAATTTTTGCTGCAAAAGATCGTAGATATGCGGGGAGAACGGCACCGGCTCAGGGACTATTTCTAGAAACTGTTATTTATACCATTTGCGAGAAATAAATTCATAAATTAGGGCTGGGTAACATGGCAGATTTGAATGGTCGTTTTGCAGCTCATGTTTTTAAACATGAGCAAGAAAGGATCGTTCAAATCTGCCATGTTACCCAGCCCTAATTTATGAATTTATTTCTCGCAAATGGTATTATACCGAACGAGATACAAGAGGTTCTCTAATATCGGCTATCGATGTAAAATGAAGGGCGCCCTTTCCAAGAGCAATCTCTAAAAGAGGATAATGTCCTTGAGAGATTAAAACAGCAAGGGCAGGAGTCCCCAAAAGGGCTTTCAACCCTCGGAGACTGTCCTCAAAACCAATGATTCGATCCCCGGGCCTTGCATAAAGCTCAATGGCCCTCAAATAACACTCTGGATGCGGCTTGGGATTGTCATAATCTTCCCGAGTCAGCCAATGCGGGATGGTCTTTAAAAGGGGGATTTGAGAACGGATCAACTCCACCTGATTCAAAGTAGAATGCGTCACCACACATCTAGAGATCGACTCTGCTTCCAGAAATCCTAAAAGAGATCCTACCCCTGGCATCAACTCTATTTTACCTGCCGCGACAAGCTCTAAGTAGCAGTTTTTTTTCCGTTCATAAACCGTTGTCCAATCTAGTCCCGGTCTTTCTTGTAAGACAGCCTCCTTCCAAGCTGTAGGGTTCAGATGCGCAAGCGCCAAAAAATGGCCAAAGCCTAAAGAGGTCGGACAGCCAAGTTCTGCCAACGCATTAACATAAGCCTGGTAGTGCAGGGGCTCAGTATGGACCAGTAGTCCATCAAAATCGAAAAGAAACAGCTGAAACTTGCGGCTCCATAACATCGCATGATATATAGCATCCTATTGAATAAATTACACGTTTAAAAGATATTGATGTCATGGAGCATAAATACTCGATCAATTACGTCTACTTTGGAATCCTTTTTGTGTTGCTCTCGCTGTTTGTAGCAAGCAATATGTCGCAGAAAAACGCCTTGGCTGGGTCCTATTTTTTTTTCTTCCTATACGCCCTTGGGCAAGTCACTTTGGAAATCATCCTCTTCATTGTCGTGGGAGAACTGATCAGACAATTTTTCACAAAGGCCCTATTCTTTTTCTTTATCGGCTTGACTTTTCTAGCCCTTGTTGTCCATTTTTTTGATTTTTTAATAGAACGAATTTTGGATCTTTCAGTGTGGAGAGCTCTACAGATTTTTGTTTTAGATGAAAATATAGAAAACTTCTTCTACCTTCTCGATGCCTCAGGGATCTCATTGTGGATTTGGCTGCTATTTTTTGTGTTATTGAGCTCTGTGCCATTCATCGGAATCTTTTTTTATAAAATGACCCTACTGATCGTCCAAAAAAAGCCTCTGCAGCTAGAAAGCGCAACACTTCTTCAGGCTGCGATTTGTTTACCTTTTGCCCTTTTTTTTTGGGATTTTTCTGCATCGGCAACGATTCATCCTGATACCTACACGGCATTTACCACCTCTCTTCCTTGGAAAACAACTTTTTTAGAACCAGAAAAAAGACGGATTCACCTTTTAAACCCTCTAGCAAATCCTCTAGATGAAAAAGGAGTCGCCCTCGCCATCCAAGAAGACTCAACAAACCTTCGCTATAAACCGAACATCTACCTTTTCATTGTTGAAAGCTTGCGGGCTGATGCGATCTGCGATGAAGTGGCCCCAAATGTACAGCAATTTAAAGAACATAGCGCCCATTTCGTCCATGCCATCTCTGGAGCCAATGCAACGCATATCTCATGGTTTTCCATTTTTCACTCCCAATTTCCATACCACTGGAAACATATGCAAGAAAGGAAATGGTCTATGGGAAGCCCCGCCCTAAACCTTCTGAAACACTGGGGCTATCAGGTACGGCTCTACACTTCCGCGCAGCTAGGCTATTACAAGATGCAAGATCTTCTTTTTGGCAAAGACCTTCATCTCCTGAATGCAAAACAAGAATTTTTCCATACGTCCACACGCACAGCAGCAGACACAGATGCATTAGCGCTAGCGGCTCTAAAAAAAGATCTTTTAGAAAACCCTGAACTACAATCGGGCCAAGTCTTTATCATCTTTTGGGACTGCACTCATTTTGATTATAGCTGGCCCAAGAATTGGACGCCCAAATTTACCCCCTATACACAAAAATTTGTCTATTCCCACGCTTTGCATTCCAAAAAAGCCATCCAATCCATGAAAAATAAATACCATAACTCTATTCACTACATGGATAGCCTCTTCGGCTCATTTTTAGAGTTTCTTCCCGATAAGGAGCGAGCCATCGTCGCCTTCACTGGAGATCATGGCGAGGAATTTTTTGAAAATGGACATCTTTTTCACCTTTCTCATTTGACAAACATGCAGATCCATGTACCGCTATTTTTAAAATTTGGAGACCTCCCTGCCCAGACATATTTTTTAGCCTCACAAATGGACATTTTTCCCTCAATTGCCCATTACCTCAGTGGAAAACACTACCCTTTCCTTCAAGGGACTTCGATATTCTCCGTCCATCCTTGGCCTTACGCAGTGACCGCTCGCTTCAATGCGGGAAGAACTCCCTATGAATTTTCCATTCATAACGGAAAACATAAGCTGATTGCTCAATTCATTCATCCCAACAATATTTTTTCTGGGAAAGATCTGAAAATCATTTCGCTGAGGACCTCCAATGAAAAGAGAGTTGATGACACAGAGAGCGATCAGTGGATTGAAAAAGAATTTGGAGATGCTCTCAAGCGTCTATTCAGGCTGTAATTTTTTTAAAAGCTCTGTAATCTGCTCCAAGCCCACTTTCCGTTCTAACTCTGCCCCTTGAGCGTCAAAAAGAACCACTGTTGGCATGGATTTGACATTGTAACTCGAAGAAAGATCGCTCAGTTTATCTACGTTGACTTTAAGAAATTTGACCTTTCCAGCAAGCCTTACTGCTGAATGGTCGAGAAGAGGCGAAACTTTTTTACACGGCCCGCACCAAGTCGCATAAAAATCAACGACCACAGGAACACCGCTAGAGGCAAGCTCATTGTGAAATTGGCTAGTGGAGTGGATCTCAATCACTTCTTTGGAAATGTGTACTTTTTTGGTCTCTCGGTGACTTGTCTTTTGAACAACAAGCTTATTTTGACGATCAGAAAGATACTGCTGGACTTGCAGGGCTGCTTTGGCACCATCCCCTGCTGCAGAAACCGCCTGTTTGTAGACGGGATCGACGATATCTCCGATCGCGTAAACACCCTTCACTGAGGTTTCTTGGTCACTGGTTAAAACGATATACCCCTTTTGATCCAGTGTTAGGGCCTTCTGGAACATCTGACTATTGGGAGTTGAACCAATCGCGAGAAAAAAACCATCCAGCTTCACTTCCTGAGACCGGCCGCCTACCTTTAAACGAACCCCTACAACGCTCTCCCCATCTCCTTTGACCTCTTCAACCACCGCGTGGTACTGAAGATGCACATTCGGTTTGTCAAGAAGGGCTCGAACCCTGGTTCCTTCCACTCCCGTGAGTTTGTCTGTCCTCACAAATACGTAGACTTCACGCGCAATGTTAGAAAGATAAAGCGCCTCTAAAACAGCCGCATCCCCGCCCCCTACAACACCAACGACCTTGTCCTTATAAAGAGAACCATCGCAAATCGCACAATTAGTTACCCCTTTCCCCCAATACTCACTCTCTCCCGGAATGCCCAAAAAATTAGGCTTAGTTCCCATCGCGATAATACAGCTGGCCGCATAAATTTGATGTTCCTTTCCACTTCCATCAAGAGTTCTTGTCGTAATGGCAAAGGGCCTGGTGGAAAAATCGACCTGAATCACTTCCTCATTTAAAAAATGGGCCCCATTGGCTTGTGCTTGTTCTTTCATTTTGTCAGTCAACGCAGCCCCTTTAATTTCCATCTCGCCAGGCCAGTTTTGTACAGTATAGGATTGGGTCAAGAGTCCCCCAGGAACGGGTCCTTCAATCACCAAGGGATGTAGTCCAGCTCTTCCCAAGTAAAGAGCAGAAGTCAACGACCCCACCCCGCCCCCAAGTATCACAACAGGCTGCGGCTCCTCTACCTGTACGCTTCCCAGAGATAGGATCGGTAAAAAAATTGCTAACAGGAAAGATTGAAAAAAATGAAACATCCACCACCTGAGTTTTCGACAATTAAACCTGAGTTTACCGATGTTGTCAATGAACGAAAAGAGTGTTAAAGTAAAAATATGCAACGGCTTTTAAGCAAATTGTTACATCATAGAGTAGAGATTAACTATCTATATTTCAGCTTCTTCCTGCTTTTTGTAATCTTTTTAAGCCTCTTTCATTTTTTTACTTGGGACCCTCCGCTTCAAAAGGTCAGTATATTTTTTATTTGTTATGCTGTGGGTCAAGCATGTCTAGAGACCTCTATTTTGGTATTTATCACCTATATTTTGAAGTCCTGGGCTCCTCGTCCCATCTATTTTTTATTTATCTCTCTTTCTTTTGTTTTTTTGCTTCTTCACTTTACCAATTTCACCATGGTTCGTCTGATGGACGCGACCCTGATGTACGTAGTGAAATTTTTTTTCGGATCTGGGAGGGATCATATGGTGGCAGGCCTGCAGGCCCTCAACATGAATGGGACGATGGCAGCGATCATTCTTTTGACGTTCTCGAGCATCCCGGTTATTGGATTATGGTTCTACTGCTTTACGCGCTGGCTGGGAAGGAGACGAACGCTGAACCTTTCTTTGATGCAAATTGGCGCAGTCATTATGGCCGTATCCTTGGCCCTGTTTCTTTTTGATGTTTTTGCAAAAGACTTGTTTTTACCCAAGGAATACTGCAAATATCAAAAAACACTTCCCCTGGGTATGACATTCTTATCGCCCAAAAAAAATTTTCTAGAGCTCCCACGGCCGCTGAGGCCGTTTCGGGATGAAAACAAAACATTGGGATGCCTTCCTACAGGGACTTTAGCCAGCAAGCCGAATATTTTTCTTTTCATTGTGGAAACCCTACGAAAAGACTATCTCAGCTATGCCCCTTATTTAACCCAATTTGCCCAAGAAAACATCCAGTTTGAGCACTCTTTTGCCAATGCCAGTTCCACATACCTTTCTTGGTTTACCATCTTTCATGCCGACTTGCCCATTTACTGGGCCTCCATGAGAGATCATTGGAAAGGTGGCAGCATCCCCCTGACCCTTTTGAAAAAACTTGGTTATGACATCCATGTCTATTCGGCAGCAGACCTGCATTTTTTCAATATGGATCGTTTGATTTTTGGCACCCATAGAGAATTGGTCGATCAAATGGAAGAATATGGACTTTGCCGAACCTTAGAGCCCTATGAAAGAGATCTGTTAGCCTTTGAGTCTTTAAAAAAAAACCTACCATCAGAGGGCAGGTTATCGATTGTCTTCCTCGATTCAACACACTCAGAGTACAGCTTTCCCAAAGACTTTCCCTTGGCCCATGTGCCAATTTGTAAAGAAATCGACTACTTGACCATCGGACCCAAAAGTCCGCAGCTTGAACTCATTAAAAATCGATATAAAAATTCCATCCGCTTTGTGGATTCCCTCTTCGGCGCATTTTTCGAGCACCTCAAAAAAGAGGGTCTTTTCGATAACGCAATAATTGCGGTAACCGGAGACCACGGAGAAGAATTTTTTGAAGAGGGAGCTCTGTTTCACGGCACACACCTCAATTCGCATCAAACAGCTGTACCCATTCTTCTGAAATTTCCCTCCAAAGATTGGGTCCCCCAGCTCCAAACCGCTTCGCACATCAATCTCTTCCCATCCATTCTCCATTACCTTACAAAACAAAGTGATCTAGGAGAACTATTTGACGGCCAATCCATTTTTAGTCTGAAACACCCAGACACCAGACTCACAGCCCTTCAAAATGGACCCGATACACCCCTCGAATTCACTCTGGATAGGGAGGAGTTTCGCATGCGTGCGCGATTCGCAGGTCCGCAAAAGCTTGAAGTTGTGGAATTGCAGGGATTGCTGGATCCTGCTATGCTTCTTCCGTTTCTCGAACATTAATTTATGAATTTATTTCTCGCAAATGGTATAATCTTTACCCCCCGATGTGGGATGTGATGGAAAACTACGGTTGGCTGGGGCACATTAGCGCGCGTTACGTACCAGCGTTACATAGCTTTCCACAAAAGGTCTTTTCCAAAGAGCCGGCCTAAGCGTTCTGGTACTTTTTCTGTCACTTGGGCGAAGGGAAGCATTTTGCCTCCGATGGGAAGGATTTCTACTGTGTCAAAATACAGCCTTAACACAGACTCCAGTTTCTGAAAAGAAAAGCGCCTAACATGAGTTTCATCCGTTTCATATTCTTGTCCCCACAAAAACTTCCAACGATTTCTGAGTCTAAACGCATTGGGAACAGAACCAATAAACAGCCCCCCTTTTTTTAAGGTTTTGACCGCTTTTTCTAAAAACGGTTCTAGAAAAAAAAGGTGCTCTACAATTTCACAGGCCACAATGCAATCAAAAGAAGCCTCATTCCAACACCATTCCTGGTTCAGGTCTACCCAGCGAGTCTCAATCCCGAGCCGCTGGTTGCAAAGATCTAAAGCTTTTTGGTCAATATCAGCCCCCATCACTTCATTTCCCTCGGCAAAACTTTGCGTCAACATGCCATCTCTACACCCTAAATCAAGGACCTTTTTTCCTGTCCCGATCCATTCTTTTAAAAAGGGTGCTCTAGCCCCTCCGCAAAAAAGATATCCATAACGACCTTTGTCCTTATGATGCTTAGCATAAATGCTTTCTAAAGCGGACTTTTCCATGCGGAAGAAAACTACCACAAATCCCATTAGACTAGGTATGAAAAAAAAAGACTGGTCCTAGATAGGGCCAGTCTTTCAGAACGATGAGGGTCTACTAGCAGTATTCAGGAGGCAATGGAATCGAAGTCAATTTTCTAAATTGTGTAACGATTGCTTGTGGGACTCGAGCATTCGCCTTAATAAAATCATTTAAGAAAGGCTCAGCCCAATTTCTCATTTGCCCAAAAGTTGCCTTCTCATCTTCTTTGAAAACCTTGAGCTTACCCCCAAGTTCCTTGAGAAGCAAAATTCCATCTTGAAGAGGCTCAATTTCATTGGTATAAGTAGAAGAGATATAACTCTGAAGAACATCGTTGGTGTTCAGAAGCTTAGCATTTTCACGAACTAAACGGCTATTTTCTACTTCCTTTGCTTTGCGGGCATTTTCATACTTGTCTCCTGCTGCCCGGTATTCTGCGGCGAGGTTTTTAGCTTCTCCATTGCAAAGCTCCTCTACACATATGTTCGTTGAGCTGATCTCTGTGCCATCCGCATTTTTCAGACCATATTTTTTGATCAGCCATGCCCAATCTTGCATTCTAGAAGAGACTTCTGCGTGAGAATAATCGATTTCTACATCTTCTGCACGGCTATGCCAATAATCGCGATTCTTCTTATCGTAAAGAGCATCTGTGTTATTTTGCTTGATGGCCTGCTCATGTTTTTTAATTACAACTTTATTCTTTTCGATACGATCTTCCCAAAACGTGATTCTTTTCTGCTGCTTTTGAATCGACGCCACTTCCTCTTCAATGAAAAGACCAACCTCAAAAAGTAATTTATCTGTCATGTCGATCGAACCGACTAATCGGTCTGAATTCAATGGCAAAAAAGCACACGGGTCAACGAGGTTCACTTGCGGTACTTCTCCCAGGAAGTAACTCTGACTATCAATGGACTCATCGACTATTTGAATATTTTTATAGACTGTAGGGGGGATCGCCTCAGCTACTCTCTCCTCTTGTGGCTGTGAGGAGATAGGAGCCGCGGAATCGAATCCTTGGTTTATCTCAACTTCTTGATTCTCAGACATTATTTTCTCCTTATCTTCGCCTAGCGAGCTCATGCGCCTATCCATACGACAAGCATAACCTTCAATCCGCTCTCGTTTTTATTCTATCAAATATAATTTTAATTACAATTAATATATAAAAAAATAAATTAATAATTTAAAAACCAAACATTTAGTTTTAAATTAATTATTTCAATACTTGTTTTCTTTGATTATCAATAACCTTCCCTAATGGGAAAAGCGGCATGAGAGTAAGGGCGAATAGCCCGACGAGAACCCACCATGGGGAGGAGACGGCATAAGCAATGAGCATACCCACGAAAAAGATGGCAGAAATAGCGGTCAGGAGCCTCTTCTTGGCTCGGGTGAGTCCAAAAGAGTTGTTGACAATAGAAGCTGGAGAAAGAGGGTCTAGTCCTGTTGTCTGAGCGCTCATATAGAAAATTATACAATATTAAGAATATATAAAGATATACAGTATAAATTTTATTATAGAGCCGTTGAGATCGTGGAGTATTTCTGGTGCCAATTCCAGGCTGTGGCGATAATGGTCTCTAGGCTCGAGTATTGCGGGCTCCAGTCAAGAATATTTTTTGCCAAACTGGCGTCGGCGACCAATGCTGGGCTATCCATAGAAAATTGGGGTAACACCGTGGTGGGGATGGGAGAACAGGCAAAATGGGAGACTGCTTGGACGATCTCCTGGACAGAATATCCTCTACCTGTGCCGAGGTTGACCTGAATGGATTGACTTTGGGCACAAAGGTACTTTAGAGCTTTTACGTGGGCATACGCGAGATCGAGCACATGAACGTAATCTCGAACCGCCATTCCATCTGGTGTATCGTAGTGATTACCATATACTTGTAATATAGGTTGCTGTCCCATTGCGACGCGGATGGCCAGAGGAATGAGATGCGTTTCTGGAGTATGCGCTTCTCCCACTCTTAACTGGGGATCTGCACCGCACGCATTAAAATAGCGAAGGGCCACGTAACGGATACCGTAGGCATTAGCAAAGTCCTCTAACATCCCTTCTATAGCGAATTTTGTTTTTGCGTAAGGGTTCATGGGCGCTTTGGGATGACGCTCATCGATCGGTAAATATTGAGGTTCTCCATAAACAGCAGCAGAACTGGAAAAAACGATTTGTTTGACTCCCGTTTCAACCATTACTTTTAAAAGATTCAAGGTTGCGGAAATATTTTCATAAAATACTTGGGGATTGCGGATAGAATCCCTGACATTGATAAGAGAAGCCAGATGGATGACCGCTTGGGGTTCTACCTCGACCATGGCTTGCCTTAAAGCCTCTATATCTTCGATGTCGCCTTGAATCAAAGATCCGAATTGCACTGCCCACAGGTGACCTGTCGATAAATTATCAAAAACTACCGCCTCGAATCCTGCCTCTTGTAAAACAAGTGCGACATGGCTGCCAACATACCCTGCTCCTCCCACCACAAGAATCTTCATCAGTAAGCACCTTTGGGGAAAATCATAATGAGAACCGTTTGAAAAATGAGTTTCAAATCCAGCCAAAACGACCGCTCATTTACGTACACTTCCTCAAGGTGAATCCGCTCTTCTAGGGAAAGATCATTTCGGCCTTGTGTGATCCAAAGCGTTGTCAATCCGGGGCGTAAGGAAAGGATTTTTTTCGCTTTATCCCTCAAGTAATGGGTGACCTCATGCTGCGTCAGGGGTCTTGGACCTACGATACTCATCTCTCCTTTGAGGACGTTCCACAGTTGGGGCAGCTCATCAAGGGAAGTTTTTCTCAAAAACTTCCCAACGGCTGTAATGCGGGGGTCTACTTTCAATTTAAAATAGGTCTTCCATTCTTCCATGAGAGAGGGGTTATGAGCTAAAAGCAGCTTTAACTTAGCATCTGCGTTGACATGCATGGTTCGAAATTTATAACAACCAAACGACCTCCCCCCGTATCCGATTCTGGCATGCGCGTAAAAAACAGGGCCTGGAGAAGAGAGCTTTACAAGGGCTATGCAAAGAAGAAAAATAGGCGACACCAACCATAGAGCCAATGCAGCAAAGAAAATATCAAAGAGGCGTTTTGCCATATGAACCCATCATATCGTCTGTCGATCATATCGAAAAACAGCTGTCTTAGCAAGAGGCAGAACCTCGACGATAGAAATCCCCCCCAAAAAAAAATAGTCACCCACGATCTTTTTTGCTACCATCCAAAAAATATGCAAAATACTTCGAAAAAAGCATTTGCCGTCGTAGGCATCGGACTGGGTGTTGTGGTGCTAGGAATGATTTGGTCCCTCGTAAATACAGCGCTAGCTTCCATCCAAAAAGACCTGTTCGCCTCTATATTACAATTACAATGGATGATGAATTGTTTCGGAATTTTTCTATGTGTCCCTCTTTTGATGATGGGTAAATTAGGTGATGCATATGGGCGAAGAAAAATCTTTCTTTGCGGCCTTATTATAGCCCTTCTTGCCTCTGTCATTGGCGGCTTTGCTACACGCATGGAATTTCTCATCGCCTGTATGGGGCTTTTTGGATTAGCTGGATCCATGATCTTGCCGCTTTCTCAGGCTCTTCTTGTCCATCAATTTCCTGAAGACCGAAAAGAAAAAGCCGTTGCTCTTTGGTCGATCTTTGCATCCCTATCTCTTGCTTGCGGTCCTATTGTAAGCGGATTCATTCTTCATTGGCTAGATTGGCATTGGATCTATTGGATCGATATTCCTCTGATCATGATTGCTATCGCCATCGTTTACTATTTCGTCGATCAAGAAAGTGAATTTCATAAACCTCATTGCAACTGGACAGGCGTGGGAGTGCTAGCCCTCATCGTTGGATCTCTCGTCATGGGCATTATGCAAGGCCCTACATGGGGCTGGACTTCACTCAGCATCATCTCTCTTTTTGTTCTCTGGATGACGAGTCTGGGTCTTTTCATTGTATTAGAACGCACAACCAACACGCCCCTCTTCCGTCCCGATCTCTTTTCCAATCGCTGTTTTCTTTTCAGTGCAATCCCCAATGGGTGCACGATCGGATTTCTTTGGGTTGTAATCTTTACCGTCCCTCTCTATTTACAACATATCCTTCAATTTTCCCCTCTTCAAACAGGGTTTTTCCTCCTTCTGATCACATTGCCTGTTTTTTTCTTCTCGGTCACTGTTAGCAAGTGGTACCACAAGTGGGGAGCCAAACGTCTGATGCTTCTAGGCTACACTCTTTTTCTCATTGGATTTTTTCTCCAAGCCTTCGTCCACCCAAACTATTGGTCTCTTGGCATTGGCTGCCTTGCGATCGGCATCGGCTGGGTCTTGACATGGGGACCTTCCATCTCGAATTCCCTGTCTTCCATTCCCCACCACATTGCTGGTATAGCGTCTGGGATGTTCACAACGCTTCAAGAGCTGGGGGCGATTCTCTCTCTTGCCATTGCCGGCGTTTTTTTTCGGACTGTCCAGCAAAATCATCTTCAGCCGCACCTAGATGAAATCCGTTCTAGTCTCAATGCTGCCAAATTGGGAACCAATTTCGACGCACTCCTCTCTAATCCGGCTTCGGTGGAACAGCTCCTAGGACCAGACGCCTCGATTCTTCCTTGGCTGAACAACGCTTTCTTAGCTGGCTACGAAGCCACCTTTCAATTTCTTCTGGGCAGTTGTGTGGTGGCAATGCTTGTAACCAGCTTACTCCCCAAACGCGGCCCAACAACCAATTCTTGAATCATGTTCGGCATAAAGAGGTCTGTTACACATGGTGTCAGCAGGTTGTAAACTAGCCAGGAGTTTGTCTTTGCTTAAGGTAACCAGCTTTATTCCAGAATCATTTTCTCCGCAAGAGACAAGGAGAGAGTCTCGTTCATCTTTAAGAACAAACCCTGCAGGATAGATCGAACGCACTTTGGGATTTGCCATAGGCTGATGGAGTGTATCGTAAATGCCCTTGAAAAGAATCGGATATGGAGAAATACGAGTCATTTTAAAGGGAGGAAAAGCTTCGAATGTGAAGGCCCCCATGACATACCAAATGATCCCCAGATGATCTTCAAAGGAACTATGAAAAAAAGAGAGATATTCTTTCTCCACCAGCAATGCTGGGGTTCCCCCTCGCAATATGCCCCACCGACTCGACCAGCTTGAAGAAGAAAAGAGCAAGCTGGGAAAGCTTTCTAAAGAGTCTTTTTGTGGATCGGACAGTGACAAAATTTTCTGCCTACCAATCTCATAGACGAAATGGATCTTTCCCGAGTGAGAAAAAGGCGTCCAGTTTTTTTCTACTTTCTGAAATTGATGATGAAGTGGAGTGATATAGTCGAGCTTTTGCTCTTTTAAGTTCAACGCTCCAATCCGCAGTCCGCGCACATCTTTTGAATGGGAATGGATATCGCTGTAGATAAGGTAGTTCTCTTTTCCATGCTGAAAAAAACGAGGATCTTCTGAAAAAGGGCTGTTTGTTCGAATTTTACAAAAGGTTTTTTCCAGAGGATTGAGGTCTTGATCCAACTGAACACTGCCAATATTGGAAATAGAGAAGGGAAAGCCATGGCCAAAAAGAGGAAAATCATAGCGGAAGAAAAGATAGTGCCTTCCTTCAGAAATCCCAATGGAAGCATTATAGGGCGGTGTAAAAAGGGGAAAATGAAAGATTTTCACGTCGAGGACAATCCCTTCTTTTTCGGCCAAAGGAAGGTTTGAAAGAGAGGGAGGAAGAGAGCGGCTTTTGGTGAAGTTTTCCACGGAAAGATAAGCAGTGTGCAAAAGTCGTTCGTTTTTCCGCAAAATAGAGAGCTTTTTTTCGCGGGTTTTCCTATTCGCTTTAGTTAAGTTATGCAACTTAATGACTTGATAAATAGCCAAAAAAAATTGAATAGCAAAAAAAAAGAGAAGCATTTTCATAAAGCCACTACCTCGACTGTGTACATTTTTGGGACGAAGCTGCCGAAAGAGGCAAAATCCAGCTTAAGAAATTTCACAGGAAGGGTGTATTTTACCCTTCCGAGAAAATTTATTATGCTGGGCGCAGCATCATCTCGACAGATGAGTTCAAAAAATGTACACAGTCGAGGTTACGTTAAACTGACATTTTTTAGGCAAGAATAGTGTGGATATTCATTTTTTGTATATACTCGTTCCACCTGAAAGGCATCCTACAACAGGGTTTTGACGAGTACAGAAAACGCTTTACTCTTTATTTTAGTTTTGAGTACTCTCTACTCTCGTTATGAAAAACTGGGTATCTTTTGATGTCGATTCTCGAATGTATGACCTATTCTTCTTCTATCAAAAAAAGAAAAAAGGCTCTCCTATTCATTGTTCTCGGGCTTTGTTGTTTTGCTTTCATGGCCGGTTGGGTTCATTATCGTGTGAAGAGAATTGAAGCCAAACAAAAAAGGGGATTCCAAAAGCTTGCCAACAATTCCTCTTTCTTTTTGGAGCGTCTGGGTGGATTACCCATCCCCGTCCAATTGAGAGGAATTCCTTTCGGAGAACAATTAGGAATCGTGCGAGAGGTCATCAACATCGGTATTCGAAATGTGACTGCGCCCTATAATCCAGCGATTATTAAAACCCCGGATGGATACGATCTTTTTTTTAGATACGACATCTTTAACCCTAAACTGAGGTACGCGCTTTTTAATTCCCAGATCGGGGTCGTTTCTCTCGATAGCCGGTTTCAGCAAAAAGAAAAAGAGTTCAAACAGATCGATCTCCAAACGAATTACAGCGAAGATCCAAGAATTATATCTATCCAAGATCAGTTGTATCTATTCTATAACCGGCTGGAGGAAAAGACCCCCTGTTGCCGGTTTATGTGCGTCGCCAACCTAACTCCTGACACTTATGAAATCAATTACAACACGCTCCTCGATATGAACCTTCAATGGGTCGAAAAAAATTGGAGCCCCTTTGAATACGTTGGCCCTGATCAAAAGTCGTGTCTTCTCCTCGAGTATCAAATCAATCCCCGCAAGCTCATCGAACTGCCCAACCCTCAGGTCAATGAAATCACGAACATTCCTATTCCTGCTTCTTTTGCCTATCTCAATCTAGTATGGGAAAAAAAATGGGGAAAAATCAAAGGAGGAACCCCTTCTCTTTTGATTGGTGATGACTACCTTGGTTTCTTTCATAGCTGGTTTATCGATGACTGTAAACGTTCTTGGTATGTTATAGGAGCCTACACGTTTGCAGCCAAGCCTCCTTTTCAACTGACCCGTATATCTGGCTATCCCCTTCTCTTTAAAAACATTTATGAAACGCCCCCGATCAATACCGCCTCTCTAGATAAAAGAGTGATTTTCCCTTCAGGCTTTATCCTGGAAAAAAATAAGGATCAGGAACTGATTTCCTTGGTCTGTGGCGAAAATGACGCAGGCGTCAAAGTCATTATTATCGATAAAGAAAACCTCATTAACAACCTGGTGCACTTACAATGAAAAAAATATTCTTCTTGTACGGATTATTAGCTGCTATTTCCCCCCTTTTTTCCTCTAATGCTCAGATCCATGAATGGCAAAACTACCAAAATAAAGTTCTCCGACACCAAAAAACTCTTGAAGGCTGGTGCTCGATCACAAAAGCAAAAAGCATGATGGACTTGATCTATGAGGTCCAACCTACTCTTTGTGTAGAAATAGGAGTTTTTGGGGGTTCTTCGATTTATCCCACAGCCTGCGCTCTTAAATTTTTGCAAAAGGGAGAGGTCTATGCCATTGATCCTTGGGAAACAAGTTTTTGTCTTGAAGGCTATGCGCCAGACGATCCCAATTATGTGTGGTGGAAGCAGATCGATCTGAATGAGATTTATCTCGGCTTTTTGAATATGTTGGACTACTTCCAATTGAATTCCTATTGCACAGTAGTTCGAACAACAGGACTCCAAGCTCTCGATCTCTTTCAAGATGAATCCATTGATATTTTGCATATCGATGGCAACCATACGGAAAATCCTGCTCTTACCGATGCGAAGCGCTATTTTCCCAAAGTGAAACAAGGAGGCTATATTTGGCTAGATGACGTCAATTGGTCTACCGTATCCAGCGCGAAAGAATTTTTATTATCAAACGCTGAAAAAATTGAATCCTTATCAACTGACGAATATTTCCTCTTTAGAAAATAGAAGGTTCTCTATGAATATTTTGATCGTAGTGCATGTTTTTCTTGCTGTCTTTTCTACCTGGAGCCTGCATGCAGGCCTCCAAACGCATTTCAGGCCGGTGGAAGGGAAAACAACTGACTGTTTCAATCAGGTCCAAAATATCGATTTCATCTATCTGATCAATCTTGATCAAAGACCCGAAAAATGGGCCCATTGCCTCAATGAACTGGCACCTTATCATATTCAACCTTACCGATTTTCTGCGGTCAATGGTTGGGAACTATCATTGGAGGTACTCAATCAACTCGGAGTAAAATATTCCCCGCAATTTTGCAAGAATCTATGGGGAACTGCCTATTTGCCTGAAGACAATTTTCAACCCCACCATGAAATCATGCAAGTGGTGGGCAGGAACTATTTTTGCCACTGCATGTCAAGAGGCGCCATTGGGATCGTCTTAAGCCATTTATCGATTCTTCAGGATGCCTATGATTCAGGCTACGAAACAATTTGGGTGTTGGAAGATGATATAGAAGTCATTCAGAATCCTCACCTGCTTTCTGATCTCATTACCCGATTAGACAATCTCGTCGGCAAGGGAGGGTGGGACATTCTTTTTACGGATCAGGATACCAAAGGACAAGATGGAAATTACATCCCTTGCTACGATACAGCACGCCGTCCTGATTTTATTCCTCTGGATGAAAAGAGGCTTCGCCTGAGAGGCAATGTCAGCGCCGATTTTAGAAGGATTGGGGTTCGCTATGGCGCTTATTCGATGATCATTCGAAGAAGTGGTATGAAAAAGATCCTCGATTTTTACCGAGAGCACAACATATTTTTACCCTACGATATGGAGTACTATTTTCCGCAAAATATCCTCTTCTATACCGTTAGATCCGATGTAATCTCTACTCAGCCCCGCGCACCTTCCGACAACGGCTCTCCTGGTTATTTGAGAAAGTAGAGCTCTGAGGAGGGAGCCAAAGTCTCTAGGGACTACATACCGAACGTGATTGACCTGGCCCGAATGCCCGGGGTGAATTTCTATAGCAGCCCCAATCATCCATTTTTAAGGTATTCCCGCCTGATTATTCGAAAGAACTCTAGGGACTGTTGTTAGAGCTCTTCCAAAATGAATCATACATTTGGGGATGATATGCTTGGAGAAATTCAATCATTTGCCTGTCTTGCATCTCACCAAAGTTCTTATAATGCTCCAGAAGAAGGCTGATCTCTCCATACTCTCTTGAAAGAGCTCTTGGAAGTCTCACTTGCTGAAAAAAATTCTCATCCCGCATGACGTAATGGTTGACCTGGATATAATCACCCGTATGTTGTGGATCTACCTGAAGGTCTCCCCCGATAAAAAAAAGAGGCTTGCCCGAACCATTGTAGTATTGGGCCCCTGTTTGCAAAGGAAGCTGATGAGGGGACCAGATTTGATTGATAACGACCTCATCGACTTTTACAATGCTTTTTCCCGCTGCATTTCTCGGATGCAACGGATGGGAAGCGGCGGTAAGGTGCATCAAAATAGGCTCTCCCGGTTTCACATAAACGCCGCCCGTACTAAAATTCCTCCAACACATATATACGCCGGAAGCTGTAGGGAAAAACTCTTCCAAACAATCTAAAATAGTCCCATTTTTCTTAGGGAGGATAAACTCATCTACATCGATAAATGCGAGCCATTTTGTATTCCCCTTGGATCGGTGCAAGCCATCTTGATAGGCCATCATCTGCCAAGTAGGGAATAGGGGGGTTCCCGGGGGTAGGGACCACTCGATGACTTCTACCAAATCGGAGTGGATGTATGGTGCCAATACTTCGCGCCATTGATCGGTACTCCTATCGTTATAGAGGATAAAATGATCTACTCCCAATAGGTGGTGATACTCAATCCATTCCTTGATATAGTTGGCCTCATTGCGAAACAAAGTCACAACGCCCAACTCATAGGAAAAAACGGAGTGCAGACTCCAAATGAACAACAAGAGGGATCTTTTCATATATAAAAATGACCTTAAAAATCAACTTTTGTACAACATTTTTCTTGAAAACTTCTCGCCTGAAGTCTAATCCATGAACTGGGTCCTCCAATATCGGGATAGCCATCAATCCATTTTGCTGGTCTCACCACAATTTGTCTCTGATTTTGATTCAACCATGCCCCCCACCAACTAAAGGTAGAATTGCCAATAATATTATGCTTGCAAAGAGTTTGGAGGTAAAAATCAATGTAGTGGGGTTCCTGTTCAATAAAGAAGACATGTCTCCCCTTTGTTGAAATGATTTTTTTTGCAAACTCCATGTTGTCGCTGACAACGAGAAAAAGAGCTTCATTCGAGAAAAGGTTCATCGCCTTTTCATAATATTCTTCATCATACTGCCTAAAGGCTGGCTCATCAGGCTTTTCAGCAAAGTAATAACGGATGTGGACGCAAACGCTCTCCGGATGATCCAACAACTTTCCATACTTATTCTTAATATATTGTAAATCAGATTCTTTCGGCAGAAAAAACGCAATGAGCCGGTCTCGGTAGTGAGCAAAATATTTCTCATTTTGAGAATATCCTGAAAGCTTCATTCCATTGACAAAAGGGATCGGCTGATAGCCATACACAGGTGTCGACCACTCATAAGTAATCTCATTTGTCGGAGGATAAAGGGCGCATCTGAATAGAACATGGTGAAGGCTTTGAGAATGGGGCAAAAGCGGAATGTAGTCGGGAAAATAGGGCTCAGCCCCGTGATCCCAGGCAAGAGCACATGTTGTTGCCACTTCAAATAACTGGTTGCCAAGGCCACCTAAAATAGAACCGATGATATAGGGTCTATTTTCTCCAAAGAGGCCAAAGCTCATGAAAACGGAAGAAAGAAAAATCAAGGTTCGATTCTTCATGACTTTGTCCGATCCCAAGTAATTAAATGATTCCCGCTATAGGTAAATACAGGCTCTGGATGAATTTTGGGATGAATCCCATTCTCTTGAAACAGTTCAATCCATTCTGAAAGGGACAGATGATCAAAAACATTGGTGTCGTTAAAAAGCATATACCCTCGTTTTGCTTTCACAGCAACACGCTTAAAATAATCGAGTTGCGTCTCTTTGTCGCATTCAGAAAGAGCGTAATTACTAATAAACAAATCGACCTCTTCCAAAGGCAATTCTGCATAGACATCAAGACAGCGGACATTCGGAACGCCTAAAGTTGCTACCATCCTCTCAATCAACATTTCCGCTTCAGGCAAATCGTACACGTAGTAGCGGGAAAAGGGGACCAGATGAGATAAAACATAAGCTTGTCCTCCAAACCCAGCCCCGATTTCTACAATAGTGCAATGATCAGGAAGGTCGAAGAGCCTCTTCATAGAATCAGCAAATACGATGTATCTCAAAGTCGTACCTGAAAAAAGACCAAAATTGGGGATCTCATTTCTCACTGGATCTCCATAGAGATCAAGCTTTCGCAATGAGCCGATCTGCGAAAGTGTTTGATCCGTTGCGTTCTCCATCAGGTATTGGGCAAACTCTCCTCCCTGCCCACATTCTAACGCATCAAAATAAGGCTTGATCGATCTAAACTTTTGAAACGTACAATCATCAAGCGCTGCCTCTTTACAAATTTCCCGATACGACGTGGACCTTCCAGTCATACTGTTTTGAGGGGGATTGCTATGTAGTAAATGGCACAACAATATGCTGACAACAAGTAGTTTTTTCATGACCTATTCTCCTTTAAAAAAGCATCCCATTCACTTTGAATCATCGTCTTCAAATCGGAAACCTTCGGCTCAAACTCCAAAATCTCTTTGGCCTTTTTAATCTCTGCAACTGCAGAGGAGGCTTCCCCTTCTTTTCGCGGCTTGAATGCATAGGGAACTTTGAAGCCCGTTACTTCTTCAACCGCTCGAATAATTTCCAGTACAGAATATCCTCGACCTGCCCCCAAATTGAAATGGTTGCTCGCTTTTCCCTCCAGCAAATGATGAAAGGTCATCACGTGCGCAGAAGCGACATCTTTCACGTGAATATAATCGCGGACTGCCGTTCCATCTTCGGTTGCATAATCTGAGCCAAAGATTTGTACAAAATGGTCTGGCTCAAAAACTGCGCGAACCGCTCGTGGAATTAAGAAGTGACGGGTATGAACGGATCTTTTTAAGTCCGTATCGAGGCCCGCTACATTGAAATATCGTAAAATCATGTATTTCAACGGGTACGCATGAGCATAATCCTGAATGATTCTTTCTATCACTTGCTTGCTTACCCCATAGGGGCTAATCGGTGCTTGAGGAGACTCTTCCGAAATACTGTCACAGGAACAATCTCCAAAAACCGTACAGGAGCTTGAAAAAACAAGATATTTCACCTGATGCTTTATCATAGCATTGAGTAAGTTAATAGAACCCACAATATTGTTCGTGTAATAACTCCCAGGATCAGCTACAGAATCTCGCACATTGCGTAAAGCAGCAAAATGAAACACCGCTTCAGGCTGATATTGTACAAACGCCCTATCCAAGGCATCCCTATCGAGCAAATCGCCTTCGCACAAAGGCCCCCACTTTACAGCCTCTTTTTCCCCAAACGCCAAAGAATCATAAACAACTGGGGTAAACCCTGCTTCTTTAAGTGCCTTGCATGTATGGCTCCCAATATACCCAGCTCCTCCGGTCACTAAAACAATCCGGTCTGCCTCGGAATATAGGGAACCACTGACAACCATAGAAAACAAGGAAAGACATTGAAAGAGTTGTTTCATCATTGACTCACCATTACATCTTGAAGAAGGCGAATCCCTTCTTGGTAATCTTTCCCCTTCAAGTCTAAAGAAATGAGAATTTCGAACAAAGAAGGGGGGAAAAAAGAGGGATGGATCCACCAATCTTCAAAAGAAGATCCTGAGAAGGACACATCAGAAAAAAGTAAATGATATCCCAAAGATCGTAAAATCTCCCGCTCTCCTTCCCGATAAATATCACCATAACGATAAAAATCGTGTTCTATAGTGATGACTTTAAAAATATACCGATCAAAGGGAATCTTCTTTAAGAGATCGACATACTGAGCATCAATATCTAAAGAGAGATAGTCAATAACAGTCGGAAAAGATTGAAGCATAGTCCGATAATCTGACAGCAAGGCATCTTCAGTTAGCAAAAGATTGTTTCGAGCTGCATACCACCTTTGGCTAAGGCCTTCAGAAATATCGACACTGACTCCTTTCCAACCGAGATTCTTCTCAAAGAAATAGGAGTTGTTAATACAGATAGGCTCGCCAGCCCCAATCTCAAGATAATAGCCCTGATCTTGTTTGCCAAGCAATCCATAGAGCATCATATGAACAAATTGATCCTGAAGCGCTTGGGAATGGTATTGTGGATGGGGGTCTGCGTTGTTCAATGCTTCTAACCTCTGAGAAAGGCCAAGTATTACGCATAGTAAAAAAGCTGCGATCTTCGTCATTTTGATTTCCAAAGTACATTGATTCATAGGCAAAGCACTGTAAACAACTATTTGAATTTCTTGCAAGCCAAAAATGTTTTCAAAACAACAAAGCCGAGGTTCAAAGGGGGATACATTGGTAGATAAGATCATCAAAAAACTGAGGAGAAAATTGCTGCGCTTGTTCACTGAGGAGATATTGCTGAATTTCTTCTATATATCTTTGATGGATTTCTTGAGGCATTGTAGAAATGCATTCATAAAGCTCTGCATGAGTTGCAAAATCTCGATAATCAATAAAGCATGATTTGGGAATATAGCACTCTATGTTGTCTGCACCCCAATACACAGGAATGCATCCGGCAGCAAAGCAGCTAAAAATTTTCTCAGTAATATAACCCTGTAATCCTATTGTGTTTTCAAAACAGATACAAAAACGGTAATTTTGGAGGGTAGAGATTTTTTCTTCTCCAGAATGAAGACCAAGAATGTGACCTTTGTGCATGGATATATTCTCTAACTCAGGAGGACATCTTCCATAACATTCTAGCTCTTGGGGATGACTCGCTTCAAAGAACTTGAGCACGTGTAAGCGTGGACTCGTCCAGTTACCTACGACCATCGTGCATAATTTTCTTTCCGCAAAAGAGAAAGGGTTTTCTCTATATGGCGTCAAATAAGGGTAGTTAAAACGGAAAAACTTGATGTTATCAACCAGAGTGTCATCCCAAGTATACACTCGTGAATAAGCATCGTATAAGTCAAACGGCAACACACCCGGTTCCCATACAAAAAGAACGAGCTTTTCTTTGGGCAGCGTAGGAATGATGTTCACACCCCCTCCAAAAATAGGATCAAAAACAATGATTTTTTTTACGTCCCGATTCGCAGCAGATTTTGTCAAATAGTCAATAGGACATGTTCGATGTATCTGAAATGGCTGTTTTCCATTCAATAATTTTGATGGGAGCTCTTCTATATTAAAACTAGAAACAACATCCACTTCTATTCCATAGATTGAAAAAATAAGAAAAGTGCAGAGTAGAAGGATCTTGTTCATAGATTTTTACTAATGTCTACTTTCTGAGGATGAAAAAGCGCATTTCGTCTGGCAACGACCAGACCATCAACCGAATAACTTGCTTGAGGAGAGTGTTCGGCTACAATTTCATAAGAGTGCACTGTTAGAAAATTTATACAATCATGGTGAATTTTTTCAGAATGTGTAGAAATAAAAAAGTAATCAATTTTCCCTAATTCAATAGATTGAATGGCTGATTCTAACATTTCATATTCAGATCCTTGTATATCTGAATGTAAAATATTCACATGGTCAATATGATGTTCCTCTAAAAAAGAGTCGATAAGAATTTGTCTCGCTCCTTGGGAGTTTCCTGCATCGCTTCCACATGTGCCAACATAACCACGAACAAAGGAAGCAGACAAGTGATTCAGAGCAAAATTTTTTCTTCCCAGATCTAAGCGTTCTGGATCTGGTTCAATTAAGTAATTGATCGATTCTGTTACCTCCTTGGCAAACCAGAGAGAGTAATATCCCCAATAACTCCCCAGCTCGATCATTGTTGCTTTTTTAGGGATATATTTAAGAACCTCATAAAAAACTTTTTCTTCTTGTGGCTCATGATGCCCTTTTAACCCGTAGATCAAATCAGTCATCCAAGCTGCGCAATAACCGTCTTTGACGACTTTTATGCTGTTATGCATGAGCTGGTAAGGGATCTCTTCTTCTTGATCAAAAACTTTTCCTGCATCCGGACATTTAGGAATATGATCCGCATCCTCGCAACTCATCGTTAGAATAATTCTCGCATAGGCATCCCACAACCCTTTGTCAGCAATCCAGTGAAGAAATTCCTGCTTATGCTCTTTGATATCGTTTTGATAACTTAAATCTTGCCAATAAGAATGTCCCAATGAGGGGATCAGGGATATGCAAAATAGAGTGACCGTTTGTATCTTCATGGGAAAATATCCTTTATTTTTTGATAAATGTCATCTGGACCTAACTCACATATTTTCCTATACCCTAAAGGTTCGAGAAATGCTTGGAAGGGATCATGATAATTATTTTCGACTTCAATCACATCGATGTCAATACGAGAAAAATCAATGGACTGAAGAATCCCCAATTCCCCGCCTTCAGTATCGATACTGAGATAGTCAATATGGTGCATATGATGATCGATCAAAAGATCCGTTAGATCATAACATTTCACGTTGATTATTTCTGATTGTCCTCCATTGAGGTCGATTTCCCACTGGATTCTTTTCAAGTGTTGCGGATCATAATTTTCCATGATCCCGCTTAACATTTCAGCCCACCCAGAAATTTTTAAGAAGGGAACACTGTCCCGGTTATCAAAAATACAACCCTGGACGCATACACAGCTTCTGTTCTTTTTTAATCGGTTGTAAACTTCGGGAATAGGTTCAACGCAAATCCCCGTCCATCCCATGCTTTTTTCAAAAAAATAGGTGTTGCTCAATGTGATTCCATCATGTGCTCCAATATCTACAAAAACACCATTTTGTTTGTTTTTGAAAAATTTCTCATAAACATATTGGTCTTGTTGATATTGACTATAGAACTTATGTTCTTCTGCAAAGACACACAACGTATTAAACTGTGAAATAATGATCACAAATAGTAAGCCACCTAGTCGATGCATTTTGTCTCCGTTTTGCTTTTCCAAAATACCCTATCGCCAGTTTGTTTTCAAAACTTTACTGCGAGCTTTTACCTCGACTTTGTACATTTTCTAGAAGAACCCTGGGTTATGCAAGTCTAATGAACCCATCAGATTTTTTAATTCCATTTTTATCCCGTTACTGGTTATTATCTTAGAAAATTAAAAAAATGGGTCGTCTGGCGCTGAAATCCCCTCCAACCTATGATGGGGGTGCGTCCAGCAGAATCCAGCAAGAGAAGAGGCACATTATGGCAGAGATAACAAGCGTTTCAGATGATGAAGAGGATGTCCGAAACATCTTCTTACCGGTTCATTCACAGCCCGTGCATTTACAAGAGCTCCCCGTCCAAGAGCAACAACTTCTACACAATGTTACTGCACAGCTTCCTCGTATTTCCTCGGCTCAACCGCATCCGATGTCTCCCCCTCTCGATCCCAGCCGAGTCACTTTCAGTTCTCCTGAATCAAGCGCTACCGTTGAGGCATTAGAACATTTATCCCAGGAACTAGACAATGTCGCTCAGTCAGGCTCTTTGAAATTTCCTAAGCTTGCCTGGGAAGCTGTCCAGCTGTCTCTAGCCAAAGAAAAACAACTCAATGAGAAAATGAATGGTCACATTGAGGAAGCGGGAAAGATCCAAAAAAATATTGACCTCCTACTCGACCTGAATGCGCTCCTTATTCCTCTTAAAAAAGAGTCGAATGAGGTGTCCCAGGAATTGAAAAATCTGTTGGGCGAGTTAAAAGAAAGAGGCATTGATCTTTGGAAAAACGACGGAAAAACCCTGAGCAAGGAAGACATCGCTCAACTCAAAAGTCTTTCGAGCGCGCAAACCGACAAGCTCCGTTCGAACCTGCAGATTCTTTTTACAACACAGATTAACGATTGTGTACATAAGATCCAAGCCATTCTAGAAGCCTGTAAAAATATCATCCGAGAGAATTCTCAGTTGATGCGCCACATCTTGGAGCAATCAAAGAGGTAACCATGCAAGTGCATTCCAACTTTGAGCTTTCCGAAGAAGAAGTAGAAAGATTCTATACATTTGGATTTGCCCAATATGGTTCCGGTAACTGGAGTGAAGCGGCAGATGCATTCCGCATCCTTTGCACCCGAAGGCCGTTAGAGCCTCGATTCTGGTTTGCACTGGGAGCTACCCTTCAAGAAGCGGGTGATTACCAAGATGCTCTTCACTCTTGGGCTATGGCCTCTCTTTTGAAACAAGAAGATCCCTACCCACACTTTCATGCAGCGGAGTGTTATTTTTCTTTAAAAATTTCCGCCCAGGCAGAAAAGGCTCTCAAAGAGGCAGAAACCCTCATTCAAAAAGAATCCCAGCATCCACTGAAACCAAAGATCATAGTGCTAAAACAGCAGTGGAGCCTCTCATGACTGTCTCGCTAGATGAAGAACAATGGTTCTTCCCCACAGACGTCTACCCTTCCCTCCTTCAGAAGGGAAGCCCGGTTGGGTCTATATCTCAACCAGTTTCCATACGTTCTTCTCTAGGAACTACTGAAGAACCCGCTCATCCTCCCCAGCATCGTCCCGTACTTGCGGAGCCAACCAGAAATCCCATGTACAAAATTGTTGCTATCCAAGGAGAATCTGAACGACTCTCTGCAAGGTCCATAGACATATTGGGTCAAGAAATTCGCTGCCGTTTGTCCGAGATCGAAGAACTCTCCGCTAAAAAAGAAGAAGAACTTCGCAAAGCGGCTGCAGCGGCAGCCTCCAGAGATACCTGGGAAGTAGTCAGCAGAATTTCAGAGTACTTTCTAGGAGTGGGCGCAGCGCTTGTTGGAGCCTCATTGGGAGGAGTTCCGGGCGCTATCCTCCTCGCCTCAGGCTTGATCGGTGTTGGCAATCGAGTCCTTCACGAAACCCATTTCCTTCAGACAGCCATTGCTTGGTTCGTTCACTCCGAAGAGCTTCAAAAACAGCTCACCCAAAAAATCGAAATGGTGCTGTTGTTCTTGCAAATGGGCCTAGGACTTGCAGGGGGGTACGCCGCATGGCAGACAGGAGCTTTCGCTGCAGCCAATCAAGCCGGCGCACTCAACCTAATGCAAAAAATAGTGACAGGGACAGGCGGTGTAGCCACAGCCGGTGCACAGCTGGGCTTGGCCTATTATAAGAAACAGGTTGCAGACCACGAAACCAACAGTGCAGAAATGTCTGCAGAGATCACATCCAAGCACCATGAAGTATCGCAAGACGCCGCCCAGATCTCTCAGCTCCAGAGTACAATCCAAGAAGAAATCCGAGCCATCCAAACAATCATAAATCGTCAACGAGTATCCAGTGATTAAAGGAAAATACAATGCCAAGTAAAGTAGACCTTCATACAGAGCTATCCACAATTGTCCCGCAGATCCAGGGTGATGCCACAAAGGTTCCTGTCTCTGAATGTCCAGATGCTGTAACCATTGAGAAAGTCCGTGAGTCCGGAAAACCTGTGCTGACAGGGCAGCTGTACCCAGTCAGTCAGTCTTTAGATCAACGAGTGACCCAACCTAACGCAACTTCCTATCGTGCGAGAATGCTCGCGTTAATTGCGCAAATCCTTGCGCAGCTCAACCGTATTTCTCAAGCCCAAAAAATTCAAAATGATGCGAATAAAACGCAATATACTGAAAAAAACCGCGAAGCAGCCATCTTGAATCGAGGACTGTCTCAGCATAACTTGGTGTCCTCTTTTGCGCTCTTTGGGGTCTCGTTATTGCCGATGCTTCCCGGCGCAAATACGTTGGACCAAAACGTATTCAATTTGTTGGCCAAGGACGTCGGCCCTATGATCAGGGACTTTCTTGGATCGAGCAAACAAATAGGAGCTCAACAATTACTCAGCGAGGCCAACCTCGTTTTGAATCAATTGCAAGCTCTCGCAAACGAAGGGCAATTAACGAAGTCACAGCAGGATGAAATGACCCGACTTCTTCAAGAGCTGGATCAAATTCTGGTTACTGCCGCCCGTGCTGGGTAGTTTGACCACAATCCCCGCTTCGCCTAGAATGACGGTTTGGCCCGTTGTCCAGGGAGGCGGTTCGTGCTTGTTCTCGTAAAAAAACATTCAGCGCGTATTCTAGAAACCATCGGCGACTATGTAAGTCTTTGTTTCGATGTGCTTCGGGCGGCTCTCAAAAAACCTCCTGCCTGGAAGTTGGTTCGAGACCAGCTCTTTCACATCGGTGTCATGTCACTCTCTGTGGTCGCTATTACGGGCTTTACAACAGGCTTTGTACTAGCAGCTCAGTCCTTTTACCAATTGGGAGAAAAAGGCCTTGCCACCGTAACTGGTGTTCTGGTCGGTAAATCCATGATCGTAGAACTCGGCCCTATTTTAACAGCCTTTATGGTCACAGGAAGAGTTGGCTCTTCTATGTGCGCAGAGCTTGGTACCATGAGAGTCACTGAGCAAATTGATGCCCTCAGATCCATGGCGATCAATCCTTACGCTTATTTAGTGGCCCCTCGCTTTATCGCCGGAGTGCTCATGGTTCCCCTCCTCACCTTTTTTAGTGCGATGATGGGAATTATGGGAGGGTATCTCATCGCATCCAGTCTGTTTCACCTTTCGGCAGCCAACTATTTTGATCCGATGCAAATCCATATCAGTCTCTTTGATGTGGCAACCGGCGCCATTAAAGCCTTTGTGTTCGGCATTCTTATGGTCACTGTTTGCTGCTACCGCGGGATGCAAACCACAGGAGGCGCCGCGGGAGTGGGAAAAGCCACGACTCAAAGTGTTGTCACCAGTTATAGTTTGATTCTCGTCGCAGATTTCTTTCTCACCATGGCTCTGAATATGATCCATCAAAGACTGAAGCTAGGATGGATATACAGCGGATGATCCGAATCAAACATCTTTGGAAGCGTTATGGCAAAGTCGACGTCTTAAAAGGCCTGAATCTAGAGGCCCATGCAGGAGAAATCCTCGTGATTTTGGGAAGGTCTGGCGTCGGTAAAAGCGTTCTTCTTCGGCATATTATCGGTATTGAAGCACCCGATATTGGCTCGATTGAAGTGAATGGCGTTCAGATAACCAATCTCAGAAAACATCAAATATATAGCGCTGTACAAAACATGGGAATGCTCTTTCAGGGCTCTGCCCTCTTTGATTCTATGAACATTGAAGAAAATACAGCCTTCTATTTGCAGCAGCACGGAGATCTGAAAACGGGCAAAAAATTTCCCCCCGCGGTCATTAAGCAAAAAGTACAAGAAGCTTTACAAGTGGTCGGTTTAGAGGGCACCGAAAAAAAAATGCCCGCAGATCTTTCTGGAGGGATGCGTAAGCGAGCAGGACTGGCTAGGCTCATTGTATATCGCCCCTCTATCTTACTCTATGATGAACCGACAACAGGCTTGGATCCCATTACAGCCCAGCAAATCAACGAGCTCATTGTCAACACACAAAAAGATCTCAAGGGAACCAGTATCGTCGTAACCCATGATATTCACTCGGCCCTTTTTATTGGAGATCGACTCGCTCTTCATGAAGATGGGCAGATCAAACATATTGCTGAGCCAGAAACATTTTTAAAAATTGACGACCCCATCATCCATTATTTACGAGCACTCTATAAGAGGAAAGGTAGCACATGACGGACCGGGTAAAAAACATCTTGATCGGCCTTTTTGTCACAGGGGCTTTTTCCATTATTATTGCACTCGTTCTTTTTTTAAAACCCACTATTGGCGACGGGAAAAAACACCTGAGTGTGCGCTTTACGAATATCGCAGGCATTTCCCTAGGGACTAGAGTCACCTTTGCCGGTAAACCAGTCGGCGAGGTCGTCAGAATTGAGGAACTGAAAAACGCAAGGAATGAAGCTGACGATCGGGGACGCATTTATTTGTACCAGCTCACTTTAAAGCTGGATTCCAGCATCGATGTATATAATAGCGATGAGATCGCCATCAAAACAACCGGTCTTATGGGAGAAAAATCCATTGCTATTCTCCCTAAAACTTCGTTTGGCCCGCCAGCCCACGTGATTCACAACGAAATTGTTTATGCCAATTCAATCGACCCTCTCGAAAACACATTTAATGAGATCACAAAAGTCGCCTATCGTTTAGAAAAGGCAATTTCAAGACTGGATCTTTGGTTTGACGATAATCAATCCTTCCTGACCAGCGCGCTTCGCTCTTTTGATGGAGCGATGGGGCAAATCGATACAGTATTAAGTCTGATAGACCAAGAAAAACTCCTTCCAACCATTCGGCAGTCCTCAGAGCTTCTCAATGACAACCTGAGTCTCATCCGTACCTCCCTTGAAGAAGGTCATTTACTCCAGAAACTAGTGTCTCTAACGGAGAATCTCGACCAAGCAACCGATCTTTTCAATACGGATGGCGCTCCCCTTTTGCGAAATCTCCATCAAATCTCTCGAGATATTTCCTCAGGCTCTGGCACAGTGGGGAGGTTTTTGACCAATGACGACTTCTACTTAAGAGTCACCTCCCTCATGAATAAGGGAGAGACTCTCATGAACGATCTCAACCACTACGGCCTTCTTTACCAATATAATAAAACATGGCAAAAAGCGAGAACTCGGAAGGCAAATTTTGTCAAAGCCTTGGATACGCCTCAAGAATTTAGAAACTACTTTGAAGGGGAAATCGATTCGATGACCACTTCCTTGGGAAGACTTTCAGAGCTTATGGATCGGGCTGGAAACGAAGACCGAGCGCAAATAGCACAAAGTAGCGCCTTTAAAAAAGACTTCGCCTCCCTCATGAGACAGGTGCAAGGGCTGACCGATTCGCTCAAACTCTACAATGAAGAGCTCATTGCTAAGAGCGAACTTGAAGATTGACAAGCTCCCCCAATTGTTTAAGAATTTCGCCGCCCTGCTTTTTCATACACGCATCGACCCGCTCTAGCATAGAAAGTGTACGGTTGAGTCTTTCAGCATCGACCACCCTTTCTCTTATCAAAAGAGCGGGCGCATAAAGAAGCCATCGGAGAAAATCATGCTCCTCTTTGTTCGTCAAGCCAGAGTGAAGAAGCTGAATAAACCCATAAAAAGCCCCTGTTGCAGTAGCGCCTACATCAATCCCATCTTTACAGGTAAAGCTGATCGATGAAGGATCGATCATCTCAATACACTTCAAAATAAAAAACTGATAAAAAATCTCGATAAAATCTTCCCGATTGGGCCTAGTCAAGGTCAGCTTACCTTCAAAAAAAAGCTCGTGAATGAGGGGCACAAGAGCCTCGGAAAAACGAGCCAGCTCCGCTTTCTTTAACCTTGGAGGTAAAAAGATGCCGCATTCCTCAGAAGAAGCAAATTGATCTCCCAAAGCCTTGAGAAAATCCTTCGCCTGATGCAAGTTGAGATACTCATGGTTCTGGTAGTAGAAAGCAGTATCCTTTGCAAGGGTCAGGACAATGAGTTCTGAACTACATTCAGCACTCATTTGAAGCGCCTCTAACGCTTTACACCGTGCAAACTCTTTCCACGAAGTTCGATCTTGAAGGTTGATCATCAGATGCCTTTGTCCTTTTGTAAAAGACCTCAAAAACCCGCGGAACTCATCCACTATTTCAGCCTTATTGATCACGGATTGGCGAGTAGGACAAGGAAGCCTTATTACCTGGGTCTTCTTCGTTCCCCGCTCTAACTGAAATTGGGTCAAAGGCAAGTTCCCCTGCCCTATCGGGTCAAATGGAATATAACTGTCTTCCTCTTGTTCCTCACGAATGAGATCCAATATTTTAAACAAAGGACCATTGGGAAACTTAGCCAAAAGAGCTCGCATCTTTTCATCATCAAGACTCAGCTGATTCCAAAGCCCCCCCCCCTTCAAAAGACGCTCCCCTTCCTTCTTTTTCTCATCTTCCCCACGGCGCATCGTGCGGTAAATGAGGCCGATCGTCTCCCGCTTTACACCACCAACGCGATCGAAAAGACCTTTGGAAAGAGCATGGACAAGATGCAAAAGAACCAGCGACACTTTATCACTGGGATCAGGCGGATAGGCAATGAGCTTTTGATATTCTGCAGTGCGCATCGCACGTCTTAAAAAACTAAGAAAATCATCAAAATATTGAAAAGAGCTTTTCCCCAACGTATTTTGGAGAAGATGCCTCGGGTTGGCCGCTAAAAAAAGAGCCATCAGAGCCATCCCTAATTCTTCAGAAAATCCATGCCCTATCAAGCTATGGGCTTGTCGGTAATATTCCCCAATAGCCGAATGACATTCCGCCAAAATTTGCCCTGCCGAAGCATGAACGTCACGATCTTGCATCGTTCGCACTTTTAACAAGGGATCTTCTTCAAAAGACTCTCCATTAAGATCAAAGTCGCAGGAGAGTTTAATATTGCGAACGATTTGCGGATCAAAATAAGGCTGCCCATCCTCCTTCCGAATGTAAAAAAGCTCATACTCTAAATCCCTCTGAATCGCCTCAAAATCCTTAAAACCGACCCCGCTAACATCGAGAAACCCCTCCTCTTCCCACCCCTCTATTCCTTCCGGAATACGACTGGCAAAATACTGAAAGTAAAACGTTTGAAGAGCTTTAAATGCTTCTCGAGAATGGATGGGAATCTCAAGAGGTTGTCCTAAACGAAAGGCTAAAAACGCATCCACCTTGTCGGCTGACTCCCCCACCAAATCCATCATCGCAGCAATCCCTTTTCGAATCTTGTCACTTTCCCAATCCACTTCAGGATTGTCATGGATAGCCAGAAGATGCTGGTGTATCGCCCGATACGTGAGATCCAAAATGGCCACAATAGGCTCACTCCCTTCCCCACTCAGCCATTCAACAGTATGGGGACCAAATTCTTCCTCACTTGTTACAATCCGTCGCTCTTTCACAATGCCGATCGGAAGTGGATTGTCCATGTCTAGGTTGGCGATAGCCGCTAGATTATCCATCGCGTCTTGAATTGCAATTGTTTGCTTTTCTTTATATGCCATAATTTAATTATGTATTAGCAAGTTAATTATTTTCAAACAATAATACACATATCTTAATTGTAAATACTTACAATACTTATTCCATTAAAATAATATTATAATTAAAATTTTAATTAGTATGTGGTTGTTAATTAGAGCGCTCACCGCCCCGTTAATCAGTCTCATCTTTGTGATGATTGCAAGCGGCTTTTTCAATACCTTTGTATCCATCCGCCTAGAGATAGCGGGAGTAGGGCCCGAGGGGATTGGCTTTGTGACTTCTGCACTCTATGCAGGCATTTTAATCGGCTCTCTTTATATGGATCGATGGGTCATGAAAGTGGGACACATCCGATCCTTTGTGACCCTGGTCAGTATTTTAACGAGTCTATGCTTACTGCAAGCACTCTGGATTGCCCCTTGGTATTGGGCGACCCTTCGTTTAATGGGGGGAATTTGCACGGCCGGAGTTTTTATTATCATTGAAAGCTGGCTTTTGATACAAAGCGGGCCTAAGCTACGAAGCCGTATTCTTTCTGTCTACCTCATGATATTGTATGGCGCTGTTTCACTGGGCCAACTGCTCATCGATGCAGCAGATCCTTTAAGCTTTTTCCCTTTTATCCTTGCAGCACTTCTCGTCGCCTGTTCGATTTTGCCGATTACGGTCAAAAAAGTTACAGAACCTTTGATGAAGGAAGCAGAAAGACTCAATCTCCTTCAGCTCTTTCGCACCTCTCCCTTAGGATTTGTGGGGGGGATCATTTCGGGCATGCTTCTTTCTGTAGTATTTGGTCTTGCCCCTGTCTATGCTAAGGAAATGGGGATGAGTATTTCAGAAATTGGAACTTTTATGGCTGTTTTGATTTTTGGGGGGTTAAGCCTTCAATGGCCTGTGGGCAGATGGGCAGACAAGGCAGATCGCCGGTGCGTGATTAGAGCCATGGGTTTTCTTTCTTCTTTTATAGGGCTTGGATTTATATGGGCGGGAGATTCTTATCTTTTGCACCTTGTTCTTGCCTGGCTCTTGGGAGCCTTTTCCTTCACATTATATCCACTTAGCATGGCGTATGCTTGTGAGCGGGTCCAAGAATCGCAAATCATTGCAGCCACTGGAGGCTTTGTCCTTTCCTACGGGATAGGAGCCATCTGCGGTCCTTTGATGGCTCCCATTGCCATAAATCTGTTTGGACCTTTAGGGCTATTTTATTTTCTGACAGGAATTACGACTATCCTTGGCGTAGTTAGCTTTAAGAGTCAGTGCGCTTTGTAGTGCTTCCATTCTAAATGATTACTTAAAAAAGCAACGCTCCAAACCATCAGTCCCCCTATCACGACCCCCCAGGGACTCACCACTCGAACGCCAAAGGGAATCATCGCAATCACAAGAAATGCGCCAAAACTAACCACAAAAGTAGTCATCGCCAATTTGAAATGGGTGATCTTGAGCTCCAGGATCGCTAAAAAGAAAAAGACCGAAGCATTTAAAAATCCCACAATGAGGGAAAAGAGAATATCAGCCCCAATATTCGGAACGTCTTCATAAGTCATCACCATTACCCCAGGGGCCACTCGATCAACAAAAAAAACAATGAGAAAATTGAGAAAAAAACTTCGGATATAACTCATGGAAAGGGGCTGGGATTTTTAGGTTGACTCTGTTTCATTTCGAAATAGTTGGAAAGAAAGCCAATGACCGTCACAACAAAAGCTAGGATCACGTAGCCCTGTATCGTCATGATTTTAATCCCAGAAGAAGGGATCAGCTTAATAACGGCGTAGGCAACAAAGTTGAGAATCAAACAGGCGATCGCGACTTTTACCTCCCCCACTTCTTTCTGAAGCAGCCTAAGCACCGGATAGACCAGCATATTCAAAACGGCTAAGCTGGCCGCAAACATCACATCACCTCCTATGTGAGGCAATTTCGTCGGATAGACGATCATAGTCCCTGGAATCACGTGATTCGCAAAGAAAATAAGCAAAAAATTCATCACTAAGCTCTTGAGATAAACCATGGTAGTCCTGTTATACTCCTTGCCCAGGAAAAGGGCTCCTCAAATAGAAGATGTACACGTTGTTACGTTACCAGAAATTTCTTTACTTTGCCAAGAGATGGTTTTTTCTCCTCTTCCTCGCTTTAGTTACCTGTAGCCATCCCGCTCCCCAAAAAGCGAACCGCCTCAGGCTTTCCTTTAATACGCAACCCACGACCCTCGACCCAAGAAAATGCGCGGACTTCGTCTCATCCACCTTAGTTTGCATGACATATGAGGGGCTCACTCGCTGCCTTCCTGCAGGCGAGGTGGAGCCTGCCCTGGCAGATAAAGTGGAAATCTCCTCTGATCAGCTCGTGTATACCTTTCATCTGAGAAAAGCCTTCTGGTCAGACGGGCAACCCATAACTGCCTATGATTTTGAAAAGTCGTGGAAGGAGGTTCTAGAACCCCCGAGCGCTTCCGCATTTCTTTTCTATCCGATCAAAAATGTTGAAAAATGTGTAAGCGGGGCAGTCAGCGTCAATGAAGTGGGGATTTATGCGCTTAATCAAGACACTCTAAGAGTAGTGCTTGAGTATCCAACTCCCTATTTTTACAATTTGACCGCCTTTCCATCTTTTCTAGCAGCTCCTGCTCATGCCCATCCAGAAGAGGCATCGGTTGTCAGCGGTCCTTATCTTTACGCCAAGGCCCCTAAAATCAGCGACATTCTTCTGGTAAAAAACCCTTTCTATTGGAACTCTAACGCCATCTCCATTGATGAGATAGAAATCAGTATTGTCCCTGACGAGTCCACAGCGCTAGAAATGTTTGAAAATGGAGAGCTAGATTGGCTAGGAGGCCCGCTTTGTCCATTACCACCGGACGCAGTAGAAAAGCTCAAAAACCAGCTGATTTTTGTTCCCAATGCCGCAACGACCTTTATAACCTTCAATACGCAAGAACCCCCTTTTAACAATCTTAAAATGAGAAAAGCGTTTTCTTGTGCAATCGATAGAGAAGAAATCGTAAAAAAAATAACGCAAACGGGCCAAATGGCAGCAACGTCCATCCTCCCCCCAACCTTCTCCAAGCAACGCTTTCTCCTTTCAGATTTAGAGCAAGCAAAAGGGCTATTTCGAGAAGCGTTAGAAGAGATGCACATCACGCCTCAAACCTTAAATGCCCTTGTCCTCTATTATCGTCCTACTCAAATGGAAAAAAGACTCGCTCAGACAATACAAAGACAATGGGAAGAGGCCTTTGGGATTTCTATCCAGCTCGCCCAACTCGATCACAAAAGCCATACCCATCGGCTCCAAACAAGGGATTACCACATCTCTTTAGCTTCTTGGATTGCCCAATTTGACGACCCCATCAGCCTTCTTTCCCGCTTTAAAGACTCTCAAAATCTGAAAAACTATCCTGGCTGGGAAGACAACTTCTATACGCGCCTTCTCACCCTCTCGAACACCTCAGACAATAGAAAGGAAATTCTCGCCCAAGCAGAACTGCTCTTTAAAGAAGCAATGCCTCTATCCCCCATCTATCACTGGAACTCTCCTGCAATCTGCAGCCCCCGCATAGCGTTCATCGCGACAACGCCTTGTGGTGGCGTTCTATTTGAAAGATTTAGACTTAATGCACAGTGATCGTTTCAGATACATCGTTAAACTCACCTGGCACTCGCTTGTCCTGAGCGTCCAGCAACTCCAGCCGCACCGTATGCCTGCCCTTTTTCAGTCCATAGATATAATAGGGTTGCCATGCAGTGAGGAGACGATGAAAGGTGCCATCAACAGTTAGGCGTACCTTATAACCGTCTTGGCTAAGCTCTGTATTGGTCACATAAAAATCTAAGAGTACAGGCTTCCCCTCAAGAAGAGGCATCAAAGGGCTGGGCTCATTATAAGTAATATAGGGTTGACTCAGATCCATCTTCCGATTGGATTCCTCAGCATTCACATAAAAGCTCAGCGCTACAAAAGTATTTTCTCCTTTTAAACTCTCCCCATAGGATCTCGCAGGGAACATGCGGAGGGTATGCATCCCCGATCCTAATCGATAGGGCAGATCAAACTTGTAGCTCATATCGTAATAGAATCCTGATTCATCCAGTGGGTCAATCGCTGGCTTGTTAATCGGAATATAAGAGCGATTGTCAAGGATGACGTGAATCGTTTGCCCCATGTCTGAATTCACAAGCTCCCCCGCTCTTTCAAACGGAGAGGGAGCACCAAGAGCAAAACCATCGATCCGAAATTGGATCCCAACGGGGTTACTAACAACCTGTCCCTCCTCTGGAATCGCAATTTTTAAGATAATAGTACTGGATTCGGGCGTGCTGGGAACTATCATCGTTCGAAGACTGGAATCCATCGATGATGGTTCCTTACTCGCAGCCATCGCGAATAAAAGAGTCGCCAAGAGATTTAGCATATTCGCTCTATGTTAATAGACAAAACCCAGCCTACACAAGTTTTTGTAAACTTGATTAAATCTTACCGTTTCAGCTAGTTTCAAGCTATGAGAAAGAGTTGGTTTTTGCTTCTTCTCTCTCCTTGCTGGCTGTTTTCCCAAAACACCAACACCTACTTCGGCCCTAATGAGCCCATCCCCGGAGATCCCCAACTGGTGAGGGTCCAGATTTTGGTCTATGACGACCCAAACCCAAAAGGGGTCCAGATGACAAGTGTCACTTTGAACCACGAAGATATTCCCTTAAAACCGAGAGATATCTACGGGTATCGAGGGCAGGCCAGTTTTCAGCTACGCCCAGGCAAGTATAAGCTGTACTGGGAAGTCAACCAAGACGATCAAACTTGGCCCCGAACGATACAACATGAAGAAGAGGTGTTCCTCGATCCACGGGATGCTTGGATTCAGATTACCGTCATTGGAAATGAAGCCTCCATTTCTTAGGGACTGTAAAATGAGGATATTTTTTGCGCTGTGCGCTTGGAGAAAAGTAAGCTCGCATGCCCGAGATCTTTAAAGATATAATGAGGGTTCTCTAGAAGGCATGCGCTGACCCCAGGAATCACGAGTTGGTCACTGTGTGTGGCAATGTGTTGAAAGCGAATAAGAGAATTTCCTTTAAGAGCTCTATGTAATTCTTCAATAAATGGAGATTTAGGTCGCATTTCTTTCGCATTAGGCCCCATTCCCAGCCACGCTACTGGAGTCCCTTGAAGCGGGGATGCAATCGTAACGATATCCTTTATGAGCCGACCCTTATCAAGCTGAACGCCACACCAAAGAGCCACCAGTCCTCCCATTGAATGCCCAATTAAAATGATATCGTCCCGATGGGTGTCTTGGGCGATCTGATCCACTTTACTCTTTACTATTTCTGCATAGCGATAAATCGATTGAAATGGGTGGCCCAAAGAGATCGTATACAAGGGACCGAAGCCAAGGGATTTGAGCCACTTTTTTTGAAACCACCACACATTCGGGTGATTCATATACCCGTGCACTAGCAAGACAGGTCGCCCTTCTCCTAAAACCAGCGGTTTTGAAGGGAAAAATCTTAAAATAAATACCACAAAAAAGGCCATGCACTCCAACGTCAGGGCATGCGCCCAGTAAATAGGGCGGTTATAGGGAATATGCGGCGCCAGGAATTTGAGCACCTTCACACCCACTATCCAAGCAAAAAACCAAGCCCAACAGGGCACTCCTTGCACCATAAATCTACGCATGCTAGCATCCAACTCGGGGAATGGCAAGGATTTTGAACTTCCTTGTGTGTGTGTGTGGAATATGGCGCTCATTGGAATCGATATTGGGGGCACAAAAATTTTAGCCTGTATTGGGGATAAGACGGGGAAAATTTTTGCCTCAAAAAGGATTGCTACAAAACCATTAAAGGGACCTCAAAAAGGGCTCCCTGCTATTGCTGAACTCATTCGAAAAATGCTTCAAGAAGTCAACATGGGACCAAAAGATATCCAAGCCATTGGAATCTCCTCTCCTGGGCCTGTCTCAGTTAAAAAAGGGATGATGCTCACTCCACCCAACCTTCCTGAATGGCACAACACAAAGCTTGTCGAGTTTTTTGAAAAAGAGTTTGAAAAACCTACTGTCATGAATAATGACGCCAATGCAGCAGCTCTTGCAGAATATGACTTCGGCGGCTCCCAAAGAACGCCCAATCTCGTCTACCTCACCTGTAGTACGGGCATGGGAGGGGGAGCGATTGTGGAGGGTAAGCTGGTACAGGGAATTTCTGATGTCGCTGCCGAAGTGGGCCATTTTGTGCTGGATATCCAGGGGCCCCAATGTCCTTGCGGACAAAGAGGCTGCTTTGAAGAGTATTGCGGGGGAGCTGCCCTTGCAAGAAAGATGCAAAAAGAAATCCAAGAGAAGAGCATTAACACAAAAATTTTGGAACTCGCGCAGGGAAATATTGGGAAAATCGACGCCGCTTGTCTTGTCAATGCAGTCAAAGAAAACGATCCTTATGCGAGGACAATTTGGAGCGAATTTACGCTAAGGCTTGCCCAAGGCATCGGGGTTGTTCTCATGAACTTCAATCCAGAAGCGCTCATTTTGGGCACCATTGCCATTCACGCGGGAGACTATCTTCTAAACCCAGTCAAAGAACACTTGATCAATTTTGCCTGGAAACCTAATGTACTCTCATGCCGCGTCGAGGCCAGTGCGATCGGCGAAGAGATCAGCGAGCTTAGCGGAATTGCTCTTGCCATTCAGGCCCTAGAGGCTCAACCGTAAGATCGAAATCCTGAAAGCGCGAATACGTATCAAGCACCCAGTAAAGATACGCATAAATCTGATTCGGAAGCAAATGTTCTTGCGCAAAGGCTCGCGCTCTTTCTGCGATGAGATGGCATTGGCTGTCATGCTCTTTTGCCCATGCGATTTTTTCCAATAAATCGCTCATATCGTGGGAAATGGGAACGTAATGCTCATAGGGCTTTAGCGCTGCATAAAAATACTGCATTTCATCAGAAGACTGTTTGAAAGTAAGAGACCCAGAAAGAAGCCGCCATTGAAATCCAGGAAACGTGCACATATAACCATCGAGCACGGGAAGGTATTTAAAATCTAAGTGCTCTTTTACACTCGCGTATCCCACGATCAGATGTTGAAGAATGTGTTCTACCTCTTCCGGAAAAATCCGGCAAAACCCCGCATTGATCCTATGAGGGTGCTCTTTTCCCAGAAGACTGATGAGATACCGGGGTTTTGTGGCATAATTTTCCAACGTATACCCTTTGTCGTTAGATGCCCCGCGCCAAAAAGCCATGTCTTTTCTTTTTTTCCAGGGAGTCACTCGGTATTTTTTGTTGATCCCCTCGATCTCTTTGTGCCAGCTAGCTTCCCTCGTGGTTAAAATATCAGGAATTAAAACAACAAAGGGCGCATCCCCTTTTTTCGCCCAAGCCAATAGGGGCGCTTGATGTTCAGTAATCCAGAAATCGTGAGGGACATATGCTTCAGGAACGCCATCGCCTAGACAAATCAAACAGTCAAGATTCGGGAGCTTTTTAGAACGTTGGATCCGGAAGAGCATTTTTTCAAACTGCCGGGTCCGATCTAGCAAATGGGCTTCCCCCTGGCGAAAAATTTTCCCATCGATCAAACGATAGCGAACCACTTGATAGTGTTTAGCTTTTTCAAAGGTTGCATCGAGGTCTTGTTGCGTCACCTTTTTAAACGGGGAAAAATCTGCAGTCAACTGCTTTTTCACCCATTCCGGTTGAGAGGATTGTATAGCAAACCACAAAGCGATTTTTTCAGAATTTTTATACAGCCCAAAACCGATCATTGCTACTAGGAAAAAAGCAAAAAAAGAAAATTTCTTCATAGGTTATGCTACGCAAGGCAGTCGAATTCTAATGACCCGACATTTTCCATTAAAATCGATTGTTTTGCAAGCGGCGGGGATTAAATAGGTCATTCCAGGCTCTATTCGTTCTTCATGACCATCGACCCCAATCTGGGCTTCCCCCTCTAAACAGTAATAAATCTGAAAGGATTTAGGAATAGGCGCGATGTGGAGTGCTTTAAATATATCGAATCGCTCTACGACAAAAAACTCACAGGCAGTCAGTAGCACGAATTGATGGTGTAGATCGCTGCTTAAATTACGCGGCTCGATTTTTGCTGCTGGCGGATAGTCCCAACGAATCGCCTCCAAACCCTTTTCTAGGTGCAGCTCTCTTCCTCTCCCCCAGTCATAAAGCCTGTAAGTCGTATCGGAATTTTGCTGAATTTCATAAACAAAACTACCCTTTAAAATCGCATGAATCATTCCACCTGGAAGGAAGGCAAACTCACCCTTTGTTAAATCAAGCTTCGAAAGAAGGGTTTCCGCATTACCTGCTTGGATTGCTTTTCGAAACCGCTGTTCATCCACCCCTTTATCTAACCCTGCATAAAAAGTCGAGTCCTCTAAAGCGACATACATCTCTGCCTTCGGCTCCCCGTGGAGTTTTGACGCTGAAAGGCTGTCTGGATGCACTTGTATACTAAGGTTTTCCTTGGCATCGATAATTTTGGTTAATATAGGAAAACGCTCCATTTTTTGCTCAAGCCCTAAAAGATCCTCCTTCATCTCCAAAACCAGAGTATGAAGCGTTTTGCCTTTGAAAGGGCCATTGAGACACACACTCATCCCATCTTCTCGGTCTGAAATCTCCCAGCTTTCCGCCACTTTAGGTTCCTGAATCGGACGATGGAACTGCTTCCGAATGCGGTCCCCTCCCCAAATATAGGTCTGATAAATCGGCTGAAAGCGCATCGGGTATATCATGAATGCTCCCCTGGCTTTGAGCCTAAGATAGGATATTCTACTGGCTCTTGCAACAGTCTTTTTTACCCCATTTCAAAACTAGAACCAGGCGGTTCGGCTACATCATTGAGGCTCCTATTTTTGGGGTCCTTTTCGACCGCAAGCCTAAACGCCTTAAACGACTTTGCATCGATAAACGGGAATAGCTCTTCTCCACAAGAATCCAATTGATGCAACACATCGGAAATCTTCATTTCCAAAATGTCCGGGTTGGGAAAATATTTCCCAGCTTCTAACTGTAACATCTGAGACTCCACTAGTTCTTCCAATAATATGTTTGCAAGCAACGTGGGAAAATGAAGCTGTTGGGTCAGCATATCCAAGGTAACCATCCCCTTTTTCATGGTGAAGCGGAGGATCCGAAGAGCCATCAAGCGGCGGAAAGAGTGACTCATTCTCCGAATGCTTGCTGCAAATTCATGATCTCTAAACGTCTGATGCGCCCAAGCAACTTCCGCGCCCAAAAGAACCATAAACCAGCTGAGTTGGAGCCAGATCAGAAATAACGGCAACGCTGCCATCGTCCCGTAAATCGCTCCATAATGCGAAGCGCCCGTTTGAAAAAAAACATACGCCCATTGAGAAAATACAGAAAGACAAGCGGCCACTAGCGCGCCTAATCCCGCCGATTTGACCCGTACCTTTACATTCGGCATGAAAACGTAAAGAAAGGTAAAAAGCATCCAGAATAAGCCATAAGGAATGAGATTGACAACAAAAAGAATGATGTTATTAATGGGAAATATACGTATTAGTTCTTCTAAATACTGACTAACCATAATCGTTGCGCTACTTGCAACCACAAAGAAAATAGGCACAATCAGAAGAATAGCGCAGTAATCCGTCATCACCCGCTGGAAGGAACGATGCTGCTTGACACCCCAAATCTCGTTTAAAATGCTCTCTAAATTATAAAGAAGCGAAAGAACGGCCAAAAATAAGACGCCAAGACCTATGGCTGCAATGATCCCACCGCGCGCTTCTGCTAAAAAGGCATCGGCATATTGAAAAATCTGGTCAAATGCTTCGGCCTGATCAGAAAATCTAGCCAGGAGTTGCTCTCGGAATAGCTCGTGATACCCCAACCCTCGGGTAATAGCTAAAGAAAGGGCGATCATTGGAACAATCGACATTAAAGTGAAATAAGTAAGCGATGAAGCGCTAAATGAACTCCGTTTTCGCAACAACGAAGAAATAGATAAATAAATGATTCGCAACCATTTAACATAAAATTTTTCCCACCCTTTTCTTTGGTCTAAAGAAAAATTCCAGAGCGTCTCGCGAAGATAATAACCGATTTTTTTGATCATGAGCTGCGCTCGATATTTTTGAACAGCTCTATATATTGATTCAGCTTTGTTTTAAAATGAGGAGCTGCCTTAGGATATTTGTCGTAAAGCCATCGATAGAGCTTCCGAGTGGATCTCTGAAATTCAGTAGCGACATCTAGGTTAGGATCATAGCCTAATCGTCCAGGATCGAGATGGAACAATCTCCCATCTACAACTCCCCAGTTATGCTCAACGTCGCTATCGCCATCCCCAAGACCCTTTCCGATGCGCGCCGCCACGGCCTTTAAAAAGACTTCCATCCAGCGTTCGATGCCCCTGATCCCCTCTTTTTCATATACCTCTTCCAAATAGTCATACAAAAGAATGCCCTTTCTTTGAAGGACAAACGGGGTCCGATTCAAATCCAAACACATCGCACCGCTGGCTCGATCGATGATCTCAACTTTCGGAAGATCTTGCGAAGCACCTAGGTGTAGATAGAGAATCTCCTCGCCAAAAACGGCCTTAGCAATGCGATAACTATCTCTATAAAAAGTATTCCGGATCTCCCGTTTGATCCTTTCTTTGTCTCTATAAAAAAAAGCATACCAGGGAACTTGTAAGTATTTTTTATTAAAAAATTTAAGAACATATTGTTCATCATTACTGACAAAAACAAAAGCTTGCCTTCCCTTTGCAAAATAGCGAAAGGGTTGATGGAGTGCATGCAAGACTTCGGAAGGAGCCCTTTCCTCCACTTCTGCAAAGAGCTTTCCCTGAATGGCATTTTCTGAAAACCCATCGGTTCTTATCACTGCGATCCATGAAAGAATCATAGCCATCACAAGAACCTTCAAAAGCCGTGCCATCTAAAGAGCCTCTACACGAGCATCTAGATAATCGACATATTCTGGAGCATTTTGTAACAACCATTTCTTCATTTTCTTCGTGTAGCGCTGAATTTCTGCAGCGGCGTCAATCGAACCCCCTGTAGGGCGGTAATTTCCAAAGTCCAGTTCGATCGCTCTATTTTCTAAAAAACCAAAATTCCGGCTTAAGCTAGGATCAGAATTTAATATTCCCTTATCTGTCCTCACGATCAGAAGATCGATAAATTGATCAATACGCCGTTGCATTAAAAGGGGGTCTTTTTTCGCCTCTTCTAAGCTTGCATGAAAAGACATGACTTTTTTTTGGATCGCAAAGCGACACTGGTTTAAATCGAAGAATAAGGATCTTCCAATGGGATCTTTACAAAATAATGCGGGAAGACCCACAAAGTTCGGGTTCAAATGAATATAAATAAGAGCTGTTTCCTCTCTTAAATGGTCGTAAGCTGCCTTGCACGCATTAAAGAGATGCAGCGCCTTATCACACCGAACGTGATTCAAAAATGAGCTACTGGACTGCCACTCCGTCCCAGGGCTTTGGCCCGGCCCAAGGAGCAATGTTCGAATCACGTTCGGTATATCTGACGCAGGCTGATCATACCGAAAGAACTTCAGAACATGCTTGCCATCACTACTTTCAAAAACATAACATTGCGATCCTTTATCCATATAAAAAAAGGGCTGATCTAAAATGGCCAACACTTCAGGATCCAAAGCCACTTCCCACTCCGGGTGGTGGGGAAACTCTAACCGCAAGGCCGCCACTCGAAATCCCTTGGTCATCCGTTTCATAAAGGCAGGCACAAGGAGCATGAGGACTACGAAGAGGACAACACTTGCCAGTTTTCTCACGCTAAGAAAGATAGGCGAAAAAAGAAATTCTGTACATAATTCTATTCACTTCAGGTATGCTCTAACGTACAGAGACTGTTAACAGTCTCTAAGAAATGGAGTCTTTATGTGCAAAAAGTGGCCACTTTTTTTCGTCGTGATGTTCTTGGCTATTCTGCCGACACCTCTTATGGGATCGATCATTAAGAAGCCCCCCGTAAAACCCGTAGAAACATCCTACCACGACCTCGAGTGTTCGGAACAGGATCGAGCTAATATTCACATAATCATCGCAACAATGGCAGAAAAAGGAAAATTGGCGCTTCTATTTCAACAATCTGCCCTTCGGGAAATCGGGGCCCAGATCAATCATGTACACCCGCTGAAATTCCTCGCAGTAATCTTTAAAGAGCCTTATTTAAAGTCTTGTATGTCCTATATTTGGGATGATTACTTCAAGCGAAATGGTTTTTTAGATGGCTTAGGGCCCTCTCTTTTTCGAGAAGCAGAAAAAGGGAAACTGGATCTTTATTTAGAGCCCTTTGCAAAGGAAATTGGCCTTCAAAAAGAAGATTTGAAGCCGTATACAGATGTCCATGATTGGGAAAATTTAGTCTTATATCTCATTCAATCATGACAGAAATATCGACCGACTATCAGGAGCCTTATGACCACCGACTGCTAGAAACGCAGCCATCGCTCGCGGCGATTCCTTTATCTTGCTTTATCGTGTTAGCGTGCTGTGCCTTTGTTCCTGCTGTTTTCAAGAAAAGAACCTATACCTTCATGTCATCCGCCTTGCCAACCGCCTCCCCTCTTTCTTTGCTTCAGATAGAAGAACCTAGTCCCCTCGAAGGACCAAAAAATGGGTATCGCTGCAGCGAAGAGGAGCGAAAAATCATTGTACAGCTCTTTTCTGAGCTTGCCGATGCAACTTGGGATTTACCTCTAAAAACATTCCATTTTAACACACTTGGAAATAAAATTCGTCATGTCCATCCTCTAGCGCTTTTACTGTCTGTTCCCCGAGACAAAATACAGTCGATTTTGCGTTCCAGAATTACGCTTAAAAAAAGTACATTTGTCAAACAGATCGGCGAAGGCCTTCTCAGAATAAAACCTAACGTCACGACCTTACAGGATTTCGCAGCTCAAATGGGAAAAGATCTGTCCACCCTTACGCAGTTGATTCAAGAGCGCGCGTGGGAACGCTTTGTTCACTACCTGTTTGATATGCCGCTCTAACATGGGACATAATCGTATCAGGGGTACAAATTTTGGCTCCGCGCACTTTCTGTAAATACACTGCACTAGCCCCTTCCCAACCAGGAATTCCTGACAAAAGACCCTGCCCTTTCTTCGCTTCTGAATGGATCCAAATTTCGCCTGTGCTTACGCACATCAATTCCATGGCAGTTTGCCCGCCTGAGCGCGTGCAAGTGATATCGCTTCTAAAAAACAGCGGGGCAATCACATCTTCATTTTGGAAAGAAAAGGGGATCACTGAAAAATGTTTGGGATAGTTTTTCGTCCGAGCGACAAAATCGGCGACTTCTCGAAATAAACTGCTCTCCCCTTGGGCGTGATCCGCACAAAAGACAAAAAGGTGCATTTTCATCTTCGGACATTCTTTAGCAAAAAGGATCCATTGTTTGACGTAGTTAAGAGTCGCTTCGCTGGCTGGTTGAGAACCCAGAAGCACGGTGAACATTCGATCCTGCGGGTGAATCCTAAATGCTACCTCTTCTTCCATGACGTCCGCATCAATCGAACCTTTTCTAAAGCTTTTTTGCATGAGCTGAAATTCTTCCTGATTTTTACAGCGCACCCTAACGACCATTCCCTCTTGGGTTCTTTTTTTTCCCTTAAAGAATTGAAAGGCTTTCCGTACATAGACCTCTTCTAGGTTAATACTCCTTGCAGAAAGGCCACAGGTTGACTGCCAGAATTCTTCTGCCGTTTCTCCTTCGGCCAATAATGGGGAAATAGAGGTTAAGACGACGAGCTTGCGGTTTTCTTTACTCAGCTGTTTAATGGGACGAAAAAAATGGGTAGCTTTCCGTGTAGGAAGATCGACAAGCACCTTTTCTAAGCGGACATTTTTCCCTTTCTTCCAATTATAAATCCGTAGAGCTTTGACAATAGCTGCAGTTCCAAGCACCTGCGTATCAATAATATGATCTGCATCTTCTTTGAAAAGTTCATACAAAGCCCGAAAAAAAAGAGGGATATGAAGAAAAAAATCGGCAAGAAATTGGCTCGAAACCCAGATCCTTTGTACTGCCACATTGCCACGCCTTTGGGATTGATTCCAGAGATTGATAAAGCAGCGACCCATGGGTTTCCATACCCAATCTTTGAGTAAATCTTTTCTCACAATCTCGACGCCAGGATATTTTTCCCTGCTTTCTTGCTCCTTTGCGTTGGCAGTTTGGATTAATCCACCCCCGCCGCTAGAGGTAATGATAAGAATTTTTTTCGGGTTTTCTCGACAGGGGCTACTGGACATGTACTATCTCTTTATAGGGGTGTAAAACTTCTTTGTATGGTGAGAAAACTCTTATGTCAAGCCCCAATCACTCCACTCATAACGAGAAAAGATAGCAATTTGAATCCAGAATTCAAACAAAAGAGTCGAAAAGGCATTTTGTTCCAAATCACTGGACCTATCTGTGTCGTAGCAACAAAACCAAGCCAGAATAAGAAACCGACAAACATGCCATCCGTGACCGTTGTAATCCCTAAGCTAGCTTCAAAAAATGCTAAAAACCAAGCAATGACCAAGGACACAATAAAACCGTAAAACAGGCTCCAGCCAGAGGCTGTTTGTTGGACTTTGGTTAGTTTCTTCCAAACGGGGCCAAACAGCCATTTTGAGTACCAAAAAAAACCAATGACCATGTTCAAAACTGCCGCTAATACAACGGTAAAATGATCGATTTGTATCTCCATTTTTTCTCCTGTGCTCAGAGGATATTTGATTTAACTAGAAGTTTTTAAATAGGCCCTGACAATTTTAATCGGTTCTACGGGGCGATCTCCAGGGAGCGTGGAAGAGCGTTCGATTTTCTGAATGATCTCGTAACCCTTGGTCACTTCGCCAAAAATGGTATGCCGCATGTTGAGCCATGGGGTTAAAGCTGTAGTAATAAAAAACTGACTTCCATTCGTGTTCGGTCCACGGTTAGCCATTGCTAAGAGCCCCGGTTTATCAAATTTTACATCAGCTGTGCACTCATCTGCAAAGGGCTTTCCCCAGAGGGACTCGCCGCCGGTACCCGTACCTTTTGGATCCCCTCCTTGAATCATAAAATTCTTAATAACCCTGTGAAAAACGATCCCATCGTAATAATTTTTGGCCACGAGTCCAAGAAAATTCTCGCAAGCTTTTGGGGCGACGTCTGGTTTTAAAGTAATCTCAAAATTTCCCATGCTTGTTTCAAAGATAACAATTGGGTTTTTCATGCTTGTCTCCTGGGCTGCGATAAATGTTGGAAGAATAGCCAGAAGGCAAAAGAAAAGTTTCCTCATACATTTTCTCCTAGTTTCAAAACGAGATGAGATGGTGCCAAAAATTCCTTTTTATGCAAAGGTCATAAAATGGAGATGATGATCCTTCTTGTTGTTATCTTGGGACTGGTCTTTGATTATACCAACGGTTTTCACGATGCGGCAAATGTAGTTTCCACGGTCATTGCCACAAAAGTTCTTGCGCCTATTTCCGCCATTGTATTGGCGGGAGTCCTCAATTTTATTGGAGCGACCCAAATTAGCGGTGTGGCGCAAACCGTTGCCTCAGGCCTGGTCGAAGCACAAAACACCAACATATTGGTCGTCCTTGCCGCTGTCATTGGAGCGATTTTTTGGAATCTTATTACCTGGCGTTTTGGAATCCCCAGCAGTTCATCGTATGCCTTGATTGGGGGGTTGATTGGTTCAGCGTGGACCTATCAAGGAGCAGACATCATTATTTGGAAAGGGCTGATTGGCAAAGTCATTCTTCCCATGGTTTTTACGCCCATTCTTGGGTTTATCATAGCCCATCTTTCGATGAAGGTGCTCTATGCCTACCTCGCCAATAAAGGGCACGGCCATGGAAAAGGTATATTTCGGCATCTTCAAATTGGATCTGCCTGTATGATCGCTCTTTCTCATGGACTCAACGATGCTCAAAAGAGCATGGGGATTATCACTCTCGGCCTTTTTTCTGGAGGATATCTCTCCACCACACAGATCCCTTTTTGGGTCATTGTGGCCTGCGCTCTTGTGATGGGCTTAGGTACGGCAACTGGCGGCTTTCGGATTATTCGGACGATGGCGTTTTCGATTACGAAAATCGAGCCAGCTCAAGGATTTGCCGCCGAGCTGTCCGCTTCCCTTGTGATTCTTGTTGCAAGCTTTATGGGAATGCCTGTGAGCTCCACGCAAATGATCGCGGGGAGCATTACGGGGGTAGGATCTGCGAAAAGCTTAAAAGCTGTACAGTGGAAAGTGCCCCAGAAATTTATCTACGTTTGGCTGCTAACCCTTCCCTGTGCAGCGCTGATGGGCAGCTTGGCCTATATGATCGTCTCCCGAGTCGGCAAAAGCTCTTGAAAAGAATCGCCTTCTTTGGCACCTTGTCCTAGCAAAAGACTCTTCTATCTCTTATGAGAAAAAATCGAACTTTTGTCCCGAAATCTTGGGACTTCGTGTTTCGCCACTACCAATGGTCATATCTTAAAAATGACTTGTTTGCAGGCATTACGGTCGGATTAGTCGCGCTGCCCCTCGCTATGGCCTTTGCCATTGCATCAGGGGCTCCTCCCGAAAGAGGTCTTTATACAGCCATTATTGCAGGTTTTCTCATTTCTCTATTAGGGGGAAGTCGGTATCAGATTGGCGGCCCTACAGGGGCCTTCGTCGTCATTATCTTTAGCATTATCCAAAGACACGGCTATGACGGTTTGGTATTCACTACGCTTGCGGCCTCTATTCTGCTTCTGATTGCCGCTTTTACCAAGTTAGGCGATTGGATCAAGTATATTCCTTACCCTTTAGTGACTGGCTTTACTACGGGAATCGCCGTTATTATCTTTTCATCGCAGGTGAAAGACTTTCTTGGGCTGAACATCGCCTACATGCCAGCCGATTTTATTCCCAAGTGGGCGGCCATACTTTCCTCTTTTTCTACGATCAATTACGCAGCTTTTGGCGTAGCTTCCGGAACGCTCATTCTCATCCTCCTCATTCGAAGGTTTACTCCTTTTCTTCCCTGGGGAATCACGTCTGTTGTCATTGCGACCTTCGCAACGTGGTTTTTTGACTTACCTGTCGAGACCATCTATTCGAAGTTTGGTGAGCTAAAAAGAGCTTTCCCAACGCTCTCCTTACCCTCTTTTTCCTTCCATGCTAATGATTGGAGATCGTTCGTGATGGACTCGTTTACCATCGCCTTTTTGGCTGGAGTCGAGTCGCTTCTTTCCGCAGTGGTTGCTGATGGGATGGGCGGGACTAAGCACAAATCGAACTGCGAGCTCATGGCGCAAGGCATCGCGAACATTGCCGCCGTCTCTTTTGGGGGGCTCCCTGCGACGGGAGCTATAGCAAGAACAGCGACGAACGTGAAATCGGGAGCTAAAACTCCTCTTTCTGGAATGATCCATGCACTGACCCTGGTTTTGATTCTCCTCTTTTGTGCGCCGCTAGTCAGTCAAATTTCGCTGGCTTGTTTATCTGCAGTACTCGTGATGATTGCTTGGAACATGAGTGAAGTCAGCCATTTTCGCCGACTTTTCAAAGCCCCCATTGGGGACATTTCGGTCCTCTTGACAACCTTTTTGCTGACAGTTCTTGTCGATCTGACTGTAGCTGTAGCGATCGGCATGATCCTCGCGGCCTTTTTATTTATGAAAAGGGTCGGGGACATTTCCGCTGTCATATCGCTATCTTCATTGCAAAAACAAGACACAACAGATGAGGAGACTTATGATCTCGATGCAATCGAGAGGAAAGAAGTTCCTCCACATACGGAAGTCTATGAAATCGCGGGGCCGTTTTTCTTTGGTGTTGCAGACAGTTTAAAAAATATTCTTACCAATCTCGAACAGCCCCCAAAGGTCTTCATCCTGAGGCTGAGAAAAGTCCCTGTTATTGATGCAAGTGGAATGCATGCTTTAATGGATTTTTACCTCAAATGCAAAAGGCAGGGAACCCTCCTTCTTCTCTCAGGAGTCAGCATAACCTTGATGGGGGCTCTTGAGAAATTCGGGATTGTCCAGCATATTGGCAAACACAACGTTTTCACTCATATCGACCACGCCCTCCATTTTGCTAGACAATTCCTAAATAGGTGCACGTGAGACCTCTTGAATCCTGTCCAGGATAGCAAAAAAAAACACCACAAACTACTGAAAATAAATCGATTGAATAATAATACGCGTATTCAAATGTTATTTAAATAAAAGCGGCCTTTGTTTATAATAATAACAAAACAAAAAAATACAACAAATGAATAGCTTAAACCACATACAAACAGTAATAATTAGTAGAGATTGTAGAATTTTTTATATAATTGAAAGCACAGAAAAACAACAACGAAACAATATCCAAAAAATCATATCTAATCTACAAAAAGTTATAAAAAACAACTCCACATACGGAGGTCTCTTACCTCACTACAAACAGCTGAATAAGGAACAATTAAACAGTATCGTTCACGATCTGCAAAAAGCCCTTGCTATTCCAGACCATTCTGAAACTGAAATGACCGTATTGCGAAAAAAGTAATGCGAATCACTTAGGATATTAGACAAAGAGTACCACTTTAAGCAAGCAACGTGGCATGAAGAATGAAAAAAGGGGGTAAGTATGATCAGCGGACAAGGGTTCTTTTCCGCGGGGTCTATAATATTCTAGAGAAAAATTACCATTCATTCCTCTTGCCTGGAACTCCTCCTCCTAGATGCCTTGTTGCATAAGGCTGGAAACAAGGGGCAAGCAATTCTTTCCCATAGGCGCAACGCTCGAAGGTAGCGTATAATTTTCTTCCATTATCAGGTAGGATTAGCCCGTATAAAGCTGACAATTCTAAACCTATATAAATGATTGGTGAGAAAGCTATACGTAGCAAATCCTTGCCAAAGGACCAGCTTTTTTCACTGAGCGAATAGTGGTCTGATGAAGAGTGCCAAAAGTGTGCAAAAGAAACAATTTTGGCAATTCGATTTGCCAAGTTAAGTACAAGACCAATTGCATGGAGAATCGGTGTAGCTGCCACTAGTCCTAGACATTTTAATCGCGTGATATATGGATTGTCTTCCCAATACTGATCACCATTACTTAAATCGACACCACTTTCAAAGCTTGTATAGGGGAGAAAGTGAGAAAAAGAGACTGGACGATTATGTCGCTCATTGCAGTCATTCTTGACAACCTCACCAAACTGCTCACCTATATGTCGAGTTGCCGCTGGTAAAAAGTCAGTAAAAATAAAACGAATTGTTGACATGCTCTTCCTTTTCTCTCTTTTCCGCGAGTTATTTTATCATGGTTACGCAAGATCTATTGTTATTCGTGGAGTGGAATTTATTTTTTTACTCTCTCTCAATGCGTTCATTATAAGGTATATAGATGTAATTTCTAAAATCAGATGGTCATGCTGTGCTGTGAGAAACAGGCTTGTAAAAACTTGAGTAGTACATTTTTTACTTAATAGCCTTGCAATGCAGCTGTGCCATTTATGATTTGGGTAGCTTCCCAGAGCTTACGATCAATTTTTGCTTTTCAGGCCCATTTTTCTGACGTCAGGAAAATGGTCATTCCCTTGTAAAAAGTCCTAGCCTCTTTTAATCTGTAGGAGCTTCGCTTCGCTTGGCTTTTTCTCGGATCGCCTCAAGAAGAGCAATATCTTCCTCATCAGCGCGCAGTCTCTCTTCTTTATGATTAAATTCCGAATAGCGCTCAAGAGAGAGTTTTTCTGCTACTTGTGCGGATATTTTACCTGCGTGATTTAAGAGATCTTTCTCGTTAAAGCTAAGAAACATGTCCAGTTTTTCTTCCCATTCTCTCATTGTTATCGTCTTCCGACGTTTTGCTTGTAACTCCGCATAATCCAAATACATGACAACGATTTGATTTAGCTCTTCCAGCTCTGCTTGAGTAAGGTAATTTTTAGCGATAGTCACGTCTTGTTGACGCACACGACTTCCTTCCCAACTTGTCAAGCCCATATTAGGCAACTTTGGGTCTGCTCGCTCTATAATCAATTCGGCTGCTGTTTTATGGGTTGTAGCCCAGAGCATTTTATTCTGAACTTTTTTGAAAAACAGTTGAGCTTGATCACTTTTAGCATCGTAATCGACCGCTGTTGCGTAAATATCTCGCACTTTCTGATAGAAACGCTTTTCGGAAGCTCGGATCTCTCGAATTCGAGCCAAGCACTCGTCAAAATAATCATTGCCCCCAGGCTGCTTCAAGCGCTCATCATCCATTACAAAACCCTTAACGAGGTATTCCTGGAGGTGAATTGTTGCCCATTTCCGAAATTGCATACCGCGAGGAGAGCGAACGCGGTAGCCAATTGCAAGTATTACACTAAGATTGTAAAACTTGAGACTCCTCTGAATCGTTCTTTTCCCTTCAGATTGAACTTGTAAGGATTCCTTACAAGTTGCGGCTTCATCCAGCTCATTGTCAGCGTAAATAGCTCGTAGATGTGTGGTTATATTTTGAGGAGTTGTCTGGAAGAGCTCAGCGATTTCAGCCTGGGTTAGCCAAACAGTGCCGTCTTGGGTCCTGAGTTGAATGGAAGCTGTCCCATCTTCTGTGGTGTATAGAACAATTTCTCCATTTGCCATGGTTTAGTACTCACATCTTGATAAAATTTTGAAAATAGCATAACTGAAGAGGCTAGTCGCTGCCAATCAAAAGTTGAGTCTGAATGCGTCCAGCCGCCTCCACCTCCAATGCTTTGTTCAATAGACTTGCCACTCCAGACCATTCTGAAACTGAAATGACCGTATTGCGAAAAAAATAATGCGGGAATCACTTAGGATATTACAAACTCTTTCAGAACCCTCTGAAAAGAGCCGACGAACAATACATGCGCACCGTGCCAAGACTCGAATATTCGCTTTGCCAGGAACTTATTCCTCTTCAAGTCTTTTTTAGACCCGGAAGCATACTATAAAGCCATTCGAAGACTTTGAAGCCGCCGCTGGAAGCGGGGTAGGATATTACAAACTCTTTCAGGACCGTCTGATCAAAGCGGACGAACAATACTTTCGCACCGTGCCAAGGCTTCAATATTTCCTTTACCACGGCCTCGCTCTGATTCAAGTCTTGTTCAGTCTCGAGACCATACCATAGATCCAATCGAAGACTTTGAGGCCGCTGAAAGCATCGAGCGAGATCTTCCAATATCGTTCCTAAATAGCCCTTTTTACCGGTAACGGTGATTGTTTGAAATATTCTCCCTCCGTATTGTCGGCATACCTCTTGGGGAATGCACTCCTCCATATTCTCATTATTAAATATGATCGAGCCTCCAGATATTGTTACGCCTATAGGCAATACATTAGCCATTTTTTCTCCTTTAAAGGGGTTTGTCGAAAGAGGTAGGTGAACCCCTACGGAATCATGACGACACAACGATTATAACGATACAACCATTATTTGGCAAGTGCTCATAAAGTTGAGCCGGAAGTATAATGGTACATATTGACCCCCTGACGCTTGTGGAAGAGACTTCTCTCAGGTGTTTTGGATCATCTTTTTGAAGTTTGCCCAGAAAACCTCAACTGGATTGGAATCTGGTGACTATGGGGAAAGAAAAAAAACCTTTACAACCTACCTAATTACAAAATTTTCCAGGATCTGCCGGTTGTTGCAGAGAAACAATACACACGCACCGCGCCAAGGCTGTAATACTTGCTGTGCCACGGCCTTACTCTTATTCAAGTCCTCTGGAGTCTCGACACCATACCATAGATCCAATCGAAGACTTTGAGGCTGTTGAAAGTATTTAGCGAGATCGCTCAATATCGTTCCTAAATACATCTTTTTACCGGTAACGGTGATTGTTTGAAAGCTTCTTCCTCCGTATTGTTCGCATACCTCTTGGGGAATGCACAGATCCATATTCTCATTATCAAATGTGATCGAGTTTCCAGATATTGTTACGCCTATAGGCAATACATTAGCCATTTTTGCTCCTTTAAAAGGGGTTGTCGGAAGAGGTAGGATTCGAACCCACGGACCCGTGAAGGTCTCCTGTTTTCAAGACAGGTGCAATCGGCCGCTCTGCCACTCTTCCAGAGCCAAAAATTATAACAATACAACCATTATTTGGAAATCCATTCTTGCAAAATCAAAATTGCGCAAGAAAACGGATATCATTTTCCGTAAAAAGACGAATATCTCGAATGTCATAAAGCAACATGGTCAATCTTTCAATGCCCATCCCCCAAGCATAGCCTGAGTAGACTTCAGGATCAATCTTCCCCATCTTCAACACATTCGGATGCACCATCCCAGCCCCTAACACCTCTAACCATCCTGTCTCTTTACAGATTCGGCAACCTTCCCCATCACAAGAAATGCACCGAACATCCACTTCCAGACCAGGCTCCACAAAAGGAAAATAGGAAGGACGATACCGAGTCTCCACCTTGCCACCCAGAAGTTTGCCCAAAAACTCGTCCATTGTTGCAAAAAGATCCCTAAATGTCACGCCCTTGTCGATGTACACACCCTCAACCTGATGGAAAAACACATGGGAACGCGCTGAGATATCCTCATTGCGAAAACATCTACCAGGAGCAATGATTCGAATCGGAGGAGCGTGTTTTTCCATTGCATGCACTTGGACGTTACTCGTATGTGTTCGCAAAAGTAAGTCAGCCATGATACCACGATTGGAACGGTCCTCAGAATCGTCGTTTTTTGCATCCCGTTCGGTATATAGATAAAATGTGTCTTGCGCATCACGCGCTGGATGATCGAGAGCAAAATTAAGCCCCCCAAAGTTGTAATAATCTGTGTCTACATCGGGGCCAAGTTGCACAGAAAATCCCATCCCCACCAAAATATCCACAATGCGATTCATGACTTGGGTGATTGGATGAAGTCTCCCCACCTTCCCCTTTCTCCCAGGAAGCGTAATGTCAATCCACTCGCCTTGAAGCCTTATGTTTTGCTCATCCCCCTTCATCCGAGCAAGGCTATGGTCACAATGAGAAATCAGTTCCTCTTTGAGGTCATTGATCTCCTTGCCAAACTTCGGACGCTCGCTCGCATCTATGTTCTTTAACGAAACCATAAGAGCCTGAATCGGCCCTTTCTTGCCAAGATATTTGACCTTGAGATTCTCAACGTCTTTAGAATGAATGGCCTCTTTCAACTCTTCTAAGAACGCATTACGAAGCGCGCCCACTGATTGATGAAATGAAGCCATAGATCTACTTTATGCCGCAAGCCCTTGTTTTGCCTTGACTGCAAGGACCGTAAACGCTGCAGGATCCTGAATCGCTAGTTCTGCAAGCATTTTACGATTGATCTCACATTTGACTCTTTTCAGCCCGTCTATTAGCCTGCTATAGGAAAGACCATTAATCTTCGCTCCCACACCAATTCTCGTGATCCAAAGCGAACGAAAGTCCCTTTTACGAAGTTTTCGATGCTTATAATTATTCGCAAGTGCCGTCATCAAAGCATCTTTACTCAAGCGAAGATGGTTTTTCCGATCCCCATAAAAACCACTACACCGCTTCAAAAGTTTTTTCGTCCGCTTCCTCGCTTGGACCGAGTTCGTCACTCTCACCATCTTAAGCCCCCATCATGATCTTAAACATTTTTAACTGCCCTTCATCTACAAGACGAGCCTTCGCAAGGCTACGTTTGCGGTTTGAACTCTTCTTTGTCAAAATATGGCGACGTCCAGGTCGAGTTCTTTTCAGCTTACCAGTTCCTGTAAGCTTAAATCTCGCCTTCACTGCTTTACGAGTTTTCATTTTAGGCACGGGTAGATTCTCCAATTTTTTTATCGTTGCTCTGTTTAGGCCGCTTCCCACTCGGCGTTAGCACTGTAGTCATCGTGCGGCCCATTAATTTTGGCGGCGCTTCAACACTCGCTATATCGGAAAGTTCATCACAAAATTGCTGAACCACTTTTTGCCCAAGATCAATGTGCAACATCTCCCGGCCCCGAAACATAATGCTGATCCGCACCTTACAGCCCTTGAGAACAAACTCTCGAGCATGCTTCACTTTCGTCTCAAAATCGTGTGTGTCAATGTTCGGCTTAAGCTTCACCTCTTTTACCCTGATCACAACTTGCGACTTCCTAGACTCTTTCTCCTTTTTCGTCTGATGATATCGCAGCTTTCCATAATCGATAATCTTCGCAACCGGAGGCTTAGCAGTCGGCGCAATCTCTACAAGATCCAACCCCTGGTCTTCAGCCATCGCCAGAGCCTCTCGAAAACTCATCACCCCTAACTGTCTGCCATCTTCTGCAACGACTCTCAACCGATCCGCGCGAATTTCTCTATTAATTCTCAAACTCTACCATCAACTAAGTGTTTTTCTAACATTTGAGACAAAATAGTCTCGACCTCCGCACAAACAAAAATATCTATGCGAGAGACCCCTATTCGATCCCTTTTTTCCACGTGGACAAGCGAATGGCTTACTGAAAGCTCATCCTCCACAAAATAATGACCCCCTCTTTCGTCACAAGAAAAAGAATGATCAAAGCCCAAGATGGTAAGGGTTTTTCCAATCCTTTGCAAGCAAGAATTCCAATCTGTAGGCAGTTTATCAAAAAAACTCATGAGAATCTCAGTCTCAAAGCGGCTTCTAGAGTACACCTCCGCTACGATCTTCTCGGATAGTAAAGCGTGTTCCTCTCTACCCTGGAGAGTGGCCACCTCCAACGCTCCTTCAAACCATTCTTTTTTCAAAAAATAAATCAGATTGTCTCGAGCCTCTAGTCCCCTTTTCAGCCAGATGTCCTCTATCCAAAACCCTAACATTTCCCCCTTCTTCTCCGGAGAAATTCGGTTAGCAAGAAGCTTTAAAAACTGTTTATGCTGTCCCTTACTCCAATGACAAGTCCCACTGATTCTCACCTTTTCAGCAAGCGGCTCTAGCTGAAGGCGAAAGGCGCCGAGTTCAAACGTATTTTTTAGATGAGGACCGGGGCAAAAATCAATATACTTCCCTATCTGGACAAGCTCCACAGTAGAGTCCTCGAGAACCGCTTCTGCACGGGCAAAAAACTCTCTACTTTTCAAATATTCTCTTGCAGAAAATGGAACCATTTCCAAGATTTTAATCGGTCTTCTTTCCTGGATTATAGCCCGCACCTTCTCTTCGATGACAGAAATTTGTATCGGATGAGCAAAGCAAAAATCATAGAAGAACCCAACCGGGGTGACTCCCCCACCGAGATATTCTACTTCAGGATAAATTTCATACACGGCGGCAGCTAGGATACAAGCAGTCGTGCGACGCAAAGTTACAAGGTCCAAATGAATGATCTAGTTGGTGGGATGTAGCTGACTCGAACAGCTGACCTCTACGATGTCAACGTAGCGCTCTAACCAACTGAGCTAACACCCCACATTCAATTTTTGAGTGGCTAAATGATACTTAAATCCCTTTTTGTATACAAGGTTGAAAAAATTTCAAGAAAGAGTATACTCTTGAGAGGGTTGTGAGTACCCCCCCCCTTCCATATGAATCACCTAGAGTTAACAAAGCAGTACTGGAAAACACTCTTGCATCCCTCCGATTTGGCGATCGATGCTACCTGCGGAAATGGACATGACACGCTTTTTCTAAGCGAGCTCTCTTCTGTGATTTCCTTAGACATTCAAGAGGCCGCTATTCGCAATACGGAGGCTCTATTAGCCTCCAAAGGGAAAAAAGCCACTCTATACCGCTTAAACCATGCAGATATCGATTCCCTCTCTCTCCCGCACTCCCCTCGCTTGATTGTCTATAACCTAGGATATCTTCCGGGGGGTGACAAGTCTTTAACGACGCTTCTAGGCACAACGCTTATAAGTGTAGAAAAAGCCAAAACCATGCTTGCGGAGGACGGGGCTTTAAGCATCACATGCTACCCTGGGCACAAAGAAGGCGCCATCGAAGAAAAGGCTCTTTGCAATTGGGCAGAAAAACTCTCATATAAGGAGTGGCGAGTCTGTCACCACAGATGGATCAATCGCACCAACGCCCCGAGTATTCTTTGGATCGAAAAAATAGGAAAGTAGGTAAAAAGATCCTGCTACTACACCTTGAGAGATAGCCTGCGGTTCCACGTTTGTAAAACCCGGATAGGATTGCCTTAAACGTGGATGGTCTACTCGAACCATTTGAATGGATGTCGCAATGGGTCTAATAATCTCCACACAGGAGATCCAATCCTTACTTTTAGAAAACGCAAGAAAAAACAGAAACGTCTGGCCTGGATAATGGATTTCTAGGGCTTCTTTTAATCGCCAAAACGCTGAGGGGTTATGCGCAGTATCAAAAAGAATGTTCCCTCTTTTTTCAAATCGAAAAGGGGTTTTTGTATCCAGTCCCGCTTCTGAATCTATAGAGAGCATTTTGAGGGCCTGCTTGGCCAAAGAGCGATTTTCCAGTTCAAAAAACGGCTCTCGCAAAATGGTTGGGGCGTTGGGAAAAAATGGCGCGGCAGTGGGACCCACAAGACAGGGTACGTGGGGCTTGATAATCCCTCCTTTTTCTTCTGCAACCTCTTCTAACGTGGGGCCTAACTGCTCCAAATGATCATACCCTATCGAAGTAATGATCGAAAGAACCGGAATAATGACATTGGTTGCATCGAATCTCCCGCCTATTCCCGCTTCGATTACAGCAAAATCCACAGACTCATTACGAAAATAGAGAAAGGCCATAGAAGTCAGTACATCAAAAAAAGACAGTTCTGGATCATACACTTCAGCAAGCAGGGTCTCCACAGCCGATTCTGGAATCATTTCTCCATTGATCTGAATCCTTTCTCGGTACGTGAAAAGATGGGGGGATGTAAACAGTCCCACCCGATATCCAGCATGCTGTAAACCTGCAGCCACTTTGGTCGCCACAGTACCTTTGCCATTCGTCCCCGCGATATGAATAGATTTAAAATGCCGGTGAGGGTAGTCTAACGCGCGATCTTTGACTTGCATCGCCTCGAAAGTGACTTGCCCTCGACCAGGTAAGGAAAAAATCTTCTCTTCCAGGAATAGAAGCTCTTGCATAACTCAGGTTCTTTCGATGTTGGGGCTCTTTGAAACCCCACTTTGTAAGAACGACTCAAACGTCAAAAGACCTACCCACGAGCAGCCAAGCCTAATATGAGGCTTCAAGGTTCCGTGGTAATCAGAACCCCCTGTTGCAATCAGTCCTCTTGCATGAGCTTTATCTAGCCAAGGTTTCTCAAGGGATTTATCCAAATTTGCATAATGGCATTCATATCCGTCAAAAGGAAGATCCAGAAGTTTCCTTAAAAACGCCCCTTTTTTATAAAAATGGGGATGGGCCAAAATGGCTTTGCCTTTCGCTCGCTGAATCTCTTCGATCACCTCCTGGGGTTTATGTTTCAACCCAGCAGCATAACAAGACGCTCCCTCTTTGATATAGAGGTCAAAAGCCTCCTTGATGGAAGAAACAAATCCCTTTTGGATCATTAACTGGGCAATGTGAGGCCTACCTATAGTGCGCTTTTGCGCAAAGCTTGTGAGCTCCTCCTCTGAGATCGGCATGTTTTTTTTAAAAAGCTTTTCCAAAATGAGGCGATTACGATCCGTTCTTCTTTTTTGCATGCGTTCAAGAAAGGTGCGAAAGCTCTGGGACTCCAGATCCAATCCATAACCGAGTATATGAACCGGTATTGTTTCCAGTTCCGAAGAAACCTCCACGCCTGTCAGAAGACGAATGGCTAGCTTTTTTGCCTCCTCAACAAGCTCCCCTGTGTAAGCAGCTGTCGTATCGTGATCCGTAATCGACAACCCTTGCAACCCGGCTCTTTTTGCCATGTGCAAAACTTCGATAGGGGAATCAGTACCATCAGAACAGATCGTATGGCAATGTAAGTCTGCGCGAAACTCAGCGATCATCAATCATGCGGATTTCAGGTTCGAGAAACACCCCAGTTTGCTGAAAAACTCTTTCTTGCACAAGATGAATCAGTTTTTTGACATCATTGGCACTCGCTCTCTCTTTATTCACGATAAAGTTCGCATGAACTAAGGAGACTTCTGCCCCCCCTACTCTTAGCCCCTTCAGACCCGCTTGGTCAATCAACGCTCCTGCAGACATGTGGCCTGGATTCCGAAAAATACAGCCAATACTTTTCTCCGTTAAGGGTTGGGTTTTCACTCTATGGTTAATCATCGCAAGCTGGTCTTCCCTGGCGGAAAGACCCTTTTGCAACACAAAACTGGCTGCTAGGATCACCCCCCTCATTGTCTGAAATGAAGACTCGCGGTAACCAAATTCCAGCTCCTTTTTCAAAAAAATTTTTTTAGAAACTCCATCAAAAAATTCCACGGACTCGAGCACCTGACAAGTCTCCCTCCCATTGGCGCCCGCGTTCATAAAAATAGCTCCACCTACGCTAGCTGGAATCCCAGAAGCAAATTCCAAGCCAGAAAAGTTCTTTTTGGCAGATTGAGCGCCGAGGCGGGAAAAACTGTAACCGGAACCCGCTGTCACAAGATTTTTTTCCCAATGACAAAAATCTATTTTATTAAGAAGAACAAGCCCTTGGAATCCCTCGTCGCTAAATAAACAGTTGGACCCCCGGCCAATCACCAAAACCGGTCCTTCCAAAGAAAAGGCCTCACACATCTCATCTGCATTTGAAACCTGCACAAAGCGATCAATCGGCCCGCCTACACCTAAGGTGGAAAATTCAGAGAGCTTCCTCCCCTTTTCCAATTTCAAGGTCATTTTTATATACCCCATCTACAATCGCATTGATAAATCGAGCGCTCTCCGGAGTCCCAAATTTGCGACACAACCGAATCGCCTCAGCAATCGATACTTTGGGAGGGATAGCGGTATCAAACATCAACTCATATAACGCAAGACGCAAGATAGACTTTTCCACTTTCGAGATCCTCTCCAATCGATACTCTGTTGAGGTAGACGCAATAACGGTATCAATCTCCCCCAGCTTGGAACACACCGCATCCACTCGCTCCACCACTTGAGTGATGGCCGCCCGAGTGGTTTTTAGCTCCGCCATCATGAAGGAAATCACATCCCCATCATCAAATTCACGCGCATAAAGAATCTGCAACACCGCTTCCCTCATTTTTTGATTGGGTAGCGCCATAAAACACCCTATTCATTTTTTGTAATTTTTGACCGAAATCACTTGCAACGGGCTGCAAATAAATCACTTAATATATAAGCAACCTATCTTAATCCTACCATTCCTTCGGTACAAGCATGGAAAATATAGCCTGCATTGATTTAAGTCAAACTCGACTTTGTACATTTTTTGGGCCACGCGAAAACAACTCGACTTTTTTGAAGGAAATTTTTAGACTGGCCCTGTAGAACTCGCGCGCGAGACTTGGGGGAACCGGCTTGCAGCGGGAAGATAGCAGGAACAGGGATCCTAAAAACGTGATCGGCGTATTTCTCGATACAGAGACCAATGGGCTGAATTCCCAAATTCATAGAATGCTTGAAATCGCCTTTAAGATTGTCGACCTTTCTACAGGAGAGGTAAAGGCAAACTATCAGACGCTGATCGCCCATCCCATTGAAATGTGGGAAAAGAGCGATCAAGAAAGCCTGCGCATCAATGGATTTTTATGGGAAGAAGTGTCAAAAGGCAAGACGCCAAGGCATGTTTCTCAAACCATTATCGATCTTTTTACTCAGTGGAATATCCGAAGAAAAAAAGCAGTCTTTATTTGCCAAAACCCATCTTTTGACCGAGTTTTTTTCTCCCAGCTCATCGATGCCGATACGCAAGAGCTCTTGAGCTGGCCTTACCACTGGCTTGATCTCGCTTCCATGTATTGGGCCATTGCAATGAAAAAGGCGACACAAAACCAGGGGCCTTTGCCATGGGTGACGGGTGTTTCTAAAGATCAAATTGCCGCACAGTATCGCCTGCCTGAAGAAAAAAAGCCCCACCGGGCCATGAATGGTGTAGAGCACTTGCTGCTTTGTTACGAAGCAATCGTTGGTTTTCCCAATAGAACCACGACCAGTAGACCTCTTGCATAACCCAAGAAGTCTAGTAGCTCGAGTGATCCAACCTAACCTTCCCTCTAAACACACGATACACAAAAGCTCCATAAGCAAGAACCAAAGGCACTCCAATCATTACGACAATCAAGAGAATCTTTAACGTCTTGTCACTCGAAGACGAGTTGTAAATCGTCAGGCTATTCACCGCTGGGTCAAGGGTTGAGCGGACAATCCTCGGGTAAGTGCCTAAGCTAAACAGGACAAGAAGAAACGCTATACTCAGGGAAGAAAAAATAAAAGCAAGACCATCTTTTCCCTTCTTGATCAGTCTCGGGACATTGAAAATGGCTAGAAAAGCCAAGATAGGAAAGGCAATAGTGTAGGGCTTGTGAATAAAACGGTGCGTCATGTGGGGCATATAGATGATGGTCAATAGGGTCGTCACGAGATACCAAAAAATAAAAGAAAGAATCGCTTTATTGATCCATTTTCTCACCGTTTCATGCGCGCCGCCTTCGGTTTTCATCGTAAGATAAATCGTCCCATGCATGGCAAAAAGAGCGACTGTCGTAATCCCTACAATGACAGAGTAAGGTTTAAAAAAGTCGGAAAACTTTCCAACATAGTTTTGGGTGGAGTCAATCGGAATTCCCTCAATCATATTCCCAAGCAAGAGGCCGATGATGAAGGCCACCAAAATACTGGCTAAAGAAAAAGTAGCATCCCAAAAAGACCTCCACCCTTTTCCTTCTCGTTTGGAACGAAACTCTATCGCGCAGGCTCGAAAGATCAGGCCTGCAATCAAGAACATAAAGAGAGTGTAGAAGCCGGAAAAAATCGTTGCATACGCATTCGGGAACCCTGCAAATAATCCCCCCATCATGATGACGATCCAAACCTCGTTGCCGTCCCATACAGGGCCTATGGCATTTAAAAAAATACGCCTCTCCTCATCGGTCTTCGCAAAGAGATGAAGAGCTCCCACACCAAGATCAAATCCATCCAAAACACAATACAGAACGGATGCAGCCCCGAGAACCATGTACCAAAGAAATTGCATCATCCCATTTTACCTATGTTCTGGTAAATAAAATCATCTTGCCGTACATCTTCAGGTCCATGTTTGATTTTTCGATCCAAAAGAAACAGGAAGAGAACAAAAAGGAGGGTATAGATCAGCACGAACATCGTAATGGAGCCAAAGACCTGCTGTTTCACAATCGAGGTAGACACCCCTTCGCTAGTCCTTAAAAGCTTCCACACGATCCAGGGTTGCCTCCCTACCTCGGTAGAAATCCAACCACACTGCTGCGCGATGTGAGGCAAGACCACAGAAAAAACCATCGGCCAAAGAAGTCCCTTCTTTGTCTCCAGACGTTTCAGGTAAAAAAGACCCAAAACAGCAAGGATGAACATCACCGCCCACATCATGACCATGATATGATAGGTTTGAAAGGTCAGCGGAACATTCGGCCATTCATCTTTTGGGATTTGGTCCAATCCTGTTACAGGCGTGGATAGGTCCCGATAGGTTAAAAAACTAAGAGCCCCTGGAATTTTAATCGAATGCACCGTTTCATTTTTCGCATCCACCCATCCAACTACTGAAATCGGGGTCTTGGGAGCTGTCTGATAGATTCCTTCAAAAGCAGCCAGTTTTCCCGGCTGATATCGTGCTATCAATCGGGCGCTAGAATCCCCTGAAATCAACTGTAAAATCAAGGAAACCATGGCAAAACTAAGGCCGATTTTCATCATGGAACGGGCAATCTCTTTATATCTCTTTTGTAATAGATAATAGGCCGCCACGCTAATAACAAAAAAAGCTCCCGTCAGCCAGCAACCTAAAACCACATGGCATAACCGATCGATCGTCGAGGGATTGAACACCATGGCCCAAAACTCCGTTACAACAGCTCGAGGCCCATGTTCTGTATCGACTATTTCGTATCCAGCGGGGGTCTGCATCCACGAATTAGCTACAATAATCCAAACAGCGCTAAAATGCGCCCCCAAACATACAAAAATAGTGGAAAGGTAGTGCAGTTTAGGTCCCACGCGGTCCCATCCAAAAAGAAGAATTCCTAAAAATCCCGATTCTAAGAAAAAAGCAAACACTCCTTCCGCTGCAAGGGCGCTTCCAAATACGTCTCCGACAAAACGGGAATACCGAGCCCAATTCGTACCAAAAGCAAACGTTTGTACAAGCCCTGTTGCAACACCTAGGGCGAAAGTAAGAGCGAAAATCTTGATCCAAAAACTTGTCATCTTCTTATATTTCAAATCTTTGGTCTTCAGATAGAGCCCCTCCATTACAACAAGCATAATGCCAAGACCAATGCTGATCGGCGGATAGATGTAGTGAAAAGCTGTGTGTAAAGCAAACTGAAGACGAGAAAGAAAAAGAACGTCCATCAAGAAAACCAAGTTCTATGAAAAAACTAATATTAGTATATGGAAAGGGAATGAGTAAACACATTCCTTAGACCTTTTGTTGGAATCCCTTGATCAGAACTCAAAAACAGCCTACAATCTTACGTAGGGACTATGAATTTCTTGCAAAGATTTGTCCCTTTTTTGTAAAAGGCAACAAATGAGCTTTTTCCACGCAATCACACCGTTTCTCGAAGTGCTGATCATAGCCGTCATGCTCAACTACATCCTGTCCTTTTTTTGGAATACCAAATCCATGGATTTGGTGTGGGGTTTCTTTGCCTTCTTTTTGATCTTGGCCATCTCCAGCTGGCTGGATCTCCCAGTCTTGCACAGGATTATGGTGTTGATCGGTAATGTGCTAGCCATTGCCATTATCGTCATTTTTCAACCGGAGTTGAGAGTCGCCTTAGCAAAACTTAGTTTTAAGAGCCGAAGGTCTCGAGATATTACCGAATTCGATAAATTACTCGACCAGTTCGCCGCCTCGGTGTACCGGATGTCTGAAAAAAGAGTCGGAGCACTGATCGCCATAGAAAATGACGACTCCTTAGAAGAATATGCACAAAAAGCAGTCATGCTCAATGCCGCTTTCTCTCCTGAGCTCCTCGAAACTATTTTTTCCATTAACACCCCTCTCCATGATGGGGCTGTGATTTTGCGTGACCAGGTCCTCCTCGCCGCCGCCGTGATTCTTCCTCTTGCTGAAGATGCATCGCAACTAGCGCGCTCTATGGGAACAAGACATAGGGCGGGGCTCGGTCTCAGCCATATGACAGACGCTCTAGTGATTGTGGTCTCCGAAGAGTCAGGAAAAGTTTCCATTGCAAGAGAAGGGATTATGACGCGAGGTGTAAAAATCGATCGATTTAAAGGAATTATCCGCAGTATCTTTAACCCTCCAGCCCGCTTGGGCGCATCAAAATTTAATTTGAGGGAGTGGCTCAAAGCATGAGAACTTTACTGCTACAGTTATTGACCAGTCATTGGCCGAGGAAAGTGCTCTCGTTAGCTTTAGCGATGATCATTTGGATGTTAGTCAATCATTCGATGACGGTAACCAAAGTCGTGCCCAATGTGCCCATTCGAGTCAGCAATCTGCCTGCTGGGAAAACCATCGAGGGAATGCAAATCGATGGAACCTTGAACAAAAGGGTTTCCCTTACTTTGATAGGACACCGGGCGGCATTAGAAAACATTCAGGCAAAAGACCTAGAAATTCTCATCGATGCGGAAAATACATCCCATGAATGGATTGCATCGATCGACAAGAAGCATCTCGTCAGCCTGAACCCAGGATTAGATATCGTCAAGCAAATTTCCCGAGTTCAGCCCATTGACATGATTTTCCGGCAAAGCCAGCTGACCAGCGAAAGGATTCCCATCACCATCACGCAGCCCATTGGCGAAGTTCCCAGAGGGTATCAACTGCTTGATATTTACCCCTACCAGCTTTCCGTGACGATCACAGGACCTGAAGAAGCCGTCAAAAGGTTGAAGAACCGAGGGCTTAAGCTTACGTTTAATCTCAATGATATCAATCAAGAGGAGCTCGATGCCCTCTATTCTCTGAAAGGGGATAATGCCGATGAGATCAGCTATTTTGTGCCCGACTCCTGGAAAAGGATTTCCTTGCCCCTCCTTTCTGATCAACCGATCGCCATTGACGATCCGAGGGCCTCTTTTTTAAGGATTGATTTTTCTCGTCAAGACCTTCTTCCCATCACCTTTCCCATTCCTATTACCATTTTTTTTCCATCCCAGCATAGCGCGACCATCAACCCTGAGACCTATGCACTGGCAACTAGTGATTTCATCACAAAAAAAAATGGAATCAAACTCTTTAACGCCCCCCTGTACGCCCAGGGGGTAAGTCGTCTTTTTTTAGAGACCGTCAAAGATCGGTTACAAGTGGTCATCATTGCAGCGCCCAAATCAGAAAGAGAAGCGCTGCTTTGGAACCTCCAATTCATGTATCCGCATGAGCTAGAAGACCGCTATGTTTCCAAGGTCATTTCAGAATCCAATGATCTGATGTTCGATGTCCAGCCAACCTATTTGGAAGACTATCTTCGGAGCCGTTTCCGAAGTTACATGAATCGTTTCCGCCTCTATACACCCAACCATAGCAAGCTAAACCTCAACATCGAGCTGAAAGCCAATGCGATTTCGGTAACCCCGCAAAACTACCCATGAACGTAGTCCTTCTCAAATCGCACTCTAAAAACCTGGGAGGCCTTGAAAAATACACCTCTCGGATTGCCTCTTTTTTCATACAAAAAGGCTGCCGAGTCACCCTTCTTTCCACAGGCCCCTCTAGCTATACGGAAATTCCTATTGTTTCGATGCCATCGGCTCCTTGGCCCTCTTTCATTCGAATGGAACAGTTTGATCGGTTTGTTCAAAAGTGGATCCGAGAACATCAGCCTGAAATAGTTTTTGGTATGGATCGAAATCGCACGCAAACCCATCTGCGGGCAGGAAATGGGGTACATGCTGCTTATCTCCAAAGCCGCCTCTTCGCCGAAGGCAAAAGAAAGACTTTTTTGTGCCGATTCAATCCTCTGCACCGTAAAATTCTCGAGCTTGAAAAAGAAGGTTTTGAAAACCCCTCTCTTCAGAAACTTTTTACAAACTCTCATATGGTGAGCTCTGAAATCCTAAATACTTACAATGTGCAGCAAGAAAAAGTGAAAGTCGTTCATAATGGGGTCGAATGGGTGGAAATGGAGCCTGCTTTTGCGCTTTGGGAAGAAAGGAAAAACCAACCGTTCCAGTTTCTTTTTATCGGACATGGATACTTAAGAAAGGGTCTTGAAAGACTGTTAACGGGACTGTCTCTTCTAAAAACACAAGAGTTTCACCTCACGGTGATCGGCAGGGACAAGAACATGGCACTTTTCCGGGAACAAGCAAGAAGGCTGAAACTACAAGAACGGATCACCTTTATCGGCCCAACGACTGACGTGATCCCATACTATCAACAATCAGACTGCCTGGTCATCCCATCCTTTTACGATCCCTTCGCAAATGTGACTGTTGAAGCACTTGCAATGGGGCTATTTGTCGTTTCGTCAAGGCATAATGGCGGCTCAGAAGTCCTCACTTCAGAAACTGGGGTTGTAATCGAAGATCTTCTTAATGACGACTCTGTGAAAACAGCCCTTGAACAGGCTATGAAGTGTCCTAAGACCCGCCAAAGCGCGATCCACATCCGCCAATCTGTAAAACACCTCGATTTTGCCAATCAACTGACACGACTGATGGAACACTGTGTCTAAAGAAAAATGGATATACTACATCATCCGGATAGGAACCTTTCCCTTGGGCTATCTTCCCTATTCATGGCTCCATAGAATCGGAAAATGGCTCGGCTGGATAGGCTACTATGGTATGAGAGAATACCGAAAACGGGCGTTGAGCAATCTCGCCTTGGCGAAGGATCTAGCTTTAAGTCGCAAAGAAATCCTTGTATTTGCCAAACAGTCCTTTCAAAATCTTGCCATCAACTGTCTGGAATACTCCAAATTTGCGCGTGAAAAAGATCTTTCCCGCGTGATTACATGTGAAAATCCCGAAGAGGCAGCGCACATTTATGCGCAAGGGAAAGGGATCATTTTTTTCTGCGGTCACCAATCGAATTGGGAGGTACTATTCCTCAATGGAACAGCCCACATGAAGGGTCTTGCAATCGGTAAACCCATTAAGAATAAATGGCTCTACAAATGGATTCTTTCCATTCGAGAAAGAAATGGCGGAACCATTATTTCCCCGAGAAATGCCGTCAAAGAAGGTCTTAAAGCGCTGAGAAGGGGTACCTTCCTAGGGATTGTGGGGGATCAGGGCATGCCAAATAGCGGCTATTCCTTTCCCTTTCTGGGAAGAAGGGCATGGACATCTCCGGCCCCAGCTCTTCTTGCATACAAAACCAATAGTCCCATCATTTTTGCAGACACCCGACGCGTTCAGGGTAGATATCAGATCCATTATTCTGACCCCATTTGGCCCGATCTTTCAAAACCCCTAGAAATAGAAGTGATCCGCATGATGGATCAAACGCTCACCCTTCTTCAAAAAAGCGTCCAACGCTCTCCTGGAGAGTGGCTCTGGCAACATAACCGCTGGAAACAGCAAACCATCCACAACCTCTACAAGCGCTTTCGGCACGATTGCATTTGCCTGATTCTTCCCGATGAGGGATTTCATGCACTCCTTCCTCACCTTTCCACATTAAAGGAAATTTATGCTTTAGCCTTTTTTTTCCTACTCGTTCCTGAAAAATACCGAGCAATCCCCCTCATCGAAGCAGAGGAGACGATCTATTATTCTAAACCTGAAGAAACCCTCCTTGACGACCTTCGCTTCAAGCTCATCTTTAACTTTACAAACTACAAAAAAATCCATAAATACTATAAGCGTTTGAGCGCCTTTACAGTACTCAACCTAGAAAAAATCCACGAACTTGCCAAAGAACATGCAAAACCTCATCATGACCTTTCTGATACCTTGAAAAGAGCTCTTTGTAAGCCGGGCTCCATTTGGCAAAGAGAATAGACATGCCAGTAGACCGTTTTTTTCACGACTCAGATCTCACCGGAGAAGTACAACTGGAAGGGGCTGAAATGCACCACTTCCATGTAATGAGAAAACAGGCGGGTGATACCATTGAACTCGTCAATGGCCACGGTTCGGTGGCAAAAGCTAAAGTTCTGACACTATCGAAAAAAGCTGTCCTTCTTACAATCGTATCTTTATCGCATACACCGATCCCCCCCCCTCAGTTGACTCTTGCTATCCCCTTCATGCGGCCCAGTAAACTCGAGTTTACGTTAGAAAAATGCGTCGAACTGGGAGCGGATGCCTTTTATTTATATCCTGCACAATTTTCTGAAAAAGAGAACTTCTCCACCCATCAAATGTCGCGGCTAGAATCCATTGTGATCTCTGCCATGAAGCAGTGCGGCCGTCTTGATTTGCCAAGTATAGCATGTACTTCTTTGCTGGATTGCTTAAGTCAAGAACTACCCCTTTATTTCGGAGATCCTATAGGCCAAAAAAAGACGATACCAAACGATCCCTGTATCATCATCACAGGCCCTGAAAAAGGCTTTTCAGCGGAAGAGAAAGAGCTTCTCCACCAAAAGGGTTCTCCTATCCGACTAGGGGACTATATTTTACGAGCCGAGACAGCCCCCATCGCAGCCGCATGCGCTTATCACCTTAGGGACTAATATAGTCGATTAAGTTTAAAATTACATTTTTAGAGCCTCGCGAAAGCTCCCGCGGGAAATATGATCGAAAGTGGTGGATGAGAGGCTAAAAAGAGCGTACCCATAATGATTTTTCTTAGACGGAAAAAATCAAACAAAAAGGAATACGCTCATGAAATGGGTATCTTCCGGCTCGCGATATCCAAACCGGTATTGGGCCAATCAATATTCGTCAGCCTAGGGTTAGAGATAAACTCAGGCCTTGACTCTAATTTTTTTGTTTCGTAAGATCTCCGATCTTCTTTTTTAGAAGATTAAAGGATCTATCCATGTCAATAGTAATTAGCAGCTCTCTAACAACAACCACTATCCCTTGCGCTAAGTGTAACAATGCATTGCTAGTACAATTAAACGTCGAGAAGACAGGAAACATTTTTCGCGCTCTCGTTAATGAAACAGCCTTCCCATTAAATAACAGTAATTTGGCCTTAAGGATTTCAGCTCGTGGAGGAAACGGATTAGATGGAATAAATGGAATGCACGGAAGAGATGGGATGAATGGATCTTCTGGCTCCTCAGCTACCGAACTTTCTATAGGCGGAAACGGCAGTAATGGAACTAACGGAACTGACGGAGGGCCCGGAGGTGATGGAGGTAATGGAGGTGATGGAGGTAACGTCATTATGATGGCACCTCAAGAAGCTACAGATCTTTTTATGTTAATTCGTTCTATTGATGTCTCTGGAGGAAAAGGGGGCCGTGGAGGCAAAGGGGGCTGTGGAGGAAGGGGAGGGAGTGGAGGAGCTGGGGGGAATGGATATTCCTGGTCAACTTATACATATAGGCAAACTGCAGACATGGGAACTCTAACCGATATAGCATACCATTCAATGCCAGGAGGACACAGTGGGTTCAATGGATCTTCTGGAAGGGACGGAAGAGATGGAAATAATGGAGCAGATGGTAGAAGCGGTTCGTACAAATTTGTTGTTTACAAAGACGGGTCTTCAAGGGAATATCAAGACAGATACGATCTTACATTGGAATCATTTTCACCTATAAGCACGGAGACAGGAACCTTTGAGCCTGGACAATCAGTTGAAATAGGGGACATACGGGTTTTAAATCCAACTGCCATGCCAACTCCAGTAGTCCCCGCTTTTGTAACTTTAGCATCATCCCCTCATATTCAAAATGTTAAAGGAATAGAGGTACCGAGTCTTGCTCCAAAGGAAAAACGTACTTTAGAAGGCAAGGTTTCCTTTGTAATTAGTCCCTTTGAATTTGATCCAGGATCTGCCCAATTTTTAAATTTACGGCTTACAGTGGATCTGATAGCTCAGCTTCAAAGAGTAGGAGCTTGCTATCCATCTGTACTTAAGCCTTTTTGTAATGTCCGTTACCCCGTTACACTTTATCACAACTCTTCTACAAATGTAACCATAGCAGGAAATCCTTTCTGCCAAGCATTTTTAGTAAAAAACCATTCTCCCAAACTCTTTGGAGAAGGCTCGCATGGTAGAAAGCTAGCTCTTAGACTTTCTGCAACAAGAGAAGATGGGCAGTCTCGCTTGCTGTGCGTACGTTTACGAAGTGGAGAAACACAATCTTTAGATGCTCCTGTTATGATTCCAATAGATAGCCTTTCCAAAGACAGTCCCTTTTCTTTATCTGGCTCTTTTGTAGTAGATCCATCTGCACCTTCTCACGTGCCTACTAAAATTTTAATTGAACTGTTTTTTCACTGTTTAGATAACTCTTATAGAGTTATTCAAAGAATCTCTCATCAATTTACTTTCTCTACAGCTTTTGTAGAAGAAGAAAAGACAGGGATTATTCTAGTAATAAACAACCAAGTTACAAAAAAAGTAATAGATACTTGGAAAAGTTTTGCTGAAAAGTTAAATCGTTCCCTCCAGATATGGGATCAAAGCCTTTATGAGGGAATTGATTTTCAAGCCTTTTTGCCAAAAGAAAAAACTTCTAACACAACCAGAATCATAGTTCTTTTTAATGAAAAACTCTCAAATGTAGGTAAAAATGCAACAACCTTTTCTCTGCTATCTAAAGATGCCATAGCAAATGGAACTGTCAAGAGAGTTCATACTTACGTAATAGGAGAGACTTTTCCCATCGAAAGTTTTATAAATCCTCCTCAAGGATTTGAAAAGAGATGTTATAAAAATCTTACAGACTTTATCGAGGAAGCTTTAAAAATTCCTGCTAATCAGTATTTAAACTTTTATGTAGAGTTTAATGTTTTGGAAAGAAGTTATTTTAAGCCAGCACAAAATGATTTAGGTAAAGCTATTTCAGAAATACAAAAAACTTTACACAAATCCTTACCTATGCGTTCTTTCGAAATTACCATAGACCCAACCCAGCTTACAAAATGGGGTAATGCCGAGAATTTTTTCGGAAGAGACCTCTGGAGATTAGGTGTCATTAAAATTGAGGAAACTTCGAAAGGTTTGACTACCAAACTAATACACGCACCAGAAAATTTAAGCGCTCTGTCCCATTTTAAAAATACAGTGAAGCTTTGTTCCTTCGAAGAAAAAATTGAGTATCTTTCCATAGAAGATGCTTCATATAAACAGGCTATTTTAGATACTATTTTATCTGATTTGGTAGATGAAGTTACTATTTACTGGAATCTGCCATCTAGAGACAATATAAAAAATAAGCAAGAAGCTCTCCCTTGCCTAACTAAATTACTAGCTTTTGTTGCGAGTGTAGAGGAGCAGCTATCTCAAGAGATACAAGATTTGCTTATTTCATACTGTGCAGTATTAAAAAAAATACAACCATACTTTGTTTTTAGCAATACAAGAGCGCAAGATCTAACAAAATTTGCCACCCTATCTATAGAAAATATTTTTAAAGTCCGTTCATTGAACGAATTTCAAAAACAAGTAGATAGTAAATACAAAAACTATAAACAAAAAACAGCAGATGAAGTAAGAAAAAACGCTCCTTTTTTTGATGAAGTTACCATTAAAGATAACCGCTTAGCTAAACAACATCCTCTCATGGTGACTACCAAAAAAAATAATCAAGCTGACCTTGTTGTGGCCATTAATTACGACGCTGTAAGAATAAAGCCTGAGCAAGAAGTAAATGATTTGCAGAACAAACTATTGCAGGATCTTTTGAATAGATACCCAGAAAACTGGACAGATGACGAGAAAAAAATCTCTTAATTTGATCTCTGTCAAGTTATTTTCACTATGATTGTGTGTCGTTTCCTCCGGCCAAGCTCCAAGCTCAAAATTTTCGAGCGATGGCAAGATCGGTTGTATCCGGAAATGCTTCCCAGGAAAAGCGAGTTACAGCATTTGGCGCGGTCTAAAAGATGCAATTTTAAACTTAATCGACTATAACAACCGTTACCCTCGGTAAATAAGCCCTTTTTGTGGATCGAGGGTGACTTCATCCCCTTCTTTGAGAACCGACATGGCTCCATCGGCCCGGCTCATGACAGAAATGTCATAGGTCTTCGCTACAAGAGCTGCATACTTTTCAGAAGCCATATCCCCAATGTAGTTTTGCAAAATAACTCCTGCGACAAGCTTGAGAACCGGGAGAAAGAGGTGATTGCAGTGAGAAATAACGACAATTTGCCCTGTGAGTTCCTCGGAGTTGTAGATTTCAGGCGCTAAGACAAAAACCACTTTGCCTGTCACTTTAGGCCCAAAGCCTTTATGGCCCCGAACAAGAACTTCTCCAATATTTTCCACCCGCATCATATTCGTTGTCCCTTTCTTCCCAAAAGGCTCGCCTGCAGTCACTACGACGACATCTCCAAAGGAAATCAGCCCCCTCTCAAGAGCAAATTGGCTAGCGGCTGCAAAGGATTCTTTCGAATCTTTACACCCCTTCGCAAGCACAGGAATAACCCCCCAGTTAAAGGCGAGCTGATGATAGTTCTTCTCATGCGGAGTGACAGCAATAATCGGGATCGGAGGTCTTAAGCGAGAAACCAGTCTTGCCGTCCCTCCGCTGGTCGTAAAAGCAAAGATACTCTTGGCATTAGCGCTGTAAGCCGTATTCACGGCCGCCATAGAAACAGCCGAAGAAACGTCATGGTAATCTTTTTGCGAGTTGGCCCTGAAAAACCCCTGATAGTCAAAGTCTTTTTCTGCCTCCATCACAATTTCTTTCATCCGCTGGACTGTTTCGATGGGGTACTTCCCAATAGCAGTTTCCCCTGAAAGCATAACAAGAGACGTGCAGTCGTAGATCGCATTGGCCACATCGGAAACTTCGGCGCGAGTAGGCCTAGGATTCACAATCATCGACTCGAGCATTTGCGTTGCTGTCACAACGGGCTTACAGGCTTGGTAGCACTTCCGGATCATCATTTTTTGCAGTTTCGGAACCAGCGCCAGGTCTACCTCTACTCCAAGATCGCCCCGAGCAATCATCACCCCATCTGAAACCTGGACGATGCTATCAAAATTTTCAATCCCCTGCGTGCTTTCAATTTTAGCAATCACCTGGATATCAGGTTTCTCCTGCTTAACTAAGAGCGCCTTGATCGTCAAAACGTGGTGGGCGGAGCGTATAAAGGAAGCTGCAATGTAATCCACGTCGTGTTTACAACCAAACTTAATATCTTCAATATCCGTTTCGGTAAGAGCTGGAAGCGGAATTTGAGCCCCTGGGATATTCACCCCTTTGCCACTTTTTAAAACGCCCGAGTTTTGTATTTCTACCACCGCACTTTTGTCCGTTTTTTCAATCACCTTCGAGACAATATACCCATCGTCAAAAAGAATGTTCATACCGGGCAACATCGCATCGACTACCTCAATCGGATGGATGGGAATCTCATCGAGTTTTTCACTTTCTTTTACGACCAGTTTGACCCTTTGCCCCGGCTCTAAGGTGATTTGACCCGAAGGAAGCCTACCCACTCGAATTTTTGGTCCGTGTGTGTCAAGCATAATCGCAAGGGGTATGTTCTTCTCTTTCCTCGCCTTTTTCAAATGGTTGATCACTTGTAAATGCTCTTTATGCGAGCCATGGCTAAAATTTAATCTAGCTACATTCATTCCAGCGTCGATCAATGCAAGAATTTTCTCATAAGAGCTGACGGCGGGGCCGATGGTGCAAACAATTTTTGTGCGGGTGTACATGAGTGTATGTTACAGGAACTCTCTTTTTGATAGAATCTCCGACATGATTCGATTGAAAAAAGTTTCCGTCCACAACCTCAAGGCAGTCGATTTAGAGTTAGAACCTGGAACCTTCATTGTGTTTACAGGGGTTTCCGGCTCAGGTAAATCTTCTTTGGCTTTCGATACGATCTATGTCGAAGGGCAGCGCCGCTACATCGAATCGCTTTCCCATCAGGCAAGGAGATTTTTGGGAGAGCTCCCTAAACCAGAGGCTGAGAGCATCTCTGGCATCGCCCCGACCATCGCCATTGAACAAAAAACAGCAGGTCGCTCTCCCAGATCAACAGTGGGAACAATGACTGGGATCTACGACTATTTACGAGTGTTATTTGCCCGGATCGGCACTCCCCACTGCCCCATCAGTAAAGAGCCGGTCCAAGCCCAAAGCCAAGAAAAAATCATTGCGGAAATCCAAAATCTCAGTCCAGGCACGAAAATTATCATCCTCGCCCCCTTTGTAAAAGGAAAAAAAGGACAGTTTAAAGAGGAGTTTTTAGAGCTTCTCTCCAAAGGATTTTTACGCCTTCAAATCGATGGCGAATTTGTCGATTTGAGCGAAGAAGTGACCCTGGATCCCAATGTAGCACATGATGTCGACATCGTCATCGACCGGCTCGTCGTCAATCCTGACAGCCGATCCAGAATTTTAGAGAGCGTTCAGCTCGCCTTAGAAGTGGGTCAAGGATTTTTTAGCGTCAACGACACTGTATACTCTCAATTTGCTCACTCCGCCACATCTGGCTTATCCTATGGCCCTTTAGAACCTCACGATTTCTCCTTTAACCACCCACTGGGCATGTGCCCCACCTGTCAGGGCATTGGGAAACTCGCTCAGTTTACTATGGAAAAAATCATCGATCCGCAAAAAAGTATTGCCGAAGACTGCTGCTCGATTGCTGGACATTATGATACAGTACGCTACGGAAACATCTACAACAATTTGGCCAAGATATATGGTTTTGATGTAAAAAAATCGTGGAAAAAACTGTCCCAAGAAGCAAAACAGGTCTTTCTTTACGGTACAGAAAAAAAGTGGACCCGCATGCGCTTCTCCCATCCAACCAAACGGACTCACTGGTTTGAATATGTCCATTGGAAGGGCGTGATCCATGAAGCGAGAGAAAGGCTGGCCGCAGCAAAAAGCGACGCCTATCGAAAGAAAATGGGTGAGCTCATGAGCCTCGCTACCTGTGCCGATTGTAAAGGGTCTCGTATTAAGCCCTATCCGGCAGCAACCCTTCTTGGAGGGCAAAGCATTCATCAACTCACGGCTATGCCTCTAGAAGAGTTTTTGGCATTTTTTCATTCTCTAAAACTTACGGAACTAGAGCACATCATTGGAGATGAGCTGATCAAAGAGCTCAAAGAAAGAGTACAATTTTTACTTGGGGTGGGACTTAGTTATCTTTCCCTTGAGCGAACATCCCCCACTTTATCTGGAGGAGAAGCGCAACGAGTCCGCCTCGCCTCTCAAATCGGTTCAGGCCTTGTAGGCGCTATTTATGTCCTGGATGAACCCTCGATCGGCCTTCATCCCATTGACCACCATAAACTCATCGCCACCTTAAAACATCTTCGTGACCAAGGGAATACAGTCATCGTTGTCGAGCACGATCTGGACACAATTTTAAGTGCAGACCGTATTGTAGATGTAGGACCCGGAGCTGGAATCCATGGTGGACAGATTTTGCATTTGGAAGACCCTGCATCAATCACAGGGCAATACCTCTTTGGTAAGCTTGCCATTCATCCTCCTAAGAAGCGAAGAAAAGCCGCAGGGACACTCCTTTTAAAAAACGCCTGTCAAAATAACTTAAAGAATCTCTCCGTCCCCATTCCTTTGGGTGTTTTCGTCTGTATTACAGGAGTGTCGGGTTCCGGAAAATCATCTTTGATTGAAGATACGCTTTTGCCCGCTTTAAAGACCCGCTCTAATGATTTGGAAGGACTCGAACAGATCGACAAAGTCATTCACGTTGATCAATCTCCTATTGGAAGAACCCCCCGATCAAACGCGGCCACCTATATCAAACTCTTCGATTTGATTCGGGATTTTTTTACAGAACTTCCTGAAAGCAAACTGAGGGGGTTTGAGGCAGGCCATTTCAGCTTTAATGTTAAAGAAGGATCTTGCTCCTACTGTTCTGGCCTTGGGCAGATAAAAATTGACATGGATTTTATGGAAGACGCTTGGGCTGAGTGCCCTCAGTGCAAGGGCAAACGCTTTGATCCCGAAATTTTAGCCGTCCACTACAAAGGAAAATCGATTTACGATGTGTTAGAGCTCGATGTTGAGCATGCAATCGAACATTTTGATGCAATCCCAGCCATTCGAAACAAGCTAGAACTTTTGCGTAAAGTAGGCCTGAACTACCTGAGCTTAGGCCAGCCCTCAACGACTCTATCTGGCGGAGAAGCCCAACGGATTAAACTCGCTAAAGAGCTGGTTCGTCCCGCGACCGGGAAAACGATCTACATTTTAGATGAGCCCACCACAGGGCTTCATTTCCACGACATTAAAAAGCTAATTGAAATCCTCCAGGAACTGGTCGATCGGGGTAATACAGTCATTGTCATCGAACACAGTATGGAACTTATCAAATGTGCAGATTGGGTCATCGACTTAGGCCCTGGCGCGGGGGATCACGGAGGCCAAATCGTCGGTATGGGGACTCCTGAAAGCATTGCGAAACTCAAAACAGCTACAGGGTTGGCTCTTAAAGGCCTAAAAAGAGAACAAAACACCCCTTCTTCTATGAAAGAACCGAGAGAGATCCTTGTTGAAGGCGCGTGCCAAAACAATCTAAAAAACGTGTCGATGAAAATCCCTCGCGGTAAGATAACAGTCTTCACAGGCCCTTCAGGATCTGGCAAATCCTCCATGGCTTTTGAAACCCTCTATGCGGAAGGGCAGAGAAGATACACAGAAACGCTCAGCCCCTATGCCAGAGCTCTAGTCAAGCAACTGCCTAAACCGAAGCTTGAAAAAATAGAAGGCCTTTCCCCTTCCATCGCCCTGGAACAAAAAACGGGGGGGCTTAATCCGAGAAGCACTGTAGGCACCATTACAGAAATTTACGATCTTTTAAGAGTGCTCTTTGCCCACCTCGGCATCCCCCACGACCCGGTTACAAAAAAACCCATTGGGATCGTCAGTAAAAAAACGATTGTAGAAACGATTTTGTCTCTACCCAAAGGAGAAAAAATCCAACTTCTCACACCGATTGTCTTTCAAAAGAAGGAGACCTTTGAAGGGCTCATGGAAAGACTCAATCGGGAAGGGTATTTGAGAATTCGGTTAAACGGCCAAGTGTATGAGCTAGATGCAAACATCCCGTACGAAAAATTTAAGAAAAATGAGCTTTATCTCGTCATTGACCGAATGCTCGTCGATGAACAGGCGGAAAAACGCATCTATGAAGCTCTTTCGAAAGTTGACGAGACGCTCGTGATTGCCAGGCCAAACGAGGATCTTACCCTCCATCTTTCCAAGGAAAAAAAGAACTCTCCCCAAACCTTCTCTTTTAACCACGAAGAAGGGATGTGTCCTGAATGCCAGGGGTTGGGAGAAACATACGGTGCCCATCTAGAACAGAACCGCTCGATTCAGCGCTTGTCCATTTACGATGTGATCGACCGTCTGATGAAAGACAAGGGAACCAGCAATACCTACAGGCTACTAGAGACCTACTTCAATCAAGTAGGAGAAAACAAAGAGATCCTACTTCATGGGGGACCTGAAGTAGAGGTGAAAAAAGGCTTCCACATCAGGTGGATCGGTCTACATACTGCGTTTGCTAACGCGGCCCGAATGGGCCATGGAGCCATTCGAGAGGCCATTTTGCCTATGATGAAGGCGAGTCCGTGCCCTGAATGCCAAGGAGCCCGTTTGAATGCAAAAGCAAGGCACGTCTTCCTTAACAAGCTCTCGATCCACGATGTTTCTACCCTGAGTATCGAAAAGGCTCGCGCCTTTTTACAATCGCTAAAATGCCCTATCTATTTGCAAGAAACTCAAGCACAACTACTGAAATACTTAGATTTCCTTCTCTCCATTGGACTTCACTACCTATCTTTAAGCCGCTCTGCTCCTTCTCTTAGCGGCGGAGAGCTGCAGCGAATCCGCCTTGCTAAACAACTGGGCTCAGGCCTCACATCGTGCCTTTACATTCTCGATGAACCTACCATCGGACTCCACCCATTCAATAATGAGTTGTTAAATGACGCGCTTAAGCGTCTCCGAGATCTCGGTAATACCTTGATCCTAGTTGAGCATGACCCCATGACCATTCGGGCTGCAGATTACCTATTTGACTTTGGTCCTAAAGCAGGGAAAGAAGGAGGCATGATCACGGCATTCGGCACAATTTCAGAAATTGAGAAACATCCCCACTCACTGACAGGAGCCTACCTCAGCGGCAGAAAGAAAGTGCCTATCCCTACCATCAGGAGAACCTTTTCCTCCCCTATTAAGATTGAGAATGCGACGCTGCATAACTTAAAAAATATTACCGTAGAGATCCCAACAGCAGCGATCACCTGTCTAACTGGAGTTTCGGGCTCAGGAAAATCATCCCTCATGAGCTATTTAAGGAGAAAGGACAAAAATTTTGATGCGATCCTCCATATTGACCAAAGTCCCATTGGTCAAACGCCCCGTGCAGATGTCAGTACCTATTCAGAAGTACAACCCCTTATCCGAGAGCTTTTTGCATCCATGCCGCTCGCCCTTACCAAAGGGCTTTTACCTCGCCATTTCAGCCCGAACCACCTCCGCGGTATGTGCCGCACTTGCTGGGGGCTGGGTTATAAAACAGTGAACTTACAGTTTCTTCCCTCCGTTCAGATCGAATGCGATGCCTGCCATGGGCATAGGCTCAACCCTATTTCTCTTGAGGTTCGATACCGTGGCAAACACTTTGGAGAAATTCTTCAGATGACTGTAGAAGAATCACTTATTTTTTTTCACGCGATCCCTAAAATGGTAAAAAAGCTGGAAATTCTCCGTTCCGTCGGCCTTCATTACCTCAAACTCGGCCAAGAGCTCATCTCGCTTTCTGGGGGCGAGGCGCAAAGGCTGAGGCTATCTCGCGAGCTTGCGAAAAGGTCTTCTGGGAAAAACCTTTACTTAATCGATGAACCCACCGTGGGGCTCCATCCAGAAGATGTCCTCAAGCTCCTCGCAATCTTCCACCGCTTGGCCGATAAAAAAAACACCCTGGTCATCATCGAACATAATGTGGATGTAATAGTCAATGCAGACTATATTATAGACCTAGGCCCTGATGCAGGGGATGCGGGAGGATACGTCATAGCGCAAGGGACTCCCGAAGAAGTAGCTCTTTCTAAACAATCAAAAACAGCAAAATATATTCGAAAGCTGCTACAATCCAGCAAGAGGTGAAAGAATGTCTGAACATCATCCGATTACTTCGAAGAAAAGGGCGGGAGCCCTTTCCTCCTCCCTTTTCTTAGTGGGACTTGCGACTCTGATCTTTACTCAGGCCTGGTGGCCTGGGATCATGCTGATTGTGGGACTACCTCTGGCTCTCAGACAGTATCTTTTAGGTCGAAACTACGACATGCTCGTGACTCTTGTGGTCTTCATAGGAACCTTTGTCACCGTCCAATTCGATATCTCTTGGCGTATCTTTTTGCCCATCCTATTTACGCTCGGTGCAATTTATATTTTTTTCCGGGAATTTTTCGGTCCCGATGAGACCGATGAACAAGAAAGAGAAGAGCAGCTCAACCACGAAATCGAAGAGAATAAGAAATAAGAGATCCGTAAATACATACCCAGTTACGAGGATCGATTTTTTGCGCTTTGACGCATCCAGAAGCTATCAATAAAATTTTAAGCGACTATATTATAACTCTCGAGTCTCTTGCTCAAGCTTTAATGCGTGTTCTTGAAGAATTGCAACCGTTTCTTTGTCTTCTGGATGTTGCAGAAATCTCAATACATCCATGTAAAGAAGCTCTGCTTCCATTGCAAGAGGACCTCCTATTTGAGCCGCCATCGAGAGAATGTCATCCATTTGAGCCTTACAGGTTCCTCTACGAGCAGGGTTAAAAAGATCTTTAAACATGGCTCGCAACTCATTGCCTAGCTTGCAATATAGATCCATATCACCCACCTGTCTTTGAATAGCTTCTCATTACGTTACGGTGCGATTCAATCAATCCTCTCAACGTTGCGGCTCCAGAGATAAATTTTCCTATGTTTTCCGCTTCTTGTTGTTCCATATCGGGGTATTTTCTCAAAGTCAAAGCCCTCTGGACAAAATGGCGCAAAAATCGATTGGCCGAGTGCTCTTGGATAATAATCTGACTTAACCGCTGAAAGCCCTCATACGTTTGGGGATCTTGAAGAGAAAGTCCCAGCTGTAAAGCAAGGGTCGGCCATTCTTCAACGGTTTGAAAAAAAGCTTCATCAACCCATTCCTCTTCCTGAATAGGAAGATTATACAAAAATCCGCTAGTCATCCCTCGAATACAGTGCAAGGTACCTTGGTATTCAGGAAGACGATTTTCTACCAGCGCAACGAGATCTTTCAGAAAGTATCTCGCATGTTCCCTGCCATCATAAAAAAAAGTCTTTCCCTGCGATATAGCCTCAGAAAAGGACTGATTTCCACGAATCCCTACCCAATTACCGCTTAAGGATAAAAGAGCCCTGAAATCGTTTTGAGAAAGTTCTTTAGGAGAGAGGATACGGAGCTTCTTACCGGAAGCAGAAATCGGGATCAAATGCAAACGATCCCCAAGGTGAATTTCGATTTCCTGTACTCCCAATTCCCACTCTAGGATCTCTTTTCCTTTCTGCTTTTGCCTTTCCACAAACTGCAGAAACCACCCCAAGTCTGGCACACAAAGATCAATGCTTCGATCGTCTTGCTGAAGTGACTTTAAAAGAGCGTGTAAATAGATGGCCCCGCCTATTTGCGTGGAAAGATAGGCAAGATAAAACAAGTTTTCTGGATTCCTCATCCGTAAAAGATCTGGATTCGATATATCACGCCAAGAAGCTTCGAGCGGCTTTCTCACAAGCACTCCCTTTTCTAAAAAGTGGAGCCCCATAGAATGGTTATGAGATTTTGGATGAAACCAATTAGACTCTAAAAACCCATACTCTCCCACAGATTCGATGGTCGGCATAGTCCCACCATCCATTCCCTTCAACTTATCTACCATAGAATCAAAATGAGGATAATACGTTGGGAGTTGGACAATGAGATCAGAAGACCTAAGAAGAGAAAGAACCTCGGGAGATACGGCTTCAAGAGGGCAATCTTTGGCATACGCAATCAAAATCGAATTCTCAGGCCTGAGCAAGCGATCTGCCATTGTTTCAGGAACTAATGCCACAAAATGAAGGGCCAAATCAGCAAAGCGCGTTTTTAAAAGGCGCAATACTTCTGACGCCGCAATATAATCCCCCAATCCGTCATTAATCACCCAAGTAAAGAGTGTGACCTTTCCTGCAATTTCACAGGTGGAATAAAGACTGTAAAGGGCGGGGATGCAGGCATGCTTTTTTAAACTAGGAAGGTGGGTGAAAGGATGTTTCACATAAGATTGGCTGGGAAAATTGCGATGATACATCCTGGGAAGGCCACGATAGATGCGGGGAAAATAACGCCATAAACCAAGCTCAACAAAATCCTTTTCTGGAAATGCTTCCATTAGTACTTTTTCTAAGTAGACAACCCCCTTGTCGCGAAAAAAGTTCTGATAGAGCTCTATGACCTCATCTAAGGGCGTCTGATGGTTCGGTTCTGTCAACCTTTGAAGAAGAGCCTTGAGACATTCATCTGAACCAGGATCCCAACCTTGCTCTTGCACCCGTTTTTCCACTTGACCTTTCAAGAGCCTGAGTAGCTCCGCATGAAATAGACTGATTTCTTGCACACACAACCATTAAAAGAAAACAAGGCTCATAATCGATTCTTCGTCCCCTTGTCAATATAAATTTCTCCTTGGCTTTCGCTATTATGATACGTTTCCCAAAGGAGGCGGAAAGGCAAGCAAATATCCAAAAGCTCTTGTAATCCCCCTTCGGCAATCTTTTTTCCTTTTTCCAGATAAATGATTTTGTCTGCATGTTCAATCGTGGACAGCCTATGAGCAATGAGAATCTGCGTCAACTCACCGCGTAAGTCTTCCATTGCTTTTTTAATCCGCTGCTCTGAAATGGCGTCTAAAGAAGAGGTGGCCTCATCCATAATCAAAATAGGAGCCTTTTTCACAAGGGCCCTTGCAATCGCAAGCCTTTGCTGCTGACCCCCTGAAAGCGTTTTACCCATTTCAGCAAGGAGCGTGTGGTATTGATTGGGAAGCTCATTGATAAATTCATCAGCGTAGGCTTTTTTCGCAGCCCCCTCAATTTCCTCTTGGGAAAAAGCGCGGCCAAAGGCAATGTTTTCCGCTACAGTATCAAAAAAAAGAAAAGGTCTTTGTGGGACAAAGGCAATCTGTTCTCTTAAAGATTTTTGCGTTACGGCATGCAAGGGAATACCATCAATCCGAATCTCTCCTTTTTGCACTTCATAGAGTCTCGGAATCAGCTGCACAAGAGTAGATTTCCCCGCTCCGGTTGCGCCTACAAGTGCGACAATTTCTCCCCTTTTCACTGTAAAACTCACATCGCGAATGACCCATTCCTCTCGATACTTAAACCATACACGATCAAATTCTATAATGTTTTTAAAATCAGTGATTTCGATCGCCCCATTCCGATCTTCAATCTGAGGACGCAGGTGCAAGACTTCAAACATCCGCTCAGCAGCCACAACCCCTTTTTGAATATTCGCGTTTTCTTCAGCAAACTTCTTTACAGGCTCATAGAAAAGATGCAGTAGACCACAAAACATGAGGAGTTGACCCACTGTCATATGTAGGGAATAAAGGCCAAAGAGGACAATAATGGCCAAACAACCCGTTGCGATGAAGTGGAGAACAGGCCTGGTCAATAGGCCATATTTTGCGCTCTTGCTTTCCAAATGAGCCATTTGGTCGTTTTGTTCTTTATATTTTCGAAGAGAAAAAGCCTCCATAGCAAAAATCTTGACCGTCTGAATCCCCGCTAAAAAATCGAGAAGAACCGAGGTAAATGTCTCTTGATTTTTCTGAATCTGTCTGGTAATCCGCTTCACTCTCCGCGTGAGAAAAATCACTGGCAGAATGATTAAGGGAAGACCAAGGAAAATAATGAGAGAAAGTTTCCAAGACAGATAAAAACAGGCAGCTAAGGTAGAACAAATCGTAAAAGGAGTTTGGAGGTAGTTGGTCAAACAAGAATTCAAAGAAGAGGCGATCTGTCCCGCATCGCCCACGGCCCGAGAAGAGAGACTTCCCAAGTTATGCCCTTGGTAAAAGCTGAGCGGCAAGGATTGAATATGCTCAAAATACTGTTGTCTTAAATCCCTCGTTACGCGAATCGATAAGAGCTGAGTGACATAACGAGAAGAAAAAAGAGTGATCGCTTTGAAAAAAGCCACACTCATGAGAATAAGAACAAGAAATGAAAAATTCTTCTCATAATCAAAATAGAGGGCTGCTTTGTGCATGACCCAACCGAGAGGGTTGACATCTTTACGAGACGCGATATAACGGGCAGCCTCTTGCTTGGAAATCACTCCATCATAATTCGTGTCGATGGTCTCCCACCGTCTGTGGACATCCTCTAAACTAATTTTATCTTTAATTTTTTTTCCCTCCGTGCTGAAGAGGGCAAAAAAATCAGCGCCAGAGCTTGTGATGAGACCTAAAGAAAACATCTCACATTGCGTTGCGACAACAGCAAACATGAGCGTGAAAAACGTGAGGATGGCAAGAGTAAGATGCCTACTGTTCCGAAGGGCAGCTTGCAACAAGAGCTTCATGATTCTCCGATAGTTTTACATGAGAATCAAATTTGCCCATTTTCCGAAATTTTTGATAGCGATTTTCTAAAAGAGAAGAAATAGGTGTCGCTTTGAAGGCCTCCCACTGTTCTAAGATAAACGATTTGACATTCTGAAAGGCCTGCTTTGGATTGAGATGAGCCCCGCCGAGAGGTTCATCGATTTTTTGATCGATAATTCCCAATCCCAAAAGATCCTCGACGTGCATTTTTAAAGCAGAAGCGGCTACGGAGTTTTTACTCGCATCTTTCCATAGGATCGATGCGCACCCTTCAGGAGAGATGACAGAATAGTAAGAATGTTCCATCATCCCAATGGCATCTCCTGCTCCGATCCCCAGCGCCCCTCCAGAGCATCCTTCACCAATAAGAACAACGATGATAGGCGTTGGCAATCTTGCCATCTCCCAGAGATTTTGGGCAATCACCCATCCTTGTCCCCTCTCTTCAGCAGAGAGTCCTGGATAAGCCCCTGGAGTGTCTACAAAAGAAATCACGGGAAGGTTAAACTTTGCAGCGAGCTTCATACAGCGCATGGCTTTGCGGTAGCCTTCTGGATGGGGCATGCCAAAATTGCGGTAGATGCGGCTTTCAGTGTCTTTCCCTTTTTCTTGGCCGATTATGACAAATTTCTGCCCATCAATGAGGCCACAGCCCGATATAATGGCGTGATCATCAGCAAAGGTACGGTCGCCAAACAACTCGACAAATTCGTCGCAAATGGCCTCCATATAATCGATTGCATGGGGGCGGCGGGGATGGCGGCAGATCTGTACGCGGTCCCAGGGTTTGAGCTGAGAATATGTGCGTTCTTTCAGTAGCTGCAGCTTTTTTTCCAGTTTAACGAGCTCATCTTGGGAGAAAAGAGGGTTGCCCTTATTCTGCTCCTTCAGTCGAGAAAGGGTTTCTTCCACCTCAAAGATCTGCTTTTCATGGGGTAAAATGGTCACTGTGAGATTTCCTTTACAATTTCTACAGTAGTTGGTTTGGTAATCACGATTGCGAAAATCTCCTCTACATCAGACGAAGCCATTCGAATACATCCATCACTGTTGAGCCTCCCAATCTGGCTTACATCTTCTACCATCTGGCCATCTGCTCCTACCACCCAAGGAACGCCATGAATACCAAATCCCTTAGCGGGCTCTGAACAACCGTCAATTTCTTCCTCAAAAGGGAGCCATCGTGTCCCAAAGATACGGATCATCTCCACTTCTTGATCTTGAAAATGCCCTATTACACCCGGCTTATAAATCGCAACCTTCTCCCCTAGCCCATACTTTCCTATCGGCGTTAAAGATCCAGATGTACTCACAGAATCTTTTTTTCCCACACCTACTCGGTAGGTTTTTAGAAGTACTTTTTCCGAGCCATCAAGATAATAAAACCACATTTTGCACTGTGCAAGATCGACCAGCAAGTGAAAGCGAATGTCTTTTCCCTGCTTAAATACATTGAATCGATCGCCAGGATGAATCTTTTGAGTGAGGTAATCTGCCTTTCCGTTCAAGCTGCGAGCAATAAAATGGCGGGATGTTTGATAGTGAGACGCATAATCAGAAATCCAGGCAGGTCTCCCTTTTAACCACGGAACACGGCTTGTAAAAGACACTGTTTCGACGATCGAAAGCTGTTTGGATCCTGTTGCAAAAAGCTGGGGGATCCGATCTACTTCCGGTTCTGCTACGACAGGCTCTAAAGAGATCGGCATTGGCTCGCTGGCAGTACCTAAAGCAATTTCTTGTACGGACTCTTCAATGAACTGGCCTTTCTTGACCCATCCTATAAAGCCTATCCCGCCAAAAAGAAGGATTGCCCCAATAATAAAATACTTCACAACTCGCCATCCCCTCTTGAAAATATCCCTCTGCCACTGGACTTTGTCCAGTTCCAAGAGTCTACCTGTTCAAAGAAATTTCTGTCGACTCAAGACAAAATATTGTTTGAACAAATGGTTGACTTACGCGAGCATTATCGAAGACAAGTGACTATTTTGCAATGGGAATCACGTATTATACCATTTGCGAGAAATAAATTCATAAATTAGGGCTGGGTAACGTGGCAGATTTGAATGGTCGTTTTGCAGCTCATGTTTTTAAACATGAGCAAGAAAGGATCGTTCAAAGATGACATGTTATACGGCCCTAATTTATGAATTTATTTCTCGCAAATGGTATAAGGTATACTGGACTGTGTCCAATCACTTCCAAACAAGGTTCCCGAAACTATCAAAAAATTGCTTAGGAGTCCAGTCAACCGTTTGTTTCGGGCCCACTGCCACAGGAAGGGTTATTCTAATGATTTTATCATCAACAATTTGGATACGTTGTAGGTTTGCTGATAGGGGCAATTTCAAGAAGCCTAGGCCTATCTTTGTTTGCACTGTCAAAAATGCTTGGAATGAAACGCTACGATCGCTCCAGTTGATCGATCCGATCACGTCCTTGCATGTAAATGTTGCCGTCTCAAGAGGCTTCCATCCTTCTTCTCCAAATTTTCCGATCTTTCCCACATATTTTTTTGTATATGTAACCTTAAAATCCGTTTGATTACCATTTTCAAAACATTCAATGGAATGGTGATCTTGGGGTATCAAGCGCAAAATAAATAATCCTAATCCATCGATGGGAGAAGCCCAATCAGTGAGTTTTTTTTTGAGAACTTCCTTAGGGTCATCCGTAGAAATAGACGAAGCTAAGACGAGCGAAAAAGGGGGAAGCTTGGGCAGAGGAGACAAAGAGCCCTCTACAAAATTCTGGACAGCTAACTGGATCGCCCGCTTGACTCGGAACCTACGGCTCGGAATAATCCATACTTGAAACCAAGTGGAGGGGCGGTTCCATGATAACTCGTATGCCCAGCCGAAGTGATCAAAAATACGCTTGGCAGTTTCTCGGATCACATCCGTATTTTTTTGTTGTATAGCATGCCTGTCCTCTGCCTTCACTAAAGAATTTTTTATGATTTCTTTGGAAATGTAATAATAACTAAAATAATTAAAAATTTTCACACTAAACCAAAATAATACGTCTAATTATTATATCAGTTAATTATGAATTTCTCAATGACTGAAAAACAAAAAAAACTTGTGAAAGACAGGGATGTATTTCACATAAAATTAAAAATGTACTGTCCCAAAAACAACCTTTTCCCGCTAGGGGGATCACCTGGGTGAGCAAAGGATGTTCCAATGCCACTACTAATTGGTTTTGAAAGGAAATTTTTTGCGTGTGGGCTTTGAACTTCTCCAAGCTTCGAGGAACGATGATGGCATTTCCTACTTCGCATTGGTTGGCGCGAATATAAAAAGCGATATAAAACGGTTCCTGAGGGCGAAGTCCTACGAGACTGAAGGTAATTTTTAATGCGTCATGATCTATATCTGACGGAAGGCAGTCTATTTGGTGTTTCATGCTGAGCCAGATCTCTGGATCAAAAAAGCTCTGCGTCCATCCGCTTACTCCCGAGCCTTGAATTCCAAAAGATAAAGCGGAGTTTTGAGGACCAAAGGCACACACCTCTACATCTTTTGACCGAATCACTCCCAACCCCACTTCATTGCCTGATAAAGTCAGCGCAGCCTGAATTGTCGGAAGATTTATGAGAGTGACGTCGAGAAAATCTGATGGAGCGGGGCATATCGGCTGAATGCACCGTATTCTTTGTAGACATTTTTGGACATTTGACTGAGAAAATTCTCGTTCCCTGCACCAAAGAGTTGGGAAGGATTCGAGTTTGAGTACTTGAAAAGCGAGCTTACCCGCTTCTTCGACCCATCCCGCTTCTTGATAAAGACAAGCAAGCCGACAAAGTTTGTGAAGAGCGATTTCGCCATATTTTGGAATATATGGAGGAAGTCTGGCTCCCATTTGTTTCAATCGTATGTAGGCTAGAAGAGGCCGATACACACCAGCCTCACAGCCTGCCTGGAGATTCCATAGTTCCATGGGAACTATTCAATGAGTTTACGCATTTTCTTACCAGGAGTAAATTTCACGGCTTTACGCGCTGGGATCACAATCGGAACCGCTGCATTCTTCGGATTGCGTCCAATTTTTTGCTTTCTCTCTACGATTTCAAACACTCCAAAATCGCGGAACTCCAAACGATCTCCTTGTGAAAGAGAATCTGTCATCGCATCGAGGAAAGCCTGTATGACATTCCGTACATCATTAGGGTGCAACCCCTTGGATGTAGAAATGGTTTGGATCAGCCTCTTTTTTGTGATAGTCGCCATATCAGCGCTCCTCCGTTGACTTAAGGTACTTTCTTGATTTTCAGACAAGCTGTTTGTCTCCTTCCTTGGGTTATTCTAATGAACCGATCCCAAATTCATTCCTCGACACCTTAGGTGCTCGATGTAAAGGGGTTCACGAGTCTCAAAATAGCTTTTAGAGAATATTTTTCAAATCAATTTTTGTTTATTTTGATTAAGAGGCGTTTTTTTTTGCCCATGCTGAAGAGGAGATAGGTGTGATCGATGAGATCTTTTTTTAAGATCACAAAAGCTGGATCGTGAATACGTACATTGTTGAGATAAGCCCCTCCATTTTTAATCAGGCGTACGGCTTCTGACTTACTGGGGGAAAAACCCACTTGTACCGCAACGTCCACGAATTTTCTTCCGAGTACCTCTGCCTGAGAGAGCTCACAAGACGGCATATCTTCAGCAATCTGGGAGAGTAAAGACCCTGTTAACATCGCATCGCTACCCGGGTTGATGCCCTGGGTGACTTTTTGAGCGGTCTGAAGACCTTCTTCACCATGCACAAAGCGGGTGACTTCTTCTGCGAGGCGCTTTTGCGCCCTATTGGGCTCCTGCATGCCACTTTCGATTTCCCTAATTTCATCGAGGCTTAAAAAAGTCAGATTTTTTAACAGCTGAATTACATCCTCATCACTCACGCGAATTAAATACTGATAAAACTGGTAAGGGCTAAGCTTTTCTGAAGAAAGCCAAATAGCCCCTTCTTCTGTTTTACCGAATTTTTTCCCATCTCTTTTGGTGAGAAGAGGGAATGTGAGGCCAAAAAGCGGGATACCTCCGAGCTTCCGGTTCAATTCAATACCAGCTGTGATATTGCCCCATTGATCACTTCCCCCCATTTGGAGGCTGACGCCATGTTTTTTAGAAAGATAGTGAAAGTCATATCCTTGGAGGATTTGATAGGTAAATTCAGTAAAACTCATCCCCTCTTCAGACTGAAGCCTTGTTCTAACCATTTCTTTACCCATCATGGGCCCAATACGAAAATGCTTTCCCACATCTCTTAAAAATTCGACAAGGGTAAACCTTCCCAACCATTCATCATTATTCAAGATGACAGGCTGTGGCCCATTTTCGAAGGAGAGAACTTTTTTAAAAAACCTGTCAAGACACTGTACGTTATACGCTAGCGTTTGTTGATCGAGGAGATTGCGTTCTTGGCTTTTCCCGGAAGGATCTCCAATTAATCCGGTTGCCCCGCCGAGAATAGCAAACGGGGTATGACCGAACTTTTGAAACCACGCAAGCGCCATGATGCCCACTAAATTCCCCAGGTGCAAACTATCGGACGTTGGATCAAATCCAACGTAGACTTTGATCGGCGAACCAACCTGTTTCCTTAGATCGGCGTGAGTCATCTGGTCGACAAAGCCCCGCTCCTCTAACACATCAATGACGTTTTCCATCCCGAGATAGCCTACATTAAAAATCCTTTGCATCCAAGGCTTTTCTCAGCTGATTCATGTTCTCTTCCAATTGTTTCGCAAGGCTTTTTACTTTTTTGCTAACAGCTGCAGGATCTTTGTTCTGATTGAAGAGTCTAATATTCGATTTTTCTTTGATGGGGATTCTATGCTGAGCGTGATCGGCGATCCACTTGTGAATTTTGTCAGTGGTCTCTTTCAGCGCTTGAGAGGTAAAGGAGAGTCTTTCAGACTCCCATTGTTTGATGAGCTTTTCTCGAACCCGCCTTGTTTTTACACTTTCTTGAGCAGCCACACGCGCAGCTCTTTTGCCTGCCGCAGTCATTGAGCTCCTTCTTTCCGACTTGCCCAATCTAGTAAAATTTGATTTAAAGATCCATTTTTTTTTGCTAAACTGACGTTATGTCAGAAGTGGGAAAAATGGCGGCCAGTGAAAAGGCTGTAGATCTTATTGAAAGTGGGATGATTGTGGGGCTTGGATCTGGCACTACAGCAGCCAAGTTTATCCAATTTCTCATCCAGAAAGCAAAGGAAGGCCTTCGCATTCAGGCTGTGGCCAGCTCTCGAACTTCTTGGGAACTAGCCACAAGAGGTGGCATTGAAGTGCTTGATATTAACTCGGTGCCACGCATTGATCTAACCGTGGATGGGGCGGACGAAATTGATTCCTTAAAGAGGATGATTAAGGGGGGAGGCGGAGCGCATGTAAGGGAGAAAATCCTGGCTAGTTCGAGTAATGAAATGGTTGTCATCATAGATGAGAGTAAAAGAGTACGCCAAATAGGAACAAAAAAACTTCCCATTGAAGTCCTTTTTTTTGGTTCGCCTGCTACTCGCGCAAAAATCGAAAATCTTGGGTATTCGGGGAGATGGAGGTTGAATGCCGATGAGACCTTTTATGTTACAGAAAATGGGAACCTTCTCTTTGATCTTTCTTTTGATCGGCCACCTGAGGTGCCTGAAGCCCTACACGACCTGCTGATTCATATTCCCGGTGTTGTAGATACGGGATTTTTTTTCAATCTGGCAGGACGGGTTATCATAGGACACGAAGATGGACGAGTAACGGTCGTTTCTTAACTTACACACACATTGAGTATTAGTAATCCATGTAGAAATGATTGTGGGCGAGCTTGACAATCGCCTGCACGGCCTTTTCCGCATCTTCCCCTGTTGCCTCCACAGATACCTTGGCTCCTCTTTCTGCTGCAAGCATCAAAATCCCTAAAATAGACTTGGCATTGACCACGTACTTTCGATAGCTTAAATTCACATGGGCTCTAAAACCAGCGGCGCACTTGACGAGTTCCGTCGAAGGGCGTGTGTGAAGTCCTTTAGCGTTTAAAACGACAAAAATACCGCGGGCTTTCTTCTGCATCTAATTTTTCTCAGGAGACAGATGTAGGTATTACACCGATGGATTTTTTTTTGCAAGAGTAGTGTGCAAAATCGCATCGCGTAGGAGGGAATCCGCGCGTCTTGGACAGTAGACCTCTTGCATAAAACGCATTGAATGGATAGAATACCCTTTTTTTACAATGGAGTAACGTTAATGACCCTGCCACTCTCGGCGCATTCCTCAGGGGCTTCGGTGAATTACATCGTTCCTGAGCTATTCCAATCCTTAAACAAGAAAGCCCTGGACTACCTGCGCAATCCTTATTACACCCAGTCGCTAGAGCTAGCATTTACAGCACTAAGCGAAGCTAACATTTTCACTGATGAAAACATCAACGATCTCATCGACCACCCTGACTATGCTCTCCCGCTTGCAAACATATTCGTGGCTCTGCACTCTAAAACCTTGCTCGATGCCCACAACCGAACCCTTATCACACGCTCCCCCAGGCATGCAGGAAGCTTCGCAGAGACGCTCAACATTCTAGAAAAGGCTTCATTGACAGATTCTTTGATCTGCCAAGCACTTATCGACCAGTACGATCATATAGAATTAATTAACCGCTTATTCTACATTCTAGCTGTGACAGAATGTGGGATCGAAAAAGAGACAAACTTTCTCGATATGGCAACCTGCAACCAGATCATTAGGAACCATAAACATTTAGAAGCCTTCATAAAGGTATTCTCGTCTCTAAAATCAGTGGGACTCCTCAATGTTAGAAGCCGCGATACAATTCTTTCAGCCTCAAAATATGCAGAACCGCTCGGAAAGATATTCTCTGCTTTAAAAAGGGTAAACCTTCTTAATCAGACAACCTCTGACCAATGTATTGTACTCTATAAGCATGCAAAACCACTCGCAGAAATATTCGAGCCATTGCAATTGGCAGGGCTTCTCAACAAAGAGACCTACGACTATTTTATCCAACACCCCCACCAAACAGGCTCGCTTGGAGACGTATTTTCCTTCCTACAAAAGGGGGATCTTCTTAATAAAAACACCTACAACAGCTTTATTCCATTCCACGAGCAGGCAGCGTCATTCACAAGCGCATTTTCTTCCTTAAGTCGGGCAAGACTGTTCAATACAGAGACTCTCTCCACCCTCATCCAATACGCCCAGCACATAAAATCGCTAGCACAGATATTCAATATTCTGGTATGGCCACATCGCAAGATTACTGATGCCAATTACAAGGACATGTTTCTCAATGCTGACAACTACAATGCCGTCATGCAGCATGTTCAAGATGCAGCTAGGTTGGCAGAGAAACTTACAACACTGAGAGATAATGACATACTCACTCAACAAACCTTTCTCGAGGCCCTCGACTCTCTGTAAGAGAGAGGCATCGGTGAGACATCAAGAATCTGTCTAAAACGGCAGATTCTTGTACTCGATTTTGCACATTTTTGAATTGCCATCTGCCGAGAGGCCCTCCCATTCAAAAACACTGCTGGAAATCGTCCAAGAGTTTTCCAAAATGTCGCATGGCTGCATGCACCGGATCGGACGTTTCCATGTCCACGCCAGCGGTTTTCAATAAGTCTATTGGAAACTGGCTCCCCCCAGAAGAGAGGAATTTTACATAGCGCGCTTTAGCCGCGTTATCTTGAACCACTTGGCCGTGCAGCGCTAAAGCTGCGCTGAGGCCTGTCGCATATTGATAGACATAAAAGTTCGTATAAAAATGAGGAATGCGCGCCCATTCCACTTCAAGTTCAGGATCTACAATAAGATCCGGTCCGTAATACTCTCGACACAGTTTGGCATAATGCTGATTCAAGAGCGTTGGGGTCAGCGTTTCCCCTTTTTCCACGCATTCATGAATGTATAGCTCAAACTCCGCAAAAAGAGTCTGCCGAATAATCGTCGTTCGAATTCTCTCTATCTGGAAATTCAAAAGAAAAGCCTGCCTTGTTTTTGAATGATTTTCTGACTTGAGATGGTCCAAAAACAGCTGCTCATTGAAAGTCGATGCAACTTCTGCCACAAAAATGGGGTATTGGGCGTAAACATAAGGCTGGTGGGTGCGGCTGAGAAGGCTATGCATGCTGTGGCCCGCCTCATGGGCAAGCGTCAGCATATCGCTGAGGGTGCCATGATAGTTCATGAGAATGTAGGGCATACTGTCATAACAGCCTGAAGAATAAGCGCCCGATCTTTTTCTCGTGTTTTCATAGACATCCACCCAACGATCTTCCACAAGACCCTTTTTTAGGGCGCTCTGATATTCATCCCCGAGTAAAGAAACTGAGGCGATCACCGCGTCCCTTGCTTCAGAATACCCAAGATGCTCCTTAGATTCCTCCACTAAAGAAGCATAAAGATCATACGCATGAAGCTTATCTAGCCCAAGCAGCTTCTTTTTAAGAGCTACGTACTTGTGCACAAGCGGCAAATGCTCTCTCACAGCCTTGATCAAATTTTCATACACCGCTTTCGGTACATTCTTCGGGTATAATGCTGCCTCTAGACAACTGCTAAACTTTCTCGCCCGAGCCATGAAAAAATGCTGGTTTACCTCTCCTTGAAGAAGCTCGCAAAAAGTATTTACATGAGCCTGAAAACCACGATGTAAATTCTGAAATGCGTTTTTTCGTAGCTCTCGATCAGAGCTCATCATATAAGATCCATACGTCGCATTGGACAATGGATGTGCCTTGCCTTTAGAATCGACTACATCCACAAACGTCAAATCTGCATTATTTAAAGCGCTAAATGTCTGCGCCGGCACACCCAGAGCTTTAGAGCTGAGAGCCAAAAGCTCTTCTTGTTCAGGAGCTAAAGTATGCGCCCTCATACGCCCAATTTTTTCTAAATAAAAACGGTACTCGGCAAGGAGTGGATGGTCGAGTAAATGCCGAAATTCCCCTTCTTCTAAGGCGAGAAATTCAGGATTAACCCAAGCCATTTCTAAGCCAAACTCATGGATGAGAGTCGAAATCGAACCAAAACCACTTTTAAAAAAATCATTCCCAAGATCTTCATCCAAGCGAAGATGCGCATAGACATGGAGCTTTTCTAGCTTTCTATCTAAACGAAAAAAAGACTCAAAAAAATTTTTAACAGAAGAAGGATCGCGCATTTTGCCCTTAAATGCTTGCAGCTCAGGCCACTTAGGAAATTTTTCCCCACCCATCACTGTGAGAAGCTCCAATTTCCAACTCTCCGGATCTACAAAAAGAGCCTCCACGTTCCAGCGGCTATTTACTGGGATCTCTTCCCGCTTATAAGAAATCTTATCCCCTACGTTTATAGAGGCTTTGGATCCATTCATCGCTTGTCCTTGTGTAAAAAATGAAAAGATTAGCAATCCAGATAATGCTTTGCTAAATTGTATTGCAAAAAAATCCATGGTCGGCTATATTCCTTAAGTGAAAGATTCAAAAATCCGTTTACTAAAACAGGAGAAACAACATATGACCCAGAAAACGGCTAAAAAAACCACCTTAAAACCTTTAGGAAACCGCGTTCTTGCCAAAAGACAAGAACCTGAAGAAACAGTGAAAGGGGGTATCATTCTTCCAGATACAGCGAAAAAGAAGCAGGAAACTGCGGTAGTAGTTGCTGTAGGCCCTGGGAAAAAACTAGATGATGGGAAGCTCGTCCCTATCTCTCTTAAAGTCGGAGACATCGTTTTAATGAACAAATACTCAGACCAAGAGATCACGATCGACGGTGAAGAGTTTATTATTGTGAAGTTCGACGACATCATCGCAATCATTGAAGAATAACTTATAAGGAGAACTATGGCACCAAAAAATATTAAATTCAAGGAAGATGCTCGCCACAAAATTTTAAAGGGCGTGCAAACATTGGCCTCTGCCGTAAAAGTGACATTAGGTCCTAAAGGGCGAAATGTTGCGATTGATTCAAAATTCGGCCCTCCAAAGATCACCAAGGACGGGGTCACTGTCGCAAAAGAGATCGAGCTCGAAGACAAACATGAGAATATGGGCGCGCAAATGGTCAAAGAAGTCGCAAGTAAAACAGCAGACAAAGCTGGCGACGGTACTACGACTGCAACGGTTCTTGCGGAAGCAATTTATCAAGAGGGGCTTCGCAACGTCACTGCTGGTGCAAACCCAATGGAAATTAAAAAAGGGATTGATCTTGCAGTATCAACAGTTGTAAACGAGCTTCAAAAAATCAGCAAGCCGATTAAGGATTCTAAAGAAGTGGCACAAGTGGCGACCATTTCTGCGAATGGAGATGCAGACATTGGAACGATCATTGCTCAAGCGATGCAAAGAGTTGGCAAGGATGGGACCATCACGGTTGAAGAAGCCAAAGGTTTCGAGACTACTTTAGATGTGGTCGAAGGAATGAATTTTGATCGTGGCTATACATCTGCCTATTTTGTAACCAATGCAGAAACGTTGCAAACTGAGTATGAAAATGCCTTTGTCCTCATCTATGAGAAAAAGATCTCTTCGATGAAGGAATTTCTTCCTGTCCTTCAAGCGGCAGCAGAGTCGGGAAAACCTTTACTCATCATCGCTGAAGATGTCGAAGGAGAAGCCTTAGCTACGCTTGTTGTGAACCGGCTCCGTGCAGGCCTAAAAGTAGTTGCTGTAAAAGCTCCAGGGTTTGGCGATCGCAGAAAAGCGATGCTCGAAGATATTGCAATTCTAACAGGCGGCCAGTTCATCAGTGAAGAACTTGGCATCCAGCTTGAGAAGGTCTCTCTCGACATGCTCGGCCAAGTCAAAAAAGTGATCGTAAAAAAAGAAGACACAACGCTCATTGGCGGTGGAGGAGATGCACAGGCGATCAAAGACCGCATTCTTCTTCTCAAGCGCCAAATTGAGGAGGCAACTTCTGATTACGACCGAGAAAAGCTCCAAGAGCGGCTAGCGAAACTATCTGGTGGCGTTGGAGTCATCCGAGTCGGTGCTGCGACAGAAGTGGAAATGAAAGAGAAAAAAGACCGTGTTGACGATGCGAAAGAAGCGACCAAAGCAGCTGTTGAGGAAGGAATCGTCCCAGGCGGCGGCACTGCGCTTCTCCGATGTAAGCCAAAGCTCGATGCATTCATCGAAACGCTTGTTGGGGATGTAAAGATCGGTGCGCAAATTATCGCGCGTGCACTTTCCTATCCACTTCGCCAAATTGCCGAGAATGCTGGCAAAGAGGGGTCGATTGTCGTTCAGAAGGTAGCTTCTCTCGGCGCCATGGAAGGCTATGACGCCCGCGAAGATCAATACGTAGATATGATTCTCAAAGGAATCGTAGATCCTACAAAAGTTGTTCGCTACGCACTACAGTTCGCAGCTTCGATTGCAGGACTGCTTCTAACCACTGAGGCGATTATCACCGAAGAGGCAGAAGACAAGGCGCCAGCAGCAGCCGGCATGCCAGACATGGGATATTAATCCTTACCCAAAGCCTCCGGTATTCCCGGAGGCTTATCTCTCTGGCCAAAAATGTGGAATGGATTGAGCGCTTCTTTAATCGTATCCGTAGGGTTTAAGAAATATTCCAGCAACTTCTGAAGACCAGCTCCATGGAAAATGCGACGGACGAGTTCCTTTGTGGGAAAGCCTTCTTTGCTACTGATATTCTCAAACTCCATCTGATCAAAATGTTGTGTTCCAGCAACTCCTAAGGTTGCGGGCAGTTTGCCTGTTACCTTAACAGTCATATTCCTTAAGATAAGCTTTCGGATGATGAATTCTCGCCGACTGACTCGGCTCTTCGGCATTGCAGCTCCAATTGCAGCCCAATTGTTATCTGAACCCGTGAGATTTCTTAGGTTGACCGTTAACTCAACGTCCTGCATCTCAATCAAGTCGATCACGCTGGGCTGACTGGTTAACCGGCCCCAGCTATAATGAATGCTAATTTTTTGCACTTCAAAGGCTGCTTTTGAAGGAAACCCGTGAGGATTTGCGATTCGGAAATATCGAATCGTCGAGATCGATGGCCACATGCTGATGGTCCGCATCGTAATAGGCACGCCTAACTTTTTTGTGAAATACGAGGACATGATGGGCGCCTTAATCAACCATAAGAAGATAAGAACGGCCATGGCTATAAGAACACCGAACTTCCAACTCTGTTTCCACATGACTTTGGCCTATCTTTTTGGGGTTAGTGAATGCAGAACGCACACAGCTCTCGTAAAAAAAGCAGATAAAGTCCTTTCGGCTAATCATGGAAACACTAGTAAAAAAAAATCTCCTCGTCAATATTAAGTTCTAATAGTCTCATTTACAATCGGTTGCAAAGGATTTCCTTTTAACTATCAAGTTCTTATAATGGGGCTATGAGAAAGAGTACTACGAAGCTGTATAATTGGGCGATCTGTAAGGCCTCTTCGACCCGGGCTCCCTTTTGGATCGGTCTATTGTTTTTTTTAGAACTATGTCTTCTCATGCCTCTCGATGCGGTGTTTATGTTTTTCTGCCTGCAGAAGAGAAAAAATATTTTTCTTTACATTATGATTGCCACCGCCGCCTCCTGTGCAAGCGCCTTGATTGGATATCTTTTGGGGCATTTTTTCTGGGATCTTGTGGGCCATTGGGTAGTTCCCCACCTGGTCTCTACGAGCACCTTTGGGAAGCTCACGGGATATTTGACGCAATACGAAAGCTGGACAATCTTTATCGGAGGGCTGCTGCCATTTCCTCTGAAAGCGCTGAGCTTAGTGGCAGGCGTCTTTCAGTTGGGCATTCTCCCTTTTATAAGCTATTTTGCCGCGGCGAGACTGATTCGCTTTGCTCTTCTTGGAGCTACAATGGCGATTTATGGGGAAAAGGTAAAGCTTTTTGTGGATCGTCATTTTCACAAGTTGTTTATGGTGCTGGGCGCTAAAGTGGCCGCAGCCTTTCTCTTTTTGTGGGTCCTGGCCCACTAGCCCACCCATGGCGGGGACTAGAAGAACCTTCGATATTCTCTCGTAGGGAACCTGTTTTCTTTATTCCCATTCCATTCTGCATCGCTAAGCTGACTGATCCGTAAAAAAGGTTTCCCCTCACGAGAAGAAGTATGGATGAATGAATCTTTTTCTAAATACATGCCTACATGTTTGATGACCCCATCTGATGTGCCCCAAAAAATCAAATCCCCGAGCCCTAGCTCTTCTAGTACAGCCTTTCGTCCCCTTTTATCAGCACACTGCATGTGGGAGTCTCGCGGCAAGTGCATACCGGCCCACTGATAAAGCATTTGCACAAAACCGGAACAGTCATAGCCGAAACTCGATCTGCCTCCCCACACATAAGGAATACCTAAAAACTGTTTACTGAAAGTCAGAAGACCCTTGGGTTCTTTAGCAAGATCCCCTCTTTGAACAAAAACCTGCTTCCCATCGGGCAAGAGAACTTTGAACCATCTTTCGTCTATGGTTTCCACAACCTGCAGCCTAGCGCCATAAGGCAAAAGGATCAAAGGAGACTCTTCGGCATCAGGTTTGTCATAGAGCCTTGCATGAATGTTCGTCACCTTGTCCTTGCTGATGTAAGGAACCTCCCGATTGAGCAAGCTAGAGGCAGGGATCCAGCCGGCATATCCATCTGTCGTGATGATTTCAACCCAATCCTTGAGATGTTTTTTGATCAACACATGTTCAGAAAAATAGGTCTGAGAGACGATCTCCCCACTTTCTTGTGGGGTTTTTTTCATATCAACCACAGGGAGGTGAATGGTGTGATAGATCATGCCTTCAAAAGGATAGGATAATCTCCAAAAAATTTCAAGCAAACGACGTTGACGACTTACGCAAACAAAATGTCCTTGGCGTCATGGGGTAAGGCTTAATCCCTAGGGGGGCCCAATAGCTTTCTTCTTCCCCTTCATAATTGACTAAGAGCTGCTCGCCGGGACGAATTTTCTTCTGGGCTTTGTATAGAATCTGATACCCAGCATCAGGCAAATCCACCAAAAAAGCTACGATATTGGGAACATGAGAATGATTGATAAAACGAGTAAAATTCCCAATCTTTGTCGCATCTACTTTGATGTCATAAAGTCGCCTAGGAGAAAACGGTCTACGAGGGTCGAACTTTTTTTGCTCTTTTTGCGTCAATGTTAGCCCTGTGACAACATCAAAAGAATAGTCTCCATCATCAGCATCCATCTGCGCTTCCAAAATGACCTGTCCGGTGTAAAGCGCGATGATCTCTCCCTTGAGAATGGGATCGGCCTCTACTTGAAGAAAAATTCCATATCCGATGTTACCTTTAAGTTTTTTTTTCACATATTTTTGTGGGATACCGTAGGATTGAATTTCTCCATACACTTCCTCCAGCTCTTTCAAACCTTTTCTACGGAGACGATGGAGATGAAGATCCCTTTTTTGAAATTGCCTATCTATAATTTCAGAAAAATCTTTACTAAAACGAGATGTTTTTAAGTTAAAGCTCATGAAAATGATAATAACAAAAAAATAACAAAACTGGCTATAGAATTACAACTAACCACTTCTCTAAGGCAGGGCTTTTTGATGAAAAAATTTGACAGTTTTTTTAAGTTTTTTTTTGACTGAAAATTGAATTTTTATCCGTTCACGGCCGAGATGTAAGCCGCTCGGGCGCAGCTAATCTACAGGAGGGTATTGGTTCTCAATATATTGGCGTATCACTGATATCGGAGCTCCTCCGCATGAACTGGCAAAATAGCTCGGTGACTACAACTGACTGCCCCACAAGGCTCTCTCAATCGAGGAGTGCTTTTTCTTCCGAATTATGCCAATCACCGGAGGGTGGGCAAATTACTTTGGCTTGGCGGAAGCTAGCAACATATTTGAGAATTTAGACGGGTGGATCAGGCGCAAAATACGGAGTGTCCTCTGGCGACAGTGGAAGAAACCTCGTACTCGATACCAACGACTGATAGCACTTGGACTCAAAGAAGGTACTGCCAGGAAGACGGCATATGGGGGTAAAGGGCCATGGAGAATGGCCAAAACCTACGGTATGCATAGGGCATTATCGAATGGAGTCATCGAAGTGATGGGATATACTTCTATGGCAGATATAGTACGGGCTAGGTCAGAGTGTACATGAACCGCCGTATACGGTTCCGTACGTACGGTGGTGTGCGAGGACGGGAGTCAAAGCAACTCCCTCCTACGCTATTCAACTTTTGACTGGGGCAAATGAATCGCAAATTTGCCCTATGGCCTCTTAAAAACCGGATCTGTCTAAAAAGACTGAAGAATCTGCTCTATCCCTATTCGCTTTAAATGGTAGCCAAATGCGTCCCTTTCCGGAAGGAGGACGTCTTTGCAAATTCTTAATGTAAGTGTTTCTTTTGAGCCTTGTTGAATAAATCAACTTAAAGAACTGGCCATCAATGTATTACAGCAACTAGTATATTTCGTAACTATATGAAAACAAAACACTTAAGTCGACCTTCCTTTTGTTTAACTGTATAGTTTATTTAATAAATTAAACATATATAATTTTATTTTAATAATGTTATTAATGTATAATTATTATTAAATAATTATTATCAAAACAAGAAGGATGGTAAAATGAGCGTATCATTTAGGGACTTTCAACCAATCAATACGTGGAAGCTAGATTCTGATGGCTCAAAATGGGACGATGGAGAGGCAGAACATTTAATTGACACGACGACGGGTCGAAGATATTGGAATGAATCTAAAGGTTGCGTTGGATTTAAATGTTTTCTGCTGACTTTAGGAACCCCTATTTTTCATTCAATTGCATCCTTAGTAAATGTGGCTTATAGAATTGTAAAATTAGTTTCGTTTTCTCACTTCTGGATGGATAAAGAGGGAGAAAAATCTTATTCCTTCAAAGGACGATTAAAAGATGCTGGACAGGATTTGTTAGGGGTTTTAACCACTCCTATTGCTTTTATAGGTCTCGAATTAGCGGCAATATATGGAATATTTACTCCTTATAATGGTAGAAAGCTCTATGCTAGCATTGAGCGGGCTCAGGATGGGAACTTTATCTTGGCTCCTTGCTTCCAACCGGATCCTAAATATCATGCATTAGGTGGAGATCCTAAGAAAAAAAACGCTTTTTAAATATTCCCATAGAGATATGCACGACAACCCTTGTGCATATCTTTTTTTAAGTCTCTTGCATTGGGTATTAGACGTAATTTTCAAGGAAGATACTGCACAAGCAAAGACTGGATTCATTGCTGAAAATATGGCGTTTTTTAGACGATTGTCGATGAATGTCATAAAAGTCGCAGTCCGGATCGTGGGTTCGCCGATGCTCGACGATTTTGCACGTATGAACCAAAATATTTGAGAGGAATTTTAGGCAAGATATTTATGGGCTAACATGTCAAATCTTTTTCATCAGGAGACCCTGTCTCTAAGGGACTGTAAACGAATTTATTTCGGTCGAGTGTTTGGATGATTTTGGCCGCTTTTCGCATCCAAAATTGGGGGGCTATATACTACCGAACGTGATGCAAAAATTGGTTACTGGGCTGCTATCCAGTCCTAGAGCCGCAAAAGAGCGTAGGCCAAAAAGGGGTCTCGAAATGGCACCTGTCGCCATTCACCTCGAAAGTGATATGTATAGTACCCTTCGGCAAAGGCTTTTTGGATTTCTTCGATTGAAAGTTCCAAAATGTCTTCAATGGCCTCCGTTTCTTCTGGCTGTCGGGCATCAATACCTGCAACTTTTGCCACAAACACGGGTACTACCACACTTAACACACCTGTATCGGGAGGCATTTCCCCAAGCAATCGTACTTCCACGATAGACCTCCCCGTTTCTTCGGAAGCTTCCCGCGTTGCTGCATCCTCAGCAGTTTCCCCTGCATTTACTAGGCCACGTGGTAGTTCAATCTCCCAAGAACGGGTGGAATGACGAAAATTACAATTGAGTACAATCTTCCCCTCAGAAGTGATGGGCATGACAGCCACTCCCGGAGTTGGTGATTCTAATCCTCGAACCCAAAGAATTCGCCCATAAACGCCCTCATTACCGCTAGGAAACTTGCAAACATCATTGATCCAAATCCAATACTGATCTTCCTTCACTACCCCAACATCGCGTCCTAACTTTCTCTCAACCGAAGCTATTTGCTCTTCATCAAGAATAATTTCGATCTCACCTTGGGTTGCATCACCTCGTGGTAAAACAAGATGGGGATATTGCTTTATAAGTTCTAAATAACGGTGGCGCGATCTTTCATCTGCCTGTAAAACACCAAAGAAAAAGAACAAACACGGAAAAATCTTCTGTTTCAAGAAAAATGTCCTATTTATGAACCTACAATTCATCTCGATTTTGTACGAAGTCGAGCAGTGTAATAGAATGCAAAAATTAAAAACAAGAGGTTTCCTCTTCTTTATTAAATGGAGATTCTTGTATCATCCGATCCATAATTTTTGAGATGTCTTATTTTCTATGTTTAGACAAACATTAAAAGCATGTTGTTATTTTCTCGTTTTTATATCTTTGGAAGCAGCTCATCTTTCCATAATTAAAGAAGAGTTCATTTTTATTGATCCGCCTTTTGCTTCCTGTCATGCTTCAACTCTCACCCAAACTCATTCAGGAACAATCCTTTGCGCTTGGTTTGCAGGTTCCGAAGAAGGAGCGAATGATGTAGCGATTTGGTTTTCTACTTGTGAAGAATCAAAATGGGATTTGCCAAAAAAAATTGCCGAAACAGAAGGAGTTCCTTGTTGGAATCCAGCTCTATTTACTATGCCTTCGAAAGAGATCCTTTTATTTTATAAGACGGGAAGAAACCCTCAACAATGGTCTGGATTATTAAAACGATCCTGGGATGAAGGTGTCCATTGGTCTGAAGAGGAGTGCCTGCCCGCAGGAATCATTGGTCCTGCCAAAAACAAACCCCTTTTGTTGCCCAACGGAACTTTACTTTGTGGTTCATCTATTGAAAGTTGGAGACGCTGGGGGTGTTGGATTGATATCACTGCTGATGTAGGTCACACTTGGCATAAAAGCTCACCAATTAATGTTGATGCTCAATTGTTTGGTATCATTCAACCAACTCTTTTCTTTGGGAAAAATGACTCACTTAAATTGCTTGCAAGATCGCATCAAATCGGATCTATTTGTACTGCAGAATCCTATGATCAAGGAGAAACTTGGAGTAAAGCTCAACCCATTTCTCTTCCAAATCCAAACTCTGCTATCGATGCTGTCAACATAATGGATGGTCGAATTGTCTTAGTTTATAATCATTCCAAAGAAGAACGTTATCCGTTAAATATTGCTGTTTCAAAGGATGGAGGAGGAACGTGGAACACAGAGGTTGTTTTAGAGGAAGAACCTGGCGAATATTCATACCCGAGCGTAATTCAATCTTTAGATAAAGAAATTCATATCACTTATACGTGGAACAGAAAATATATTAAGCATGTCATTCTAGATCCAAAATTGCTCTGATTTACGAAACTAGCAGATCAATAATCAATATGGAAGCTATTCCCTGCAGATCGTTGTAGAAATAAACCTCTTGCATAATTCAGAGGGAAAGCTCGAAAATGTCTTATCGGGAATTTCAATGTGTGAGGGGTACTATTGCGGGTGCAACGTTCTTTTGATTTATTCGATACTTTGGCGGGCCGTTTGCATTGCCACCCCCAGTGTATTTTTGATTTTGTAGAAAAAGAGTTTCCTTTCTCAGGATTTCGTTTTTATAGGAGTATTGCTGAGTTACAGTCGAATGGGACTTTGTTAGATATTTATAAGCGATTGCAGATCTCTTTTGGGCTGAGTTCTGAGCTGGCATCCGATTTAATGCAGTTTGAGTTCGAAATAGAGCTTCGTCAGGTGTTTCCCATTCTCGAAAATCTCAATGCTGTTCAGGATGGGGATTTGGTGGTTAGCGATACTTATTACGATGTGGCTCAAATTAAGCAAATTTTGAGGAAAATCAGCCTTAATAAGAATGTTGAGATTTATGCCACCCCTTGCGGAAAGGGGGCAGGGTTTATCTGGGATAAGTTAAAGAGCTCATCCATTTCGTTTCATGTGGGCGACAATGTTCATACTGATGTGAATATGCCGCGTTCTCGTGGGATTGAAGCATTTCATTATGTGTACAGCGGTCTTTCGATTCCTGAACAAATCATGGTAGATTTAGACCAAAATGATTTGGCGTATCTCATGCGAGCCATTCGTCTCCAAAATCCTTTTTCTCAAAATTCTCTTGAATTTTTAACTTGGGAAGAACAGTGCCAATTGAATATTCCTCTATTGATTTCTTCTTGTGTCTTCCTCGATGCTTTCTGCAAAAAACACAAGAAGCGCCGTGTTCTTTTTACGGCAAGAGATGGTTGTCTTTGGATTCAGCTTTTTAGAGTGTTATATCCTGAATATGATTCGATTTATTTTCATGCGTCCCGTTTTACTTATTCCAATCCTTCGCCTTCATTTGTTGATTATGTACAAAAGCTATATACAGACGATTCTATGATCGTCGATGTTCAGGGGAAGGGGTTTACTTGCGAGAGGTTCTTTCTGGAGTATTTAAAATGCAAGCCATGTTATCTGGCTATTGTGAATACGGGGAAAAAGCATCATGCGATCTTTCGTTCTACTAAAAAGGTAGAAAAAGAGCATTCTCATACTTTCAAAAAATCGATGGAACGGAGATTTAAGACAGTTGCTATGGGCTCAGATCTTGAGAAGATCAATGCCGATTTGGTAGGTGCTCTCTACGACGTTCAAGATGGTAAGCCTTTGCGTGCAGATCCTGAGTACGATCCTAAATGGATTCAACCTTGCCATTTAAGCATTGAAAAGTGTGTGGAACTTTTGCCTTATTTCGAGATCAAGATTTTCGATAAAAGAGTTGTTCATTGGGCGATTCATGCGATTACTTCTGAGCGAGTTTTGAAACATGTTAGAAATATTTCTGAACATATTCATCTTCCAAGCAAAGATCCGAGAATACATTTGCATATTTTATCGAATGGTTCGTTATATAGTACTTCCATCTGAAGATGAAAAACCTGGAGAAAGTTCGAGAATACAATTTGGTTTACTTAAACCGAACGATACTGAAAAAATGGTCGGAGAAGGTGATCCTTTTCTGCAGATTTACAATGTACTCGTCCCGTTCTTTGTAATAATCTAAAAGCTTTCCCGATTCATTGTAAACAGCAGCTTCTCGCGCAGCTGATTGAAGTGTTATGCCGTTACCCACGATCACTTGATCGAGGGCGTTTGGATCCATAATCCCGTCTTTGGAAATACGTGGAGAAAAAGGTCCCTCAGAGCGTCCAATAAAACTGTTCCAAGCAATGGGAGTCGGCGCATAATAGTCTGTTTCTCGGAAATCTTTACTGCCGGTGAATAGTTCGCGCAATCTCTCTACGTATTTGTCTCCCCCCAACTGTTCAAAAACATTCAAGTCTCCCCCGATCACAAATCGCTGTTCATTAGGAGCATCTTGAAAAAATCGGGTTGCAAATTCATGAATTTTGGCTGCTGTTCTCGCATAAATGTCATTTTGAATTTTATGATCTGTATGCGTAGAAAAAATAGTAAATATCTCATTTGTATGGGTATTGCGTACTCTCACGCCTAGAATCTTGCGAACGCTTCCTGATTCAGTGGGTAGATCTCCCAAATCTACCTTGAGAATTTCCAGATCACGGCTTAAGGCTAAGGTTGAAGTGAATCCTGTCGCCTCTCCCAATACCTCTTCTTGTCGAGGTGCTAGGGTCATTTTTCCAGAAACATGGTTAAAAGAGATCCATTGAAGATCCCTATCTGCCAGTGTTTGCTTCAAATCGCTCAATGCTTGTGGCGTAACTTCTTGCAGGGCTAGAAAATAAGGTGAATTCGGCGATACGGAAATTACTTTATCGATCATTTGTTTGAATACGTCGGTTCTCATATCCCAAGTCAAAGGGGGGCCGATCAACTCAGATTTGTTTTCTAATAGGGATTGAAGAGCTTCCTTGGGATTCTCTCTTATGATCTTCGCAGCATTATCTACAGTCTGTTCTGCCCGATTTGTACATTGGATCAATCGTGCGATTAGCACTTCATATCGCCCTTCTAATGTAGGAATTTTTTGAATGATCTCTTGACTCCAGATCAAAGTTTCTTGACTTGCCTTTTCTAATGAGATTTCTAAGGATTGGCCGTCTAAGAGACGATTCTGTACGCGCATGGCGAAGTACTTAGAAATCATTTGAGAAAATGGTAATCGCTCGAGTCTATAAAGAGAGATATCATTAAATTCTTCTGGAGACAGAGGAAAGGGGATGCTCGAATCTTTTGAATAAGCTTCAATCCAGTCAAAAAGTTTCTTTTTTTGTGCTAGCTCTTGATCTTCGGGGTAAAGAATATTTCCATAAATGCCTACTACTTGATCGGAACTGGTTTCTAAAGGCAAGGGGGCATCGATATGGTTAGCGGAAGAGGGGCGAATATAAGCTGCTTGTTCTTGGAACGCGCTTACGGAAGTGCTCGCAGGTTGCAGCATTGGCGGTGCAGCTAATAGAAGCTTCATTCTGCGGACAGAAGCCCTCTGAGAAGAGAAGGTGTCTTCAGACGAAATCGTGGGTGAACTTTTAATATGATTGTAAGAAGGTGCACTTGCAGGGAGAGCGATTGGAGCAGAGAGCAATGATAGTGTCAGTAAAGCAGAAATTTTTTGGTCTGACATAAAAAAAATTTCTCCAATTTGTGGCTTATATACCAGATAGGATGCGTTATTTTTCTATTAATTTCAATTTAATTAATAATTATATCTATCAACATTAAACTTATTTTCATTATCGTTGTTTTATTCCAGATTATATTAACATCCGATTGTTTAAAATTCATAGTTCGACTTTGTACATTTTTTGGACAAAGTCGAGGTGAGTCAGCGAAGATGAAAGATAAGCGAATTCTTATATCAGGTGCTGGAATTGCTGGTTTTACACTGGCTTACTGGTTAAAACAACGAGGTTTTTCGCCAACTATTATCGAAAGATGTCCTTTCCTTATGAGAAAGTGGGCGAAAAATATATCTAGGATTGATGGATCATTCTTCTAAAGAAAACAGCTTCATAAAAAGATAGCATAAAGTGTTATTTAGGATGTGCGCTGCGACAGGCGCTTCAATTCCATAATTTGCAACCAGATAACCATACAGAAGACCGCTGAAAGTTGTAAGAACTGCTTGAGTTATAGCCCCTTCGTGCGGATTGAAAGCATGCGCTAGCCCAAATACTACTGACGAGGGAACTAATCCAACTATTGTTTGCCCGATGTAGCGAAACATAAGCTCCTCGATAATTGGGCCTAATAAACCAACATCTATGATGCCAAGTTTTTTTATTGATTTTGCATATTCTGAATTTTTACTGGGCATTTCTGTTGGTATTTTTAATGTTTTTAAGATTCTGTGAATGAATGCCCTGGGGACCATTTCAGCCATCCACGCTAAGCAACCCATCCTGAAAGATAGTGAATAATAAGCGCCTACCCCAATAACAGATAAATTTGGCAAACATTGCCCTATTTTTTTTAAGGCCCTTATAGGGTGGGTCAGCACGTTTTGCATACATCGATCTGGGATTTCTTCGACTATCTTGCTTGAAAGTGCGGCCCATCTCTTTTGGGTAGATTTGAGATTTTTTTTGAAAGTAACTATTCGCTTTTTTCTAAAATTTTTTTTAGTATATATCAGTAATTTTTTTAAATCAGAGTTAATTTCATGAATTAGGTTTGGGCAAGAACTACAGCAAAAACTCTCTTTTTTTGAAATTTTGCTTTGAAAATGGTTAATTTTATAATTAACATAATTTATTTTTAATGTTTGATTCGTTCGTATTGACATATTTACATTCTTAAATAAAATATTTACATATATTATATGATATTTTTTTGTAAATTAAAATAAAAATCTTTATTTTAATAATTTGGTTAAGTCTTATTTTTTGCTACGTTTTTTAATTGTGGGATAACCACTCTTTTAGCCTTGCCTGCCTACCTGGACGCTGAACAACGACTCAGAATGGCCTTCCTAAAAGGACGCAAATTTTCTCTGTTTTGAAGTTTGTTAGCTCAACGCCCTTTCTAAAAATCATTACGGTTTAGCGGAAGAAGATTCAAAAATCATATGCTCAATTTTGTTCAAGTTTATCTTTGAGAAACTGAAAGGAACCAGATAGGGCTTGTAACATTTGTTCAATTAGGGTTGGAAAAGCTTGGATGCGTCGCTGCAAGTCTTCTTTCGTCCAAGGATAGATTCCCATATCTGTAAGGAATTGAATTGCAGAAAGGATAAACTCTGCGCACTCGAGAGGATTTTTTGTTTTGAAAATTCCCTCATCACAACCTTGTTGGATTATTTCTGCATATAGCGGAGCTTGTTTCATCAAAATAGCGGCAAGGAGTCGGCTGTGCAAGACATCATTAGCGGGTGTATGGAGCTGCTCTACTATTTTTTCATTCTCTTGGGAAATATTTCCTGCATTTACCAAAAGCTGGATTTTTTCTAGGGCGTTTTTTGGAGAATTCTTTATCAGAGCTGCCATTTGTTTAACCTTTTTTTCAACGATGTCTTCGATGACTGCCTCAAACAGAGCTTCCTTGGATTTAAAATAGTGATATATAGTGCCTTTAGCAATTTCTAAGGCATCCATGATGTCGGCCATGGTTGTTTTCTCATAGTCTTTAGTTAGGAACAGGTTTCGAGCAACCTTCAAAATCTCTTCTCTGCGATTTACAAGCTTTGTCACGGGTTCATCCTTTTTTATAGTGAATCATAACACTTGACCGACCGTCGGTCAAGTATTATGATACTGTCAATTAATTGATTATTTACGTGAAAAGGCAAGTATGTTCATGAAAAATTTTTTAGCATTTGTTATGACTGTGCTTCCGATCATGAACTTAGCCTCTGTAGAGGTACAAACAGAACAATATTGTGAGGCAGTGAAGATGAAAGATAAGCGAATTCTTATATCAGGTGCTGGAATTGCTGGTTTTACGCTGGCTTACTGGTTAAAACAACGAGGTTTTTCGCCAACTATTATAGAAAGATGTCCTTATGAGAGAGTGGGCGGATATAAAGTTGACGTGCGTGGCACAGCTCTTGAAGTTGCGAGAAGGATGGGGATTTATCAAGAGCTCTTAGAAGCTAATGTGAACCTTGTACGGTCAAAATTTGTTTCTTCTGATCACAAAGTCTTTGCATTTGATGGAGATATCTTAGGTCTCTCTTCAGAAGGAGAAATAGAAGTCAATCGATGGAATCTTGTCCAAATCTTGTCTAAAAAAATAGGTGAGGGTGAGATCATTTATGGTGATTCCATTATAAAGATAGATGAAAAGATGGTGTATTTTGAGAAGATGGAACCGAGAGAGTTTGACATTGTAATTGGAGCTGATGGGCAATACTCGAATGTGAGACGATTGGCTTTTGGAGAAGATTCAAAATTCTTAAGAAAATACGGTATTCAGTTTTGCGTCTTTCCCATTCCAAACATTTTTGAACTTGAGCGTTGTGAAATTGTTTATTTTGATAAGGGAAAGTTAGCTACAGCTTATGCCATAAGGAATCACTCTTATGCATGTCTTGCGTTTAAATCTGAAGATGAGACACTTCCTTTTGGTAATTTAAAAGCAGTATTTGAAAAGCAGTTTCAAGGTTTGGATTGGGAAATTCCTCACCTTATCTCTCTAATGCAAGAGAGTAACGATTGCTATTTTAATTCCATCGCTCAAGTGAGAATGCCCCGTTGGTCTAAAGGACGGGTTGCTCTTATTGGAGATGCAGCTCATTCAGTTCAAGGGATGGGAACAAGCCTTGCTATGGTTGGGGCTTACATTTTAGCAAGAGAAATTGAAAAATCAAATGGAGATCATGCTCTTGCTTTTGATAAGTATGAAAAAACTATGAAAGAATATGTTGAGGTTGCACAAGCACTTGCTGAAGCTAATCAACAGGCCTTTACGGAATCTTCAGTGCGTATGAAGTTTCAACTCTATTTAATGAAAATTTTACCTAAAAAATTCACTCAATATTTCATTGAAAAGAGAAGAAAGCAAATGAAAGAAGTAGCTAATGGTTTGATTTTAGAACCAATACCCTCCTGTAGATTAGCTGCGCCCGAGCGGCTTACATCTCGGCCGTGAACGGCCGAGTTTTTCGCTGTCAACGGATAAAACGGGAAAGGGAAAAGATGAGAAAAAAAATGGTAGCCGGAGATGATATGAGCCTTAAGAAAGGCTTGAGCCGTATGATGGGAAACTATCACGTACGGCTCTTAGAGGAGGAAACTGGGGCACCTAGTTTCCTTACTCAACTTTTGATTGGAATAAATTGAATACTTCTATACTTCTTCCTTTAAGGACAGGAAGAAAATTAAGGAGTATTGAGTGAAAACTTTATTATTTGCAACTTTCTTAAAGCCTGGAATGTTGAATGCTTATAAACAATTTACTGCAGAAATTACAGGGCCTCGTAAAGCAGAGTATAAGGAATTGCTGAAACGGTATGGGCTAAAAACAGTCAAAGTTTGGCATGAAAATCTTGCAGGAAAAGATTATGTAATGATCGTACATGATGCAGAAGATGATGCTCTTGAAAGATTGAAAAATTGGATATCTTCTACACATCCATTTGATCTTTGGTTTGGTGATCATCTGAATAAATGTTATGAAAAATTCCCAGAGCCCTCTCATTTGCTATTCAAATTTGATCTTGGTAATTAAGACCTCTATTTTCCTTCCTCAAGGCAGCGAGTATCATAGATAAGATCAATCTTTGAAATGCGTCCTTCTTTAAAGCTTAGGAGCGAGGCTGCGCGCAAATTTTTGGCAAAACCAGGGATTTCTACGTCATAAACAATCATCGCTTGATCTTCGGAGCCAAATTTTGCGTGAATTGTTAAAGTTTTAAAGATGCCAGTGAATCCTTGTGCCGCTGTAAGAACAGCCTCCTTTCCGATTACTTTTTCCTGTGGGTCCGTAAATTGAATATCAGGATGCAGATATTTTTTCACTTCCTCCATATTTTTCTGTCCAAGCGCTGTGTAATAGGCTACTGCTGTAGAAATTGTGCTTTTCATAGCTATCTCCTTTTTGTTTTTGACAAATCGAATTAATTATAGTAAACTATATCCAATATGTCAAAGATCAAAAAAAGACCTTACAATTCCGTAGCCAGAAATGCAGGGGCAGCTCAGACGAAAGAGCGTATTCTTCTTGCCGCAAAGAATCTTTTTGAGTCAGAAGGATTTGAATGTGTGACAATTGAAAAGATAGCTCAAGTTGCTAACGTTTCCATACCCACTATTTACTCACTTTTTCAGTCTAAAAGGGGCATGCTTCGAGCTTTAATGGACGAAGTTTTTCCCAAAGATCAGTTTGATACTCTTGTTGAAAAGAGTAATAAAGCAAGCTCTCCAAAAGAACGTCTTCTTTACTCTGCTAAAATTGCACGTCAAATATACGATGCAGAGAAGGCTCAAATGGCGGTTTTTCGAGGCGCTGTTGTTTTAGCACCTGAGTTCAAAGAACTTGAAAAGGAAAGAGAAATGCGTCGATACGCCAGGCAGGAAGTAACTATAAAGGCGATGGCAAAAGAAAAATCGCTTTCTAAAAACCTCAGTGTAAGTAAGGCTCGAGATGTCTTATGGGCATTTACAGGTCGTGATATATACCGTATGTTAGCAGTGGAACAAGGCTGGACATCTGAAGAATATGAACAATGGCTTGCCCAACTACTTGTCAATACGTTGATAGATCACAGAATAGAAGAGCTAAAACTAGGATGAATGACTTATGCAAATTTAATTTGATAGGCCAGACTTTATCCACTGTGTCAAGCTGTCATAGATAAAAAGAGTAAAAACGGAAGAAGGAAAGTTGAGTATGGTGCATAGATTAGCGGGTAAAGTAGCTCTTATCACTGGAGCAGCTCAAGGGATAGGGAAAGCTTGTGCAGAGCTATTTGTAAAAGAAGGTGCATTTGTTTTTATCACCGATATCAATGATGACTTAGGTAAAAGAGCTGCTTTGGAAATCGGTCCTCAGGCTCAATACCTCCATCTAGATGTGCAAAATAAAAATGATTGGGAGGTAGCTATTGGGGAAGTCATTAAGCAAAAAAAACAGTTGGATATCCTCGTCAACAATGCTGGCATTACAGGGTTTCAAGAGGGCTTTGGATTACAAGACCCAGAAAATGCTTCTTTGGAAAGCTGGCGAAAGGTACATGCAGTCAATTCAGATGGGGTTTTTCTTGGTTGTCAGAAGGCAATTCAGCACATGAAGCAGCGCAAAGGCTCCATAGTAAATATCTCTTCTCGCTCTGGTATGGTTGGAATTCCTGGAGCGGCTGCTTATGCAGCTAGTAAAGCAGCTGTTCGCAATCATACGAAAAGTGTCGCTCTTTACTGTTGTGAGAAAGGATATGATATTCGTTGCAACTCTATCCACCCCGCCGCTATTTTGACGCCTATGTGGGAACCAATGCTGGGTAGTGGAGTAGAAAGGGAAGGAAGATTGACTCAGATTGCCAAGGAGATTCCAATGCGTAGGCTGGGAACACCTGAAGATATAGCATATGCAGCACTTTTCTTAGCTTCCGATGAAGCAAAATATATTACTGGTGTCGAGTTGACCGTGGATGGGGGCATTCTTGCTGGAAGTAGTGCATCTCCTAAAAAGGAGGGCGATTAAATTGGGGTACGCGTTCACGGGGGGCAGGGGGTAGTATTAAAATCTTTCATGATGTACACCCTTCCGACCATGGAAGACGAGTCACAAATCCATTGGAAGGAACGCTACTTCGAGTTGCTTAAAAAAGTTGAGGCGCTCGAGGCTGAGGTTAAGCGACTGCGCGAGCTGCTTGAGACTAACTCCAAAAACAGTTCCAAGCCCCCATCCCAAGATCCATATTCCGGTCAAAGAGACGAACCGAACCCTCTGGCCCCGCAAACAGGGGGCAGCCAGGCCACCCCGGCCATAGCAGGACTCTTGTGCCACCTGGCCAAGTAACCAAAATGGTTGACCTCTTTCCCTTTCATCCAGTCTAGTGCGTAAATACTGCATAATTGAGCTTTACGCAGCTGAATTCAGGTTGTATGTCTATGAAAACAAAAGGCTTCAGTCGTGAAACTGAAGCCTTAATTTTGATTGGAGGTGGAGAGACGCATTCAGAACTTTTTCCTGGAGGGGTTTTCCCATTTCAGCTACGATTTTCTCTAAAAAATTAAGTTCAAAGGAAGTGGGTTATGTCTAATGGAGAGATCATCCTCTATACCACTGAGGATGGAAAAACCGCGATTCATCTCAAGGCTCAGGGAGAGACGGTTTGGTTGACGCAGATGGAACTTGCTGACCTATTTCAAACAACCAAACAAAATATCAGCTTGCATATCAAGAACATACTTTCGACAAATGAATTGTCAGAAGCAGTAGTCAAGGATAACTTGACAACTGCCGCTGATGGCAAGCGCTATAAGACTAAGTTATAAAATCTCCCAACCTTTTACTGATAACCACTTGTAAATAAGGTTGGAAATGGGTTGTTTTCTGGAAAATTACGCAGTATTTACGCAGTTTAAGAAAAAGTTGTCACATTTTTCACAATCCAAAAGGCTCACGATGTAACAGGAATTCTCTAGTGTGTTACAACCGTCACACTTGTTACAGTGACTTTAGCGCAATACGTTCTTGTAGATTTAGGAAATCGGTCGAAGAATCGGGATCGAGGATGATAAAGCATAATAGGGGCTCTAACGCGTCTTTATGGTTCAAGATTCCCTTATCGGAAGTAAGAAATAAGTTAGCCTTGTTCTTATAAGCTGTGTCAAGTTGCCTACAGTCTCCGTCTCTTTGGGGGTCTATACCCAAAATCTTTTGGATTTCGGGGAATTTTTCCGAGTGCTTTATATCTTCCCAGGCGTAGTCGGCTTTTTTCCAAGGAGAATGGCATTCGGCCCAGGTGATTTGAGTTGGCACGCCGTGGTTTTGAATTTTAGAGTTTGCTCCTTCAAACGGAAATTGGATTAGTTTTACCTGCCCTTTCTCTTCGTAGGTTTTTGTTAGCGATTTCACTTTTTTAAAGTTAGAGCATCGATCGATATATATGTTCATGCGCCTGATCCTTTTTTACAAAAAAATTGTAGCAGAAAGGTTGAATAGGAGCAGCGCTTTTTATGCTGGTTTAATCCAGTCTAGTGCGTAAATACTGCGTAATTGAGGTTTATGCAGCTGAATTTTTCGGTGTGAATTTCGTGTTGTATGTCACTAAAAACAAAAGGCTTCAGTCGTTAAACTGAAGCCTTAATTTGGATTGGAGGTGGAGAGAATTGAACTCTCGTCCTTAGCAAACTCGGAACATCGATGACTACATGCTTAGAGCCTTAAAAATAAATTAGCCTGACGAAAAGCTCGGATCGCAAAGGGCTAACTGGACTTTCTCTATCTCGAACTCCTTCCTAGATCATCCCAAAGGGAAAGGGTTCATACCAAGACGTATGACAGTAGACATCTGAAACTCCCGGTCAGATCTCAGGCTACCGCCTCACAAACTGCGGTTAAGCAGCGTTGAGGGACAAATCGTAAGATTCGTCGTTTATTGTTTAATCGGAAGATTAAAGAGGCCAACCGATCATCCTCTGCATGCCACCTATGCCTCACTTCTAAGTCGAAACCTTGACACCCCCAGGAGGGGAAGATCTAAAACAGACCTTCCCCCTCTGGGAACGTGAAGGGCATAGCCTTTACCCCCTTATTATAACCGATTTAACACTTTTTTGTGAATAGGGGTGTGTTTTCTCAGTTTGGTATTAATGCTCAATCTCTTATACTTGGGTGGTTTGAGGGGTAGATATGTTCGAATTTTTCCCTGGTGAAAGCTTCCCAGAAAGAGAAGAAAGGGTGTTGGCATTTTGGCAAAAAGAGGGGATTTTTCAACAGTCCATCGACCCCAAAAAACCTTCATTCTCCTTCTATGACGGTCCCCCGTTTGCAACGGGGCTGCCTCATTATGGACACCTCCTTGCGGGCACCATCAAAGATGTCGTCCCTCGCTATAAAACAATGCAAGGTTTCTCTGTTGAACGCCGCTTTGGATGGGATTGTCATGGCCTTCCCATTGAAAATGAGATCGAAAAGGCCAAAGAACTTTCCGGGGCAAGCGCCATTGAGCAGTTTGGCATCAATCTCTTTAATGAGGAGTGTCGTAACATCGTCTTGCGATATACCAGTGAATGGAAAAAAACCGTTGATCGGATGGGACGCTGGGTCGACTTTAGCAATACCTACCGGACCATGGATCTTCCCTTCATGGAAAGTGTGTGGTGGGTATTTCAGCAGTTGTGGAATCAAGGACTCGTTTACGAAGGTTTCAAGGTCATGCCTTTTTCGATGAAATTAGGCACTCCTCTTTCAAACTTTGAAGCAAATCTCAATTATCGAGAAGTGGACGATCCTTCGGTGATTATCCAGTTTGAACTTGAAGGAAAAGCAGGTGAGTATTTTCTCGCCTGGACAACTACTCCCTGGACGCTCCCCTCTAACTTGGCTCTGATGGTTGGCCCTGATGTGGACTACATTCAGGTAGAAAAAGAGGGAAAACTCTACTGGCTTGCTGACACGCAATTCGCCGCCCATTTTAAGAAAGGAGAGCGGATAGTTCAGAAGATCAAGGGAAGGCAGCTTGTGGGCCAACGGTACAAACCTCTTTTTTCTTTTTTTCACGATCGCAACGCCTTTCGCGTCATTGGAGAAGAGTCGGTATCAACGGAAGAAGGAACAGGTATTGTCCATAGCGCTCCCGCTTTCGGAGAAATGGATTTTTTTGCCTGCAAAAGAGAAAACATTGAACTAGTGTGCCCGATAGATAGTAACGGGAGATTCACCTCAGAGGTAGGCCCTTGGGCAGGGCTTTTGGTCAAGGATGCAGATAAAGAAATTCTGAGGGAGCTGAAAAAGCAAGGCAAGGTTTTTTATCAAGGAACCATTCGCCATAGATACCCGTTTTGTTGGAGATCCGACACTCCTTTAATCTATAAAGCAGTGAAGACCTGGTTTGTAGCCGTTGAAAAAATCAAAGATCAGCTCCTCGCATCCAATGAGGAGATCTATTGGGTCCCCGGGCATATCAAGAAGGGCCGGTTTGGGAAGTGGCTTGAACAGGCAAGAGACTGGGCCATTAGTCGCAATCGCTATTGGGGAACTCCCATCCCCATCTTTCGGTCCGATTCGGGCAAAATACAAGTTGTGGGTAGCATTCAAGAATTGGAGCGTTTAACAGGGGCTACAATAGAAGATTTACACCGCCATAAGATCGATCATCTGAGTTTTCAGCTAGACGGGGAAGTGTTCCGGAGGATTCCCGAAGTATTTGATTGTTGGTTCGAGTCAGGATCGATGCCCTACGCACAAAATCATTACCCTTTTGAGCACAAAAAGGAATTTGAAAAAAATTTCCCCGCCGATTTTATCGCGGAAGGGTTAGATCAAACACGCGGTTGGTTTTATACGTTGACCGTGCTTTCAACAGCACTTTTTAAAAAGCCCGCTTTTAAAAACATCATTGTAAATGGGATCATTCTGGCTGAAGATGGCAATAAAATGTCCAAGAGACTCAAAAACTACCCTGATCCAGAGCTTGTTATTTCCCAATATGGTGCGGATGCCGTTCGTTTGTATATGCTCAATAGTCCTGCCGTAAAAGCGGAAGATCTGCGTTTTTCAGAAAGAGGGGTAGAACAAGTTTTAAGACAAGTGCTAATCCCTTTTTGGAACTCGTTTGTCTTCTTATCAACCTACGCGAAGATCTATCGCTGGAGTCCCAAAAAAGAAAAGCCCAAGGCGTTAATCGATCGGTGGATTCTTTCAAAAACGCAAAAATTGGTACTAGAAGTAACAACCGGCATGGAAGGCTACGATCTTAATCAAGCAGTCACTCCCCTTGTAGGATTTATCGAAGAGCTCACAAACTGGTACATTCGAAGGTCTAGGGCAAGATTTTGGGCCGATGAAGATACACCTGATCGAAGAGAAGCATTTAGTACTCTTTACGAGGGGCTCTTAACTCTCAGTAAAGTGGCCGCTCCCTTCATTCCCTTTTTAAGCGATGCGATTTATCGCGAATTAAAGACAGAGAGTATGCCAGAATCGGTTCACCTAGCCGCTTTCCCTAAAGTCGATGACGAGGTAAGAGATCTGGAACTAGAGCGGGAGGTGGCAGCGGCACAGGCGGCTGTGAGCTTGGGCCACTCGCTCAGAAAAGAATACAAGCTGAAAGTCAGACAACCCTTGGCTAAAGCCCACCTCATCACGTCTAACGAGGAACTTTTAGGGGCTTTGCAAAAGCAACAGAACCTCATCGCCGATGAACTCAATGTGAAAAAAATCGAACTGCATAGCGATGAAGCGCAGTTTGTTCAGTGGCTTGTAAAACCGAATTTTCCCGTCCTAGGCAAAAAAATTGGGAAATTAATGCCGGAGGCCAAAACAGTCATGCAACAATTCTCCCGCTCTCAGATCCAGACACTTGCAACAGGCCATACAGTGGTCGTCAAAATCGGTAAAGAGATGGTTGAACTAGAGCCCTCTGATGTACAGATTGAAAGGCAAGTCAAAGCAGGGCTTGCTGCAGGTAATAGCGGAGAATTAACGGTTGCTCTAGATACGGCCCTCAACGAAGATCTTTTAATGGAAGGGCTGGCAAGAGAGTTGATTAATAAGATCAATACCATGAGAAAAGAGATGGGCTTTGAGGTGACGGATCGGATCCGCATGATCCTCGACACCACGGAAAGAGTCCAAGCTTGTTTTCAGAAATTCGGAGATCTCATCGCTCATGAAGTGTTGGCGCGGGAAGTAACATTTCAGGGATGCCCAGGAACCCTGGTGGATCTCAATGGAGAGGAGACGAAAATCTTACTGGAGAGAATGTGAAGCACCTCTATTTATGTCGGCATGGAGAGACAGCGTGGACCCTGTCATCGCAGCATACGAGTACTACAGATATCGAACTGACTGAGAGGGGGGCTGCACAAGCTAAAAAACTTAGAACTCGCATGGAAAAGGTTCCCTTGGATGCGGTCTTTACAAGTCCCCTCCGAAGGGCTAGGGACACTTGTCAGAATCCCAAGGCCAGGATCGATCCCAACCTTGTGGAATGGGGCTATGGTGATTATGAGGGACTGACTACCCAAGAAATTCAAGCTAAACATCCCCAATGGAATCTTTTTCAAAATGGTGCGCCTCATGGAGAGTCTGTGCGTGATGTGAGGAAAAGAGCCGATGCGTTTCTAAAGAGGATTAGAGCGTATGAAGGGAACGTTGCTGTATTCTCCCATGGGCATTTTATGCGAGTGCTCGCTGCCAGGTATCTGGGGCTCAAAGTAGAGAAGGGACAAATGTTTACTCTCTCTGTCGCATCGCTATCTATTTTAGGATCTGAGCATGACCATCCAGCCATCCTTCTTTGGAATGATACGGATCATTTAGTGTGATCCTTTAAAAATCGCTTCCAAGGACGGGGCTGATCGGATGCATGAGAAGGAATCAGGCAAAACATCGCAAGTAACGCGGCAACAATGAGGTAGTTTTGAAGGCCCATGGGAAGCCAAGGAGTGGGGTATGAAAATCCAAGATAGATTAGTAAGCCTGTAGGCAATACCTGAAAAAGATGCATTTTGTTCCACTGTTCTTTATAAGAAAGCAGAGCAAATAGGAACATGAGAACAGCGGATAGGATGCCTACGAGGCTAAAATAATCGAAAAGAAAGTAGCTAACCCAAATCCATAGAGCGAGAATCATCTCGCTAATTCTTGCCCACACGTTTTCCCCGTTTTTGTAATACTGCTTCGCCCGCTTCCAAGGCTGCCTGGCTCGGATATCCCCAAAATCCCCACCACAGATTTTTCCAAGATCCCCTTTTTTTTAGCTCACAAAGATAAAGACAACAGGAAAGGACTTCGTCGTACGCTAACACAATCAAGATGAGTGAAATCGCTGCAGACACTAGACAAAGAAAGCACCAACTTTCAATGGCAAAGCCTTGTAAGATGACAAGGATTGCGCTCACAAAGCCGAGAGGAATCACATCAATGCCAAAAATAACTACAAGCCAAGGGCGATCCTGCCATCTCCTTTCCGATCCAGCAAGAGCAAAAATAATGTCAGAAAGATAGGCAAGTGCTCCGAGTATCGCATCGGGGACGCGAATCCAAGAAGTAAATGTGTGGGATAGATCTGACATAATCACTTCTTTTGTACCATCTCCAAAAATAGGATCCCAGGCTGTGTCCAAAAAGCCCCACTGATACAGCCCTAGATAAAGAGCAATCGGAACGGCTATGAGGGCTACTAGAGCAACCCGCACACGTTGGTTCCAGGAAGAAGGGTTATAAGTCCAGGGGCGGGGAATCTCCGGCTTCAGGTCATGTTGCATATCCCCTTCATAAAGACTTCGGGGAAATTTATCTATAGGGAGTTTGGAGTTTTTTCCGACGGTAATAAGAGGTTCCTGCTACAGAAAGGAGAAAAATTGCCCAAATAGTCAGATTGGGAAACGTCGCATGGGGTTGTGCCGGCTGTAAAGGGGCTCCCAGGCGCTGATCAATAGGACCAAAGAGCAGGCTAACTCCCCCTTTCAGATTGTTTTCAGGCACAAATCCAAATTGACGACTATCTCCGCTCATCGCGTGGTTGTCTCCCAAAACGAGGTACATCTTATCCGGCACTCGAATCCCATTTGCCAAGATCTCTTCTTTCGTAGGAACCCCTGCATCCACAAAGGAATAATAGGGCAGGCGAGCCGAGCCAAGAGCGCCTTTTTGGTTTTCCCCCTCGATAAAAAACTTCATAGCCGGCTCTTCCTTAAAAAGAATAGGAGCTCCCATGAGATACAGATCTCCATGTTTAAAATAGGCGTAGCGAGAAGGGATGGCTTTTTGATTCTTTTGTTTTGGCATGTATGGATTCATAAACTCAATGCCAAGATTATAGAGCCTGTGAATCATTGGAGGGTCGCTAGAATAGAGAGGGTGGTTGGCGGCCACTTTTTTTGTAAACCCATTGGTAAAAAATCCAACGAGGGGGATGGAAGGGAAGGGAAGTTGATACACGATCCCTTTTTGAATCTCGTAAGTGCCGTCTGGAACGTTGAATTTTGGAAGATATTTTCCCAGTCCTTTGGGCTCCCAGCCAAAGCGCCAAGCCATTTGGTTTTTTATTTTAAACTTGCAAGTAGTCATCGCTTGTGAAATTCTGGCCAAATGCTCCTTTTGGAGAGGGATAATGGAAACACTAGTGCGCAATTCAGGTCTCACACGATTATATTCATCTGTTGTCAGCTCCCCTCCTTGCAAGGTGGGGTGGTGCGAAAGTTCAAGATATAGTGCCCCCTTATCAACCTTCGTTTGAGGATGAATAGCTTCAAGCTCTTCTTGGGTGAGAAGTCTCGACATAGCAAAATGTTTGATCCCCCATAAATCAAAGTAATGATCCCGCTTGCCTTGCCCGATCATTTCGCCATAAATAGTGCCAAGAGAACTGACATTCAGCTTCGCGACAGGTTGGTTCATCTGGTGAAAAATAGCAGTATCAAAGATCCCATTTTTCGCAGTATTTGGCGTTTCTACCTTCCCGCTAAAGCGGATGAAAGGGATATATTCGAGCTCATTAAACCAGGGAGTCCCGTTGAGCTCGCAAATTTCGTTGCCGTCTTTGTCAATACCATATAGATCTCCTCCATAAAAATAGATCGTATCCCCAGGCTTCCCAATCAATCTTTTGACAAACTGCTTAATTCCAGGAAACAGATAAAAATAAAGAGTTTCTGCATCGGCAATATCCATATTCGCGCCATTAAACACAATAATGGAGCCTCTTTGTACAAGATCCGGATCAAAATAAACGTGCGCCTCTTGAAGCGGCACATTGATACCATAGTCTGTCTTAGAGACAATTAAATAGTCGTCTTCTTTTAATGTCGGGCGCATCGATCCCGTGGGAATGGTATAAAGCTCAAACCACATCGTGCGAACTAGCACTGCAACGACAAGTGAGACGAGAAGGCTGCCAATATAATTTTTAGCCCAATCAAAGCCGCTTTTTGGCATATATTTCGCCGCAGCTTCCGCAAGAGCTTGTGCTCTTTCCTTGGCTTTCCTTGCATCTTTCGCTAAAATAGCTGACTGCAGTTCTTTTAAATACGCCTGGATCGACTCTTTGGTATATTCATCAAGACCCCTCGCTTTTTTCTTATAGCGTTGGTGAATCAACCGAAAGGTGCGTTTAGACTTTCTTAAGGAAAAAAAAGACTCCATCATGGACCAATTTTAGACAATCAAACCTTTCTCTAGCAATCTATTTTTAGATTGTGGAAAACTTGTTCACAACTCCTGTAAAACGTTGATTTGTAGTTTGTTAAGTGGTTTCCTATATTGTTAATATAACAGATTGACTATGAATATGTTAGAACTGAACTAAAGAGTGTTAAAAAAGTATTAAGATCGAGCTGTTCAAAAGAGTCTACCGAACTTGAAAAGTCGAGCGTATATTAAGGAGACCAAACAAATGGTTTTTGGGTCTCAGTGTAAGATTCACTATGACCAATGGGGACAATCAGCCATGTATACCGATGTTCTGGCTCCAAAACATTCGTTAGTTCACTGAGATCGATTTCCACAGTTTTCCATTCGCCTTCGCCATTTAGTAAAGAATGAGTAATGGGGTAAATTTGTTTTTTTGCATGAGTAACATCGATGGCAAATAGCTCAAATGTTTTATAGTATTTGGGGCTTTTGAGATTGAGTCGAAGTGTGTGTGTAGTTTTTAAAGGAAGGCCGATGAATTCTGGAACGCGTCTGGGGATGGTTCTATACACTGTGGGGAGATTTCTTCCAGAATCAATGGCACGAAGGGATGCAACTCTGTGAGCGGTGTTCACTTGAATCCAAAAAGGGAGGGGAAACCGCTTTGCTCGGTCAAAGTAGAGCTGCACTTCTTCGTTAGCAAGGGGGCTTTCATCATTGGGCCAAGTGGTTTTATAAACATCAAATTCAGCGCCTTCCATTCTTTTGCCTTGAACAATCAGGGGAGGATTCCAAACCTTGCGAAAGTCGGGCTCTCCATCCATAGGGGGAGGACCTATTTTCTTCCTTCCGTTCTGGCTGACTAGTTGCATGGGTAGATCTAACAAAGTGGCAAAAAGACTTTCTTTGGGAGAGAGATGGATCCACGCGGATTTTGAAAAAGAGTAGCATTCTAGAAGCTCCGAGTGGTTTAGGTCGATCTCTACCATGCACCATGAGCTGTGCCCAGGAGCCTTGTTTTTAACCCAATCCTCCCAAGATTCAGGCCGTTTTTGCAAGTGTTGGTAGGGAGCGCTAATTTCTTCTAGCAAAATAGTTTGATCTTGAATCGAGCGGATACAAAGAATAGTAATCATTTTGTTGGCCTCTACAACAATGTAGTCTCCAGGCCTGGCCTGATCCATCCGTTCTTTTAAGGAAAATCCGCTCGTGAGGAAAAAAGAAAGGAGGAGAGGAAAAAAAAGAAAAATCCGTCTCATGGAAGTAAATCATAGTTGAGAAGAGACTTATTTTGTACTTCCAAATTCCCCTTGCCGTATAACAATTCATCAAAATCACTGCTGATAGTTTCTATATGGATAAAGGTATGTTCTCCTTTCTGCATACCCTTTACTACGAACGGCTTGTCTGACAACGCACATTCGATCTTGTCCAAGATTTTTTCAAAATCGGTATCTTTCTTATAAAACACAAGCGTTTCAGTGTAACCCAAAAAATCCTTTTTTTGGAAGATTTGCGTATCGTTTAAATGTTTTTTTAAATAGGTGAAAAGGGGACCGATTCTTTCAACAACTTCTTGATATCCATCGGGACTTTTTATAGAACCCATAGGGCTGACAGCTGACATACGCTCGCCTTTTCCCAGCTTAGAAACTCACCTTACGCACACAGAAAGCCTTTTGGATTGTCCTCTTTGGTCGTAAATTTTTTCAAGTATTTTTTATCCAATGGACTATAAGGAGGGAATACAAGGTAATAAATCGAGTGTAAAATACTCCCTAGCGATAAGATTCTTAGGCAATTTTTGAATTGTATTAGACAAACGAATGCGGGCTAGCGTTAAGTGAGGGCGATATAAATCTTCTTGGTCATTGAGACAAGCGAGCTCATGCGAATGAATAATGGTGGCCGTTGTACGATAGATCTTCATGATCTCTCTCTCCCTGGCAACCGATAATTCGGCCCAGTAAAAATCTTTATGAACTTCTAATCCCTGTATAAAAGCAAATCCGGTAAATCGCACTAAATAAGAATTCATTTTTAATTCTTCCAGTTCCTTCGCAATGGCAGAGGCCTCTTCTTGCTCGCAGTCGAATTGACATAAAGTAATATGAGGCAAGCTATGTGCAGAAAGAAGGCACTGATCGCTCCCGGAAGAAAACAGCCTTTGCGCTGCTTGGATATACTTTTTCCTGATTTTTAGAGGAGAAATAAGCGCGATCATGTAGTTCACAGGGGCTCTATTTTGCTGGTTCCCAAATCTTCGTGCAATTTCTGCCTGCAGCCTTGGCTGTCAAGAGAGCTTCGTCGCAGTATTGGATCGATTGTTCGACGGGAGCATAAACATTCAGAGGTGCTAGCCCAAAAGAAACGGTAATGTGGATGGGATTAGGTTCTGTAAACAGGGTTGTTTCAGCGATCTGTTTTCGCAAAGCTTCTATCCATTCAAAAGCACCATTTGATTCAACATTATTTAAGCAAATTAAAAATTCTTCACCACCGTAACGAAATAATTTTTCATTGCGATGAAAATTTTGAAGAATAAGATGGACCAGAGCTATCAGCACTTTATCGCCAATAGGATGGCCATACTGGTCATTGATTTTTTTGAAGAAATCAATATCCAACATGGCAAGAAAACAGGGCTGATTTTCCCGTTTGGAGATTTCTTGTTGCTCACGAAGCAAGGTAAGCATATTGATCCGATTGATAGCGCCCGTTAGGGTATCGCGATTATAGACCAAATTTTCTAGTTCTCGTTTCAAAGTGGCTATTTCCAGCCGTAGTCTGTCGAGCGCATTGGAAAAATTATCGTAATCCGGAGGGGTAATAGTGGCGCCAGTGTGGAGAGTGTTTAGTAGGCTTCGGGTTAATTGATGGAGACGAACATGTTCTTCCCCTATCGCTTTGTATCCAGGGTGTTCCATTAAATCTTTAAGTTTTTCAGCATAATACCACTGACCGAATCTGCATTCTTTGTAAGCCTCTGGATTCATATCATGCTGGTCAGGGGGGAGTTTGCAAATCAGCGTTCGAAGAAGCGAATTAAACCAGATCTGATGATTATAAAGGGCTTGATCGAGTCGCTCAACGACTTTTTGCACTGTTTCGCGATCTATTTCTTCAAAAGACATTGTTTCTCCTTGTGGGGGCTTGTTCATAGTCCTTTAGAGGGTCTACACCCTCTTAGTTTTGCAGAGAAGATCTATCCATTGTTTCGCGCATAAACCGCTTTTTTGTAAAATATCGACAAAATCCCTCGATGCGCCACCAGACTGTCAGCGGCCGATAAGTAAAATTCTCAACTAAAGAATAAAACACCATTTTGAGAATTTGCCATTTTGAAGTGTATTTTTTTAAGAAAATTTCTTGCATAATTAATGAAGCAATCGTCAAAAACATACTCACTCCCCAAGCAATGATAATTAAGTACCAAAAGAAGGTAGTGTTAAGAACACCGATAAAATAGCAAAAAATAATGTAAATATATCCAAACCCTTCAATAAGCGGTCCTAAAATTTCGCCAAACAGAATATATGGAAAATGAAGAAATCCGGTGATCCCATATTTATAATTAAAAAACATTTTCTTATAACGCCAACATACATCTACAATCGAGCTTTGCCATCGTTTTCTTTGTTTTGCAAGGGCAGAATAGGTTTGAGGAACGTCCGTCCAGACAACTGCATCAAACATATACTCGATTTCATAGGGTTGTTTCTTCTCATGCATATACTTATGAATACGAATGGTCAGATCCAAATCGCCAGCAAGAACTTTTGTTAGTCCACCCACTTCAATGACCGTCTGTTTATTGAAGAGCCCGAATCCACCGGATATAAGAGGCGATCCTCCCAATTTATTCCATCCAACTCTTCCAAAGAAGAATGATTTTAGATATTCAACGACTTGCATGCTTCCCCAAAAGGAAGGGGGAAGCAAGATTTTCTTGAGAGTTCCCTGTTCAATAGTACATCCGTTGATAATGCATAGTGTTCCTCCCATTGCACAGATATTTCGTTTTGTCAAAAGATGTTGCATGAGCAGGTGTATGGCATCTGGCTCAATCAATGAATCAGCATCTATGCCGATAAAAAATGGGGCTGTGCTGGCATTGATCCCTGCATTGATTGCATCTTCTCTTCCTCCATTTTCCTTCTGCAGGACTAGAAGTTGAGGATACTCTTTAGAACGATAACAAGATTTTATGGGAGCTGTTTGCAAAACCGGAATAAAGACTGAAGGGACTGGAAAAAGTCGATACTTCTCTATTAATAATTCCAGGGTTTCATCTGTAGAACCATCGTCGACGACGATCACCTCAAAATGAGAAAATTTTATCTGCAATGCGGCTGTGATCGAAAGGAGGATAACGTCTTTCTCGTTATGTGCGGGAATAATAAGAGAAATAGGAGGAACTAGGCTCAATGGCAAAATGTTATATAAGTCATTTGCCCTGGTTTCTTGGGCACGTCGAATCATCTCTGGGTTTGTCAAAATCAGAAGAAAACCATAAAATCCATTGAGAAGTAAAAAATAAGTAAGTAAAAATAGATCAATAGATGAAAATATCTGTTCATTCATAAATAGTTACATTTAATATATATTGCGCTATTTGATAAGCGTATTTATCTTCTTGAGGGTTTTGCTGTTCTAATTTTTTCTTTCCCTCTTCTCCCAGTCTTTTCAAAGCGATAGCGCTGTTTATTCGGACCCACCAGATTTCATCTTTTAATAGGGATGTTAATTCTGACAGGGCTTCTTTAGCTTTCAAATAGCCCAAGGAGCGCGCTGCAATGGCCCTAATTTCCCATGCAGGGTCCTTAAGAAGTGAGAGAAGAGCCGTAACATTTTGGGGATCAGGCGCATGTCCAAGAGCGCGAATGGCAGCTATTCGCAAATTCTTACTGGGAGTATAGAGATCTTTTCGCGCTAATGCAGAAATATGGGTATTCATATGGGAAGATAAGACTTCCAGGCAACTGACGCGGATAAATGGATCTTTATCGCTTTCTAGTCGGCTTTCTAGATATCCAAATGTATGGCTATCTCCGCTTGATAGCGCTGCACGGAAAGGAAGACGTAAAAATCGATTCACCTGATTCATTTCATCGAGGATGGCATGGGTGCATTGCAAAGTTCCCAATTTAGCTGCGCTGTAGGCGGCGGCATACTGAATAATGGGGACTGTATCTTTGATTAAATGGAGAAGATACTTTTCATTTTTTTTGTCGATTCACTCATCACTGGCTTGATTCAACACATATCGTTTTTGGAGTGGCAACCGTTGGATATGTACACAATGGGTGGAAAGTGGATGCGTCCCTCTTTACTGGAAGAGAACCCGATCAGCACCGATGGAATTTTGATACACCTCGATGGGATTCCTATTCTGCGCGCATTTCCATCAATCCAACAAGAGATATCGCTGCACAAGTCAGTTACGGTTTTATAACAAGTCCTGAGGAAATAGAACCGAACGTAAATACTCAACGTACGACAGCTTCAATTAGCTATAATAAAATGTGGGAAGCCAGCAATTGGCAAATTACTGCTGCTTGGGGGTTGAATAGTAATAGCCCCGGCCATAACTTACATGGTTGTCTTTTAGAATCAGCCATAGAAATCGATAGTAAACACGTCCTCTTTGGTCGTGCTGAGTATGTTGCAAAGGATGAATTGTTCATTCCTCCCAGTGCAAATGCCGGCAAAATTTTTAACGTAGGAAAGATAGATCTAGGCTATATTTTTGAATTTCCATGGATCCCTTATACTCTTTGGGGACTCGGATTTGTGGGAAGCGCTTCCTTTGTTCCCAGTTCCATTAAACCAGCATATGGAAGTATTCCTCTTTCCTACATGGCGTTTTTAAGAATTGAGTTATACCGATAGACATGCAAAAAGAATATATTTGTCCTATGCATCTTCAAATCGTTCAGCCAAATCCTGGATCTTGTCCTATCTGTGGGATGGGGTTAGAGTTGAGAATAACAGGAATTGAGGAGAAAGAGGATAATTCATTAAAAGACATGAATCGCCGTTTTTGGGTGGGGTTGTTGTTGAGTATTCCCCTTTTCTTGCTTGTTACTTCTCATAGATCTCTTCATGGATATAGTTCTTGGCTTCAGTTTATTTTGGCCTCTCCTGTTGTCCTTTGGAGTGGATTTCCTGTTTTCGTAAAAGGATGGCGCTCTATTGTTACCGGGCCATTGAACATGTTTACTTTGGTTAGTCTGGGAGTTGGCGCTGCTTATGTGTACAGCCTGGTGGGAGTTTTTTGGCCTTCGATATTTCCTCCCTCTTTCCGAAATAACAACAATCAAGTCGATCTCTATTTTGAGGCAGCAAGCGTCATCACTGTTCTTGTCATTTTAGGGCAAATTCTCGAACTAAAAGCTAGGATTAAAACAAATCAAGCCATTCAAAAGCTGCTCAGCTTAGCTCCTACCACAGCAAGATTGATTCTCCAGGATAAAACCGAAAAAGATATTCCGCTTGAAACGGTGAAAAAAGGAGATATCTTACGGGTAAGGCCCGGCGAAAAAATCCCAACAGATGGGATGGTCATAGAAGGAAGTAGCACTGTTGATGAATCCATGATTACCGGGGAACCCTTTCCTGTAATGAAGAGCTCTAACGACAAAGTCACAGGTGCCACTTTCAATGGCAGCGGCAGCTTTCTCATGAAAGTAGAGCACGTGGGAAGCGAAACTCTTCTTGCCCGTATCGTTCAAATGGTCAGTGAGGCCCAGAGGAGTCGGGCACCTATTCAAAGACTTGCCGACATCGTTTCTTCCTATTTTGTCCCCGCTGTTGTAGTCGTTGCCATTCTTACTTTTTTGATTTGGGGATTTTTTGGCCCAGCGCCTAGCTTCGGCTTGGGGCTCATCAATGCCGTTGCGGTCTTGATTATCGCTTGTCCATGCGCCTTAGGGCTAGCAACCCCTATGTCTATCATGGTGGGTGTTGGAAGAGGGGCCCTTTCCGGCCTTCTCATCAAAAATGCTGAAGCTCTCGAAACAATGGCCAAAGTGGATACAGTCGTGGTAGATAAAACAGGTACTCTCACAGAGGGAAAACCGAAACTGACAAAATGGATGAGCCTGTCAGAAAAAAGTGAAAATGACATTTTACAGCTTGCCGCCAGTTTAGAAATTGCCAGCGAACATCCATTAGCCCAACCTATCGTGAACACTGCAAAAGAAAAAAACTTGTCTTTATTCTCCATCACGGATTTTCAAAGCTTCCAAGGAAAAGGGATTATTGGGACAGTACAGCAAGGAGAAGCCGCCATTGGGAATCAAAAACTTTTGGCAGATTTGAAAATAGATCTTTCGTTGGTTCTAGAAAAATCTGAAGAATTACGTAAAAAAGCACAAACCGTCTTTTATCTGGCTTTGAATCGTAAAGTGATCGGAATACTCGCAGTAGCGGATGTGATTAAAGAATCCACCTACGAAGCCATTGAAATGTTGCACAGAGATGGCATTCGAATCGTTCTGGTAACAGGAGATAATACCGTCACAGCTACAGCTGTTGGGCAAACTTTGGGCATTGATGAGATTAAAGCAGAAATATTACCCGAAGAAAAACACAGAATCATACAACACCTTCAATCAGAAGGCCATATTGTAGCTATGGCAGGAGATGGGATTAACGATGCTCCAGCGCTTGCTCAAGCAAATGTGGGAATTGCTATGGGGACAGGAACGGACATTGCAATGGAAAGTGCTGGAATCACATTAGTGAAAGGCGATCTACGAGGAATTGCTCGTGCCAAACGACTGAGTCACAACACTCTTCGTAACATTAAACAAAACCTCTGGTTTGCATTTCTCTACAATATGCTAGGAGTGCCCATTGCTGCGGGAATTTTTTATCTTCCGTTTGGGCTTCTTTTAAACCCCATTATTGCAAGTAGCGCTATGGCATTCAGTTCCGTCTCGGTTATTGCAAATTCTCTTAGACTGAGAAGGATAAAAATATAAAACCCTTGCGTATATGAGCTTGATTATCCTTGCGTTTTTTCTCCTAGCGACCTTTCCGGAGCCCATTATATCGCCGCCCGCTCCTAATGGGGAGTCTGTCGAATTTCCCAATGCTCAAACAGCGATGGATTGGTATGAATGGGCACAAGTCGAAATCAAGGAAGGAAAGCTCGATGAGGCAAAGATCAGCCTGAGTCGAGCTATTGCTTTAGACCCCGAGTTTCTTCCCGCGCACATTCAATTAGGTTTTGTGGAGCTGTGGCAAAACCATCAGCAAGAAGCTTATCGGTATTTTTTCGAGGTGCTTACCGCTTCGCCTTGTGAGCCAAACACCCTGCAAGGCCTTTATGCTATAGGACTTGCGTGGACAAATAGGGAAGATAAGCAAAAAGCGTCTCTAAGGATCTTTGAAACTTTAAATGTCTGCAACCCAAACAATCCAGACACTCTTTTCTATTTAGGGAAGCATTTAGCACGGGATAAACAGTGGGACGAAGCGGAAAGGGTATTAAAAGAATGTCTGGCGCTTGCTCCAGAATATGGAGATGCTGAAGTTCAACTGGCTTATATCTACCTGTGGAAAGGCCAGTTCGATGCAGCGGAGGAGATTTTTATTCGTTATCCAGATCTTGCTGATGCGCAGCAAGGCTTAGCTCGCGTTTATCGAAATAAAGGAGAGGAAAAAAAGGCTCAGCACCTCTATCGGAAGATCCTTGCTAAAAATTCCAAGAATACAGAAGCGCGCAAAGAATTGGCACGATCTTTAGCAGCGGATATGAATTTTTATGAAGCAGATATAGAATATGCCGGGCTTGTTGGCGATGATCCCAATACGGAACAGCACTGGATCGAGTGGTTTGATGTGAAATCGCATACGCGCTCCGCAGCCTATCTCGAAGCATTTTATACGGACGCCAAAGAAAATGATCCTACTCTTGGAGTCCCTGTTGTCAAAGATTATTACTTTTTAGAAGGGGCTCATTTTTTGGTCCCCCTTTTTAATCGATGGCGTTTAGATTTAAAACAAATCTATTATCATCAAAGAGAAAATGATATCTTCCCTCCGATAGGTGTCAATTACACAGTGTTTTTTGCTGGAGGACAGGTCACATCGAGCTATTTTTTTAGGAAAGATTGGAAATGGGATGTAGTGGCTCGTTCTTTTCAGGCTTGGGGAAAGAATCAAAATGTCGGGTTCCCGTTTCAAAAAACGATCCGCTTCGAACCGGGGACAAGCCTTCTCTATAACAGCGAAAGACAACTTTTTGTATTGGATGCACACGTAGAATCGCTCATCATTAAGAATTTCGCTATCGTGCAGTCGCAACTTCTTAGAACTGATTATTTGACTTTAGCGTATGGATATAAGATTCCTGTTCCACTCCACCCTGAGATTGAAGCCTGGGTGAGCCATATTGTTTTCCATGACAATGTCCATAACTGGGAGAATACGGAAATTGCTATTGCCCGCTGCGGAGTTCCTTATATTTCGAAATATTTCACGGCTCTTTATCGTTTTGAACACAGCCATTTTGATAAACTTACGGCCAATTATTATTCCTTCAAGCAGCAACTGAGGAATGTTCTCGGAGTTAAATTTCACTGTGATTTCTATTCTCGAGCCTATCTGGAAGCTATTTATGAACATCGTTGGGAGACCACTTATAAGCTCATCCAGCCCATTGGTAATTTTCTTTTTGTTGCTGCAAAACAATATCTGGCGGCCAATCGAATCACTTCTAAACTAGGTTATCGCTTTAAAGATACCTTCCGTTTTGAAATCGAGGGTCATTATTTCCATACCACGCTCATCTACCGCGATTGGAACCTTAATGGCTCTTTGCTGTGGCAATTTTGAACTCACCTGAAGATGAGTTTTGAAACAGTTTGTCTCCGATTTCATGATTGAATAGTCGAGGTGGGAAGAGGGGTTTATTGCAAAAAAGCGTTCCTGTTTGGATATGTTTTCCGGTACGCTCAATGCTGTCAACTTAAGCATTAACACACCCGCGGCATAGAGAAAAATCGCTTTGGTTGTCCCAAG
>MGMD01000002.1:0-141780 GCA_001796285.1 Chlamydiae bacterium RIFCSPLOWO2_12_FULL_45_20
AATCATAAAACGCTGATAATCAAGATCGATCAGAATCTACGGACTTAATACTTTTTCCCGCTACAGGTACGCATTTGTCGGATGAACCATAATTAACATTGGTTTATTTATTGATTTTATAATAATTAAACTATATAATTATATTTAGTTAATTTAATAAAACAGATAGTTAATAAAATGAGTGCAACAAATTTTTTCTTTTCTTCAGGGCGTTTGGAAACAAGAACAGGGTTTTGTGATCTTGCTCTTTTTAAGATGGCCAAATCTATTCCAGTATTAGCCTCAGCTATTACACTTCTGGCTGCATCTGGCTTTACGTACGCAGGCGACACTAACTCCGATTCAAAGGCTTATACGGATGTTGATAAAAGAAAAATCTATATTGGAAGAACCAAGTCAACCGCTGAGGCTTGCTTAAGCCTTGCTTATGAAATGACAAATGCGAAAAATGCGCTTAAATTTAAAGAGATACATGCGAAATATCTCTCAGACAAAACGCCTTCAATGGAAAAAGCTGTTGCGTATGCAAACGAAATTCTACTAACAGAAGCGGAAGCGGTTTTTAACCGATCAAGTGTTGCAATTTCTGTTGGACTTGAATCACAAGTGAAAAATAAAAAGTATTTAGAAATAGTACGGTCACATAGTGATCAATCTTCTTGTATTGCTGAAATTTTTTCTGAAATGCAAAAAAATGGAACCGTTCATAACGGAAAGAAAAAAGCACTGGATCACTACATCGCCCAATATTTTGAATATAATGTGTAAGATCATTACACATTTCCCATGGCAGCTTTAATAATCGCCCTCACATGTTTTCGTTCAGCGATGCTTTCAGCTGAATAAAACCCATGCTTAATATTTGCCTGAATCATGCGCTTTCGGCCTTCTTCCGTTTTCGGACCAATGCTTTTGCCTCCATGCAGTCTGCATCTTCCGTTGGCCATGGCTGGTTGTCTACATGGCTTATGGTCATTTGTTCTGGCTTTTGCTCCGCATTTCTTGGCGAACATGGGCTTGCTCCTTCGTTTTTAGTGGATACCCCCCACCCCATTAAAATTATTTACGATCGCTTTTTCAGTGATAACGGCATGAGTAACTGTGACTTTTTGCTCTCCACCTCTACGATACCGATTCAATGCTTCAATTGTTTCATTGTGAAGTCGCAGAAGTTTGATGGCTTTGTTAGCATAATGATCTGCATGACACATCATATCCGCTGTTTCAGCTCTTCTTAAATTTGCAAGGCCATGAGAAAATAGGGCACTAGCCTGGACAGCAAGCCTGGCTTCTATGGCATCTTTTGGCTGCATATCATGCACTGACTGCAATACGACATTAAAGCTGTCTTTCTCATTACACATCGGCTTTAACGCAGACACCCCAGCATTCAGAATTTGCCAAGCCAATTCTGTGTCTTTGACTCCCATTACAGATTTAAGGGTCTCCATGAAATCTGCAGCATGAGGAGCAAGAGAAACATTCGGTTTTTCATCTCCATCTTGTTTCCAGAATTTTATAGGAGTGCTTTCTGTCTGGGGTGGTTTAACAGGAATCTTCTCTTCTTTCTTTTTACGTTCAGGCATCTGACCTCCTTTCATAGGACTTTTTTATCCATTCTCTTAGATTGATGCCAAGCTTGAATGCATCACCAGGGCTTTTTCCAATAGGGGCTGGCCAAAGCAATCCATTCGTATATCTTCTCTGTAGCCTGCTCCAAAATCTGGCACCTGCTTGATCGACGTCAGGGCAAAACAAAAGGCAGTCAGCTTTGCGAATCAAAAAATCAGTGCTCAAATCCATAGGCTGACATGAGCCTCCAGTGGCGACGCAAAAGACTAAATCACTTGCTTCTTGCTGAATCAGAATGGCATCAAACTCACTTTCCAGGATAATCCCCATAGACGACGAAACATCTCCATATACGGCAGGACAATTCATGCTGCCTGGGGTTTTGATGTATTTGCCATATTTATCTCCTTCAAACCACTTCAGCCGTCGAATATTTATCTTTAAAACCTTTCCCTCTGGTGAAATCCAAGGAATCACTAGTCCTTGTGGTAGCCAAATCTTGGGTAGATTGCTATTTTCCTTAGCTTCAGCTTTAATGCCCCAGTCATCGTAGCTTCTCCACATATCTTTAGGACAATAACCCAGCGTGAACTGTTTGAAGGCATTCTCAGTCAATCCTCTTTCGTAAAGTTTGCTTATCGCAGTTGGGTTTAATTGTAATTGACGATGAGCCCATTCGACGAACATTTCAGCTTTCTCCTGCCAAGCAAGGGCAGGCTCTGAGGCCAATTTCAATGGAGGCACTATTGGTTGGAGGAATGTGCTTGTTTTGTGAAATCCAGGTAGGGATACACTTAGCTTGCGACAGGCTTCTGAAAAGTTTAACCCAAGAAAATCATGGCAGAATTGGATGGAATCTCCTTTGATTTCGCATTGTCTGCACCAATAGCGGCCTGTGCAATTTTTTGATGTCTCATTTGGCCAAATAGTGAATCTGTCCTTGCCATCATTGCAATTAGGGCAAGCAGAGTGATATTCCCCACCGCCATGAGATGAAGTCCTTTTAGGATGTAAGCCTTTTTCTTGAGCCAGGTCAATTAAATTCATTTGGAATTCCTTTAACTTTTGATGGGAGTCGTTGGAGTGGTGGAGGTGTTTTCATTATAATACTTTTTTTGTCATGCCAATTTTCCATGTAGGTTAATACCACTCCCACAAGTCCCACCACTCCCACTGGTTTACCTATCTTCAATCCTAACAACCCTCCAAGTGGCTGTTCCTTGATGATCTGACATACGCTCCAATTGCAATCCACCTTCAATGCGCTTGTTATATTTTTGCAGCTTTCGTCCCAAAGAAATTTCATTGATTCCTCCCTTATTGTCTGGTGCAAATTCTGCAAGAGCTTCTTTGAGTTCTTCTGAATCCTTGCTAACAACAGCTTTTACTTTCACAGGAAGAGAGTCAAAAGTAGCATGCCAAGCTTTAAGTAGTCCGCCAAGGACAAGACGAACGGGGTCTGTACTTTCGATTTCTTTTCGACTTTTACAAGCATCAGCCAGTCCAACCCAAATCAGTGCTGATCGAATAAGGTCGCTCCATTCTTCAAAACGCCCAAATGGGGGGATATTTTGTTTCGGTCTACCAGCTACATGATAGGCTCTGAGGATGGTTAAGGCATCTTTGACTAAATCGCCCCTATGCTGAGGAATGTAGGTATAAAGATTTAGCGCAAAAGTGCGCTCTTCTGGTTTTTCGCATTTGGGATTAAGCCTGGAAAGAATTGCCCTTGTCGAAATATCTCCAATGAGGATGAGGTTGTTCCCTGTTGCTAAAAAGATGGCATTGGTTGGCACATTAATATGTTTATTGGTGCCAAGTAGGCGGCCTTTAAACATTTCCTGCGATAACACCGAACAAAGTGGAGCACATCCAAACGGTCTTTCAATATTATCGTAGCAAATGACCGCATCGCCTGCGGCAAGAACAGTTAAAAGCCTTTTTTCCTCCTCAGCTTCGCTATCTGCCTGTGATATGACACAGTTGCTATTTCCTGTAGCAATTAATCCAATGACGTCTGCAAGAAGGCTTTTACCAGTTCCCATTTTTGGAGCGGTGAAGCCATGTAAGGGAACTGTTCTGATTGATTTCCTAACCAGAGCAGTCAAAATACCTGACAAGGCAACTGCTTTGTCTTCTTCATCTTCAAAGGGGAATTCGGAGAGTAAAGAAAGCAATCTATTCTTTGCTGTGATTGCTTCTTCAAAACTTGGCGAATGAGGAATTGGCGGAAAAAACGTCTTGCCTGGGTTATAAAATAAGCCAGTTTCTGCATCATAACCAGGGTTTTGAAGAATTGATCCATCAGACCGCAGAGTGGGTGCTTGGATAACTCCTGCTAACACTGGAAGTTTCCATTGTTGCCTTGCAAGCAATGTCTTCGCTATCTTGTCTGGACAATCTTTAGCTTTCCATTCTTTGGTTCGTTCATCAAGCTTTGCCCAAGAGGCAAGCTTCCCCAATGTTTCTGCCAAATAGATAGGGTCTACTCCAATGATGACCAAGGCATCATCCGATCTGGAAATCGGAGACTTTTCCTCCTTGTCTTTGAGGGGCTTTTTTCCTGGCTTTGCAGCTTCAGTAATGATCCTAACCAGTTGACCGCTCCTTTGAAAAATTCCAGGATTGCTGGCTATTAGAATATCTTCGGCTTCATCCGTTACGATATGCAACTGACCAGGAATCATTTTAATGGTTGGGACCGTCATCCCCTTACAAGGTTCAACTGCTTCAACCATTTTGCGTAAAAGGTGTTGTTGCTGTTCCACCATCAATACGTAGTTTTCAGGTGGAATATGTATTTTTTGATCTTGCGTATGAATCAAAGCTTCTTTTATCTTCATATTGTAACCTTTAAGTATCGTTATGGGTGGAATGCTGCGCTAACAGCTTCCACTCTTGTGTTTTCTTCCAATGCATTTTCCTTTGGCGCACTTTTAGCCATATCTTCCAGGGCAAAGATTTGCCGCAGTGCATGTAGGCAGTGATCCAGCCACTTCTTATGTGCTGGGGTGCTCTTCTGGTGTTTGTTGAGATTTAAATAACAGCAATTAAACCAGTCATTTAGCATGCTGATTCTTTCCTCCAAAACCTCATAGGTAAAGGTAATCATTTTTTACCTACCTTTTGACGGTCTACCCATTCAAAAAACGCAGCTTCATCAATAAGCACTCTTCGTCCAGCTCTTTTAACGACTTTCTCAAAGCCATTGAGAGGAGCGAAGAAAATGAGGTGGCGCAAACCTCCGATTGGTGGCCATGGGTGATACTCATTCCATCTGGATGCAGGGATTAATTTGGGTGGTTTCTTATCTTCCATTGTTTTTCTCCAATTTAAAGTTAAGGCACTGCAACATCGCAGTTTTTTGCCTGATATTTCAAATTGTCGCTTACAATGAAGTTTTTAAAAATTGAGCCAGTCAGAAAAAAACCACTGAAAAGGTATTTCAGTGGTTTAAATTGGCTGTGAAGTCGTTGTGAGCAGGGAGAAGGAGTTTAAAGGGAAAGGAAAGAGGGAGCAATTTGATCTATTGCTCTTTAAACCATTCAAAATCTGGCCAGGCTTTTAGTGCGGAATCTAAACATTTTTGCTTGGTCTTTTCTGGAATTCTACCAGCTTTTGTTTCTATGTCGGCGTCTTTTGCCCATTTCATTAAGGTGTCTGCTGTATATGTGCCTTGAAACACTTTTTTCAATGGAGGTGTTCTTACCACCTGGGCCACTGGCAATTCTGGAATAAAAGTATGGATAAGTTTCATCATTTCCTGTGCTAATGTCTTATCTTCACTTTCTTCTCTCATCCGATAGGATTCATTTGGTCTGGGAGCAGGTTCTTTTTCCTTTTCCTTGTGTTCGTCGTAAGCTTGGCGAAAGACTTTTGGCAGTTTTAATTCTTTAGAATCTGCCCAACTGATCCAAGTCATAGGAGTGGCAGTGAAACTCATAGCACTGCCTTCTCCCACAATTTTTTTAGCTGCAATGCTCGATTGAGCCATCTCATAAATTTTATGCTGTTCAGGGTATTCCCAATGGTTTTGAAAAAACTCATTTAGGTCGACAGGTTCATGGCCAGTAAGAAGGAATGGAATTTGAATGATGGTAATCAAGTCATATTTTAAATATCGACTAAGGTCTATTGGTTTAAGCCTATTATGCATAGTTTATCCTAAAATCTTTTGAGTCATGGTTGTGACCATCCGTTGTTTATGTTCTTGAGACAAATGGGCATAGCGTTTAGTGGACTGCATATCTTTGTGCCCAAGCAAAGTCCCAATATCCAGTAGGCTGTATCCACTCATGGCAAGATAGGAGGCGACCGTATGACGCAAATCATGGAACCTAAAGTCGACAATATTGGCCAGTTTTACTGCCCTTTCCCAAGCAGAGCGAATGTCGATTGGCTTTTTGGGATCATTTGTGGAGGGGAAAATTAATGCGTCTTGATTAGGAATGATGGTCAATCGTTCTTTCATCAAATGAAGGGGAGTGCCCACCAAAGGGACTGAACGGACATCTCCATTTTTGGTTTCTTTTAAAGTAATGACATTTCGTCCAATGTCCACATCTCCTTTCTTCAGTTTCATGATTTCGCTGTAGCGCATCCCTGTTGAGAGGGCTAAAAGAACAGCCAAATATAGGACTTTGCAGCCACTTTTTTGACAGGCGTCAAGTAAACGCACTTTCTCATCTTCTGAAAGGAAACGAATTCTGGCATTAGAAAGGGTAGGCTTAGTGATTTTGCGTACTGGATTCTCTGTGATCCAACCCCATTCCTTGACCATGATGGTGAAAACATGGGACAAACTGGAAATATAGCGGATGTCCTTTGATGCGAACCCTGACTCTATAGCTATCAGTACCGTCTTTGTTTGGTCTTTTATCAATACCATTCATGGCTTTAACCCCTTCATCTTGATTGTTAGGGTTAGCCGTCGCTGATGATGAATGATTTTTCGTACTCATTTGCTACATTTTGTGGGTGAGTGGTCCAAGATTGGTCCACACTACTCAAAACGGCCCGTTGCTGTCAAGGTTGTTTTTACCTGACAGCATTCAAGCGTATGTATGAGAACGATTTAGAAAATGGGGCAACCTGGACTTGAACCAGGGACCGACGGGTTATGAGTCCGCTGCTCTAACCACTGAGCTATTGCCCCAAATAGCGAAGAAAAAGTTTATCTCAACTTTACCCAAAATACAATCAGAAACAATTTTTTAATGCATAGCGAAGAATACACTCTGCCTTGTATGATAGTCAAACTATGCTTTGTAAAGAAAAACAGATGGGACTGTCCTTAATTTGGACCAATTTGTTGACAGAGCCTCTATTCACTCTTTATACCTTCTTGCCTTTCATTCTTTATAAAGATCTAGGCGCTAGCGCCTTCCAAGTCACTCTCCTCATGATGCTTAAACCTTTTATCACTATCTTGTCATTTTATTGGAGTGCAGGACTCCACGGCAGTACCCATAAGCTCAAATCCAATGTATTATGGGCCGGACTATTGATGAGAGCCCCCTTCTTACTATGCCCTTGGATCCATTCCGCCTGGTATCTGATCTTCGCTGCAACCAACTACATGTTTTTTTATAGAGCCGGAATCCCAGCCTGGCTCGAAATCCTCAAAAGAAATATGAGTTCTGGTAAGCGAGGCAGATCCTTCTCCATTAGTTCTGCCTTAGGATATGCAGAAGGGGTTATTCTAGCTCTCGCCTGCGGCTCCTTCCTAGACAAAGATCCTTCCTGTTGGAAAATACTTTTCTTTGGAACCTCCGCTATTGGACTCATTACATTACTCGTCCAAGCTAGAATTGTCCTCGACTCTAGTCCATGTTCATCAAAATCCCAATTGGCCGTGCGTGGTATAAAAGAAATCCTCATCAGACCCTGGCGAGACAGCTATCGATTAATGCGAGAAAGGCTCGACTTTTCTAGGTTCCAATGGGGCTTTATGGTCAGCGGTTTTGGCCTCATGCTCATTCAGCCAGCCATCCCTTTATTTGCCGTAGATGTCCTCGGCATCTCTTATCTAGAAATGGCTGCTGCCATCTGCATTGCCAAAGGACTCGGGTTCATCGTGTCTACCCCCATTTGGACCCAATGGATTAATCAGCTCAACACATTTAAAGTCGCCAGTCTCGTCTTCTTAGCCGTCGGACTCTTCACAGTTCTCTTGAGTCTGTCCATTTGGAGCATCGCTTGGCTCTATATCGCTTATTTCTGGTATGGAGTAGGACAGGGAGGCAGCCACCTAGTATGGAACCTTTCTGGCCCCATTTTCTCAGGAAAAGAGGAAAGTTCAAAGTACACAGGAGTCAATGTCGTCATGGCCGGCATGAGAGGCATGGTCGCCCCCCCATTAGGAGGTTGGCTTTCCGTCGCCCTGGGACCTATTTTTGTCCTCTTCTTAGGAGGCGCCCTTTGCTTATATAGCGGAGCTTCCCTCCTCCGAAGTAAGTTCGCAAAAGGTTCTTTGCCGATAAAAACTTAATCTGTATATAGAGGTCAAAAGGCCGCTATATCAGTATGCGTATTGTTGTCTCTACTCTATTTTTATTTAGCTATTTTCTATGGGGAGATGAAAGCGAGGTTGCGGTTCTTTCGCGAAGAGATACCCTTTCTGAAGAAATCCAAACTGCGTCAGACCCCTATTTCGAAGGCTACATTCAAGCACTCGTCGATATACACTACGCCGAATACTGCGTTGTTGTCATCGTCAAAGATCACAAAGTCTGGCTCGCTAACATGCCCAACAACAAAATGATCGCCAATAGCATCGTCTCCTTCGTTTTGGACGTCCCAGGAGTCGAAGCAGTTCACGTCTTAAATGGCGTCCCACCAGAAGACAAAGAACTAAGAGAAAAATATGTCAATAGGCCCCGCATCAATGGCATCTGGTTCCCCCAAATGACAGAGCTCTATCTACCCATGATCGCTGACCCAAGAAATGTCACCTATACCCTCGGGTGGAGAAGTGGAGATAGAGTCATCGGCGCCAAAACCATCGACATCTCTCTAGGAGATGACTTTCCCATCTACCGTTGGCTCGACGCTTTCTGGGGCGGTGATATCCAGATCGGCATAGAGGCCGGAATTTGGTCCGTTTTCAATATGGACCCAAACCCCAATATCGCCAAAGGTTGGGGAGAATTGGTCAATACAGATTTTTACGCCGGTGTTCCCATTTCTATGGCCCTAGGCCCTTGGTCGTTTCGACTACGAGGCTACCATATCTCCTCTCACCTAGGAGACGAATACATGATCGACCACCCAGAAGTCATCCGCCTCAACCCCAGCATTGAAGCCATCGATTTCTTCACCTCATACCAAGCCACAGAAGCCATCCGCGTATATGTAGGACCCGGTGTCGTTGTCCACAGTGACCGAACCTTCCCCTGGAAACCCTTTTATATCGAATATGGCACCGAAGCACGGTTTTTAGGCAGTAAGTTCCATAAGCAAAGACTCTACGGAACTTGTTTCCTCGCCCTCTTTTGGCGCAATGAACAGGAGCTTCACTTCAATTTCGATGGCACCTACCGCGCAGGATATGAATTCAGCAAACTCCAAGGTATCGGACGCAAATTCAGGCTCTACGTCGGTTACCATCACGGCTATTCACTAGAAGGCCAGTTTCAAAAGGAAAGAACGCACTACTTTGAGTTCAACATGAATTACGGATTTTAGAGAGTAGACCTCCTGCATAACTCAGGGTTCGTCGCTTTTCGGGATTATTTTGAACTCATCTCAAAATATACATCGCAAAACCCCTCATCATACACTGGCCCCCCCTTCCCAATGAGCAGAGTGTTTTGAAAAAAATGGCGGAGCACCCACAGCCCTTGATCCGCCGTCTGAATACAATAGAAACAGTTGCTCACCCACTCAGATCCCCTAATTGTACCTGTTTCTCGATTCACCTGAAATCGAGAAGTCACTTTTTTTCTCCAATACTCAGTCTCCCCAAAAAGCAAAACCGGAGTCGGCGGGTTGGATCCCGTTTTTCGGCGAACTTCTTCTAACGTATATTCAAAATCCATTCCAATTCCCCCAGGCAGAAAGATAGGTACGTCCAGATAAAACTCCGCCTGTCTTTCAACCAACCGGTCCAACCGATAGGTCATTTTTGCATCGATATGAGCGTTCTCTTTCTGCTCATTCACCACCTGTCTATCTTTAGCCCTAAAGTCAACAATATTGGCGCAGGAAAGGATTCCCACCTCTTTTGCCACACGGTTCCCTACCTCCATTGCGCCAGGACCCCCGCCAGTCAAAAGAGCAAGGGGGGTATTTGGCGAAAGAAGTGGGTGCTGCATATCCTCCCGCATCTTTAATACACCCTCAAGAAGCGCTTTAAGCTCTTTCTCAAAATCCCCCTCTTGTAAGTTAGAACCATAAACCCCAAAAAAAGTCGCCTTACGAAATTTTTCAATCAGAGGGATCGGTACAAAAAGCCCCGCGTCTTTCTCAGGCTTCAGAACGTATTGAAGGATCTTATGCGACAACGGATCACACCAATAAACCGGAATCCCAAATTTAGCAAGATCCACCAACATCGCCCGATCCTCATGAGAAAAAAATCCATCGCTGGAACGAGAAGGATGCAGAAAGTAAATCCGCTTCAAGCATCGTTGAATCTGATCGTTGAGAAGCATCCGCTTCATCAGCGGCGAAGGAAAATGACGAGTCAAAAGGATCCCTTGCGAAGTAATCAGCCCCTCCTCAATAGCTTTTAAAAATGGGTAGGAGGCTTGTGCCTCAATATATTTGTCCACAATTTGCGCTTGCCGCGTTGGATGGGAAAGACCCGGAAAATCATGCTTGATAGGGTCCCTCATAATCCAGTCGCTCGGCCGAAGGCCTTGCATTTGCGTCCCCTTCACCACAAAAACCGCCGCCAAATGATGGCTAGGTCCAGGAGCTGTTGCAAAGGCGTTAAATAGACTCTCCAGATCCTCTAAATTCGCAAGCAGTTGGTCTCGATCTGAGAAAAAAATATGCTCCCGATGTGGCTCTAACGTATAAAACTCCAAAGGAATATCATCGACAATCTGATCGCTAGTCCCATAAAGTTCGTACACGTCGCCAGAGGCAAATGTGTCCGGTTGTAAGTAGTTCGCACTGGTGTGATACATCCCTTGCGGAAGCAGGGCATCGACCACATGTCCATAAACAGTTCGGATATGAAGAGGAGGTGTAGATACAAGAAGGATCTGATCGCGATGCACGATTCGGGGAGCTTTATCTTCCCAGTTTTGATGCAGATGGAGAAACTGCCGAGTGCCCCCTACATTCCCCCTTAAGGCTTTCTCAAGAGTCGGCAAAAAACCATAGACATTCATTTCATACGTCAAGATGCCATCGAGAAGTGATATAAAAGCCACGGTCCTCCCGTCGATTTTTTCCAAAATCAACGCCCCACTTCCTTCAAGCCCCCCCAAAGAGAGTAGCGGCCTTCCCTTGCGGTCAGACCTTCCAAACATCCTCATCAAATAATCTGGATCTCGTACCTTGCGACGATCATCCGCCGCAAATAACTTTCCCACATAGGTGCCAATCGTAAGCAGCTCCAACATAGCCCGCCCCAAATTACCAATGCCAAAAAATTCCACTTTTACATGCACCGTATGCTCCTTCTTCTCAAAGTAAAATTCCCTCCCAATCGCATTGACACCCAACTGGGCAAGGGTGCTTTTCAGATTAAAAGTAATCAGTTTCTCATCGATTTGGTATCCAACAAAGACAGGAGAAATCTTCTCAATGAAAATCGTCGCCATACGGCGACTTGGATCCAAGGTCCTAATATCTACAATTTTACCATCAGGCGTAACAAGATCGTAATGCTCTGGAGCAAGATAACTTTCCATAAGGAATGATTATAAAATATTTCTCTTTATCTGGATATACCTGGACTTTGACCATTAGATCTCTTGCATAACTCAGGTTTTGCAAGAGGTCTAATCTAGTAACTGCGGTTCCACTTCAAGGTGAATTTCCCTTGCTCCTGTCTCTGATCGCTCTGAATTTCGAAGACGAAATTGTGTTTGAGCTCAATTTCGACACTGATATTTGTGCTGCTGTCTTCTGTGCCCTGTGTGATGGAGACGAGCACCCCTTCAGAGACATATTTCCCCACTTCAAGAGAAACCGTTTCTCCATCCACTCCAGGCTCAGCGATCACTCGAAGTCGATCGACTCCCAGAGACTTTCTTGTGCTCTCCATGATATCAGGCCCCGTGCCCGCTAGAGATGCTAGGGAAGTGGCAATTTGGAGAGCTTGAAAGCCTCCGATTTCTGAAAGATCCTGCCCGAACAAGAGGTATGACAGGATGGAACTTAATGGGAGAGACGGATTGGATTGTAGCGTTACCTGTGGGTTGTCGAGAGGGCCAGACAATTTGGCTGTGATTAAAATCCCTTTGGTCTCGGTGGTTCCAGCCAGTTTTAGATGGGGCATTTGGTACTCTTTTCCAGAAAAAGAGAGTGCACCTTCCGTCAGCTTAAAACTTCGGCTAGAAAAATTAAACTGTCCTTCGATGAGTGTCAGTTTTCCGTGTGTTGCAATCGAAGTAAAACTCCCCCCCAAATGAAAATCGCCTTTCCATTCCGATTCGAGGCCCCTCCCGCTGATGTTGACTCGAGGAGCCGAAATATTGAGATCCAAGAGGAGGGGATAGGGTTCATAGTCTTTGGGAGAAAGCACGATTTCTCGAATCGGGTGGCGATAGGTGACATTCAGGTCGGGAAGTGGTTTTGCAATGTGGCTCGGAATGGTAAGAGTCGTATCGCTTACTGTGACATCTCCTTTAACCATGGCTTTTAGAGCGTTGCCTTTGATTTGGACCTCCCCATTGGCAATCGCCTGCACCAGATCCACTGTGACAAACTGAAAATTGACAAGCTTGCAATCTAATAGAAAAGGAAAGTGCTCCTGAAGCAAGAGATCAATATGCCCCGTCGCTTCAAAGGTGCCCTGGTTGGGGTCTTGCGCTGAAAGATTGTTTAAGTAGAATCCCTGTTTGTTGGCGACAAATTCGGCCTGAATCGAACCCAATTGCGTGCCGGTATAGTAATTTTCATAAGAGCCATTTTGGATCTGAATCAATCCTGCAATTTCTGGGCGTACTAAGGAGTTTTTAAATAAAATATCTGCCTTGAGGTCCCCCTCTAAACGGTGTGGTCCGATGTTCCAATAATCGAGAAAACGCTCGATTCTCCCTTGATAGGTCAGATGCCCATCAGCAGCTTTGGTGTAGAGGACTTCTTGATGAAAGGGCCAGATGGAAAAGTGGATAGGTAAAGACGCATCGAATGTACAAATGGGGCCGTTTCTGGAAGAGAACTTCCCTTTGAGGGTCAGTAGGTCTTCCGATAGGCCAGCTTCCACTTTTCCAAGAGAAACAAAGGGTTCCACTTGTTCAATATTCGCAGATAAAGTGCCCGATAAGCGGTTATTTTGCTCTTTTACGATAACCTCAATGTCTATGGCGCCCAAGATCGCATCATCCAAAGGATTCATGGACAAAATATCTAAGGGAAGGTTTTTCCCGCTGAGATGAGCCTCTGTATTACTCCCTCGCCTCGTTATAGAAAAAAGAAGGGTGCCTTGATCTAGAGAGACCTCTGTTTTTGAAAGGATCAAAGCCTCTTGCGACCACGCGATGTGAGTGGCGTGTTCTAGGACTAGAGGGAGGTTTAGAACTCTACCAGAAAAGAGCTGAAGGTCCACTGCAAAGGGGTGGCTAAAAGTCCCCAAAGAGGTCCACTCAAAGGGGTGGAACCAGGTTCCTTTCGCACTCATGCTAAAAGGCCATTCGGTTTCATTTTGCTCCGCTTTGAGCGTACAATGTTCAAGCGTTAAATCGCTGAAAGAACCCCGAGAAATCGTCATATTCAAAGAGTTTTGAGAACGTCTAAACGGATCGAGAATTTTCCAAAACCCGAAGACCCTCTCTATTGTATACGAGTGATACGAGAAATCGGAAAAAAGAGGTTCGATCAGCACGGCTTGGACCCCATTTTCTTCCTCTAAGAAAGCTTTGACTTCTATCTTTCCATAAAAGTCAGGAATGTGGAAGGCTTGGATGTTTTCCACTTGTGCATCGATATGCCCCGAAACGAGGAAATCGGAGAGCAGTGTTAAGTCAAAATCAACCTTTGAAAAGGGACCCGAAACTTTTCCTCGAAGGTTACGATCTTTTACAGTAAAAACGCCTTCTGCTTTGAGAGGCTCGTATGCGTGTAGCCCGACTTGGTAGTCTGCTACCTGACAGATGAACTCCCCCTGGAATTCTTCCTGTTCTTTTTTTATTTTGATATTCCCCATCAGACGTCCTGAAGCGTTAAAGGGGAGGGTTGTAAGAATAAGATCATCATTGAGCTGAATGCTCGAGGAAATGAGTTCGAAAGGTTCTTTAAAACTTGCCCTTCCCCTGATATTAAACGAGTCTTTGCTTCCGCTAAAATGTGCCTCTTTTTTTGCAATATGATAGCGCAAAAAGATGTTCCACCCCTCCAAAGCCCCCCTGGCATAAAATTGTTTTGTGCTCAATCTTAAATTTCCCGAAAAATCAAAGGGCTTCTCATCGGATAAAGAGACCTTTTTGGCCACCACACCTTGAAAGGCAAGCTCTTTTTTTATAAGGCGCCAAAGGACAGGTTTTAAGGTGATGTCTTGGATGGAGAGCTTCAGATCTTGTCCCTCAATCGTTACCCCCTTCAATTCAATGCGACTCGGAAGGGCTCCCTCAATATGCTCAATATGCACCTGGTAACCCAAAGAAAAAAAGGCATCTGAGATAGCGTTTTTCAGAAAATTTTTTACAAAAGAGCTTTGAAAAATAGCATATATCCCAGCTAGGATAAACAAGAGGAAAAAAAGAAAAATTCCAAGTTTTTTCATCATCAGTATGCCTGTCCTATCGATGCATAAAGTCTGTATCTATGGTCAACGCCTTTTCTTCTGTCTAGAGGAAAGCCTACATCAAAACGAATCGGACCAAAGAAAGTAAAATAACGTAATCCGATGCCGAGCGACTTAAACCACTTGGCATCTACCGTCGGAAGTTCACGAAAAGTAACCGTGCCAAAGTCTGCAAAAGGGACAAGACCGAAATTGCCGATTCGAAAACGGGTTTCCACGCTTAAAAAAATCGCGGATCTCCCCCCAAAGGGCCTTTTTTTTGCGTCTAAAGGACTCACCGTTAAGTAACGGTAGCCGCGTAAATCATCTTCAGATCCCCCTAAAAATAAGACGGGAATCGGAATGTTTTTTTGCCGAGTGCCTGCCACTGAGCCTAGCTGCACCCTCCCAGCAAAAGTAAAGTACTTTTGAACAATAGGAATATAAAATGTCGTCGTGATCCGCTGTTTGATAAATTGCTGTGAGCTTTGATAGAGCGATTGAAAAAAATGCGGCTGATACACAAGGGTGTATCCCCTCGTTGGATTTAATGGGTCATCTGCTTGGTTGTATTTGAAAATCATAGGGAGGTCAAAGAAAAGATAGGAACGGTTATTAGCGCTATTGGTTACATTAAAGTGCTCTACTTGCATTCCCACGGAAAGGTAGCTTTTCGCATCGACTTTATAATCAAAAAAATTAGCCCCTCGGTATAAAATCGAATGATAGGCATAGATGTCTTGTCTTTCAATTTGCCCAAGAGCGCGGTATGTCTGATCTATCGCCAAGACATCAGGTTTTTTATACACCAGAGTACCGGCTAGATACCGCTTTGACGCCTCCATGTTGATTTGGATGCTCTCGCCCATGCCCCGCAAATTTCGGTGAGACCAATTAAATACTCCTCCAGGGCCATCGACCGTTGCATAAAAGGGGCCAAAACTCACTTGCCGGTGTTTGGCTTCGCTTAAGTGCATTTTTATGGGTAGGCCCCCCTGTTCGTCAAGGGTCTCTTTGTGGGAAATCAAGACAGAGCTAAAAAGATCACTATCTAACAGTCTTTTTTGCGTGTTTTTCACATCGATTGTTCTATACAGCTCCCCTTCTTGCCAGGCTACCCGGTCTAAAATAAATGCTGGCTTGACCTTTTTAAGACCAAAAATGGACAGCGGCCCAAATTTCGAAAGAGGGCCTTCATCGATACAGCTTGCCGCTTCGACCTTTTTTTCTTGCATATCGACGATTACTTTTCTTTTTTCTACGTTTGCTAGTGGATAACCGCATTCAGCAAGAGAAGTTAAAAGATTGAGTTCTGCATTGACGATACTGACGGAAAGAGCTGGGCTTCCGATCGGAAGGCCCAGCGACGCGGGCGTTAATGGGCTGCAGCAGGGGAGTGCTAATGGAGTCTCACATTGCTCTTTGTGATAGACTTCATAGGAGGCGATGGTGTATTGGGGACCAGGCCGGATGTACAGAGTGACTTGTGCGAAGTGTTCCTTCCAATCCACGGTATAAGAGATTTTCCCGTCGTAATATCCGTAGGCGCGTAGCACTTTTAAAAGGGCTGGAAGATCTCCCTGGACTCGATACCGAATGCCATTGAGAGAAGCGGGGGGCCTATCTTGCAAAATGACTAAATCAGAGGCGTCCAGCATAGACTTAATCGCTTGTACATTGTCTAGCCCCACAAAATCGACGCGGTAATCGAGACCGTATAGGATAACAGGTAGGAAGAAAATCCACCGAAACTGCATACTTTCGGATCATGCCGAAAGATAAAGAGTTCGTCAAAAAAAATCTTTTTGTTAAAATATCCATATCTCGAGAGAATTAGTGTGAAATCGCGACTCATTTATCAAAGCTCTTGTCAAGTGATGCCGGGCGGGGTCAGTTCTCCTATCCGCTCTTTTTCCCATGTCAAAACTCCCCCTATCATTGCACATCACGGGAAAGGCGACATGCTGACAGATGTGGATGGGAAATCTTACATTGATTTTTGCATGAGCTGGGGAGCTCTTATTTTAGGGCATGCACACGAGCGCGTCGTGAAGGCCGCCTGTGAAGAAATTCAGCTCGGATCCTCTTTTGGATTATCTACAGAAGGCGAAGAGAAGCTCGCTACAAAAATTGTGGAGCTTCTTCCCAGTGTTGAAAAGATCAGGTTTGTCAGTTCTGGCACGGAAGCTACGATGACGGCCATTCGGCTGGCCCGCGGATTTACAGAGCGGCCTAAAATCGTAAAGTTTACAGGACATTACCACGGCCACAGCGATTCTTTGTTAGTACAGGCAGGGTCGGGTGTTTTTAGTGTGAACTCCACAGCTACGTCGAAAGGGGTAAATCTTTCGACGGTTGGGGACACGATCTGTCTTGCCTTTAATGATTTTGATGCAGTTAGCGCTCTTTTTGAAGAAAGAGAGGACATCGCTGCTGTGATTGTGGAACCGATTGCGGCTAACATGGGAGTGATTGCGCCCGAAGCGGGTTTTTTGGAGTTTCTCAGGGAATGTACGAGAGCTAGAGGGACTCTTTTGATCTTTGACGAAGTAATTACGGGCTTTCGGACGTCCCTTTCGGGGGCTCAGGGGAGGTTTGCTATAGATCCCGATTTGACGTGCCTCGGAAAAATCATTGGAGGGGGATTTTCTGTGGGCGCTCTGGGAGGCAAAGCGGAAATCATGGATCACCTTGCGCCTTTAGGAGACGTCTATCAAGCGGGCACTCTTTCGGGCAACCCAGTGACCATGCGGGCAGGCATAGAAACTCTTTTAACACTGGAAGGAGCTGGATTTTATGAAACCCTAGAGAAAAAAGCACAACGTTTCGCTAAGCCCGTGGAAAATGCTATTCAAACATGTGGCTACAATGTAGTTTTCCAGAGGATAGGGTCCATGTTTACTCTTTTTTTTGGAATCCAAGAGGCATGTTCTCGGGAAGATTTAAAGAATTTAGACCAGAAGATGTTTGCCCGGTTTTTTCACTTTTTGAGAGAACGTGGAGTCTATTTTTCTCCCTCTCCGTACGAAGCTTGCTTTCTTTCGTCAGCTCATTCGGATGAGCATCTGGATTTCACTGCTGAAGCAATCTTGCGATTTTTTGAGGAGTTTTTATGACGACTGAGATCACTCTGGACAGGTTGTATGCACTTCCATCGGAGATTCGCCGAGGCATTGCACTTCTAAATGCGACTCTGCTACTAGGATTTTTTTATTGTCAACGCGAATTAAGTAAAGCATAGTTTTTGTGCTGATCATTCTTTTTTCTAAAATTTGGATAGAGGAGTTTAAGGTTCCCCTTTGCAAACGGTTTTGCAAAAATTTTCTGATGAACCAATAAGTAAGGAGCAGTAAAACGACTAAAGAGGCCAAGGTCAAAAACATTTTGGCAAAGGCAGCTCCCAATTCACCAGCGGGCATGGTTTGGGCCGCAAGATTCATGGTAGCATCTACAGCAGCTAATTCACCACTTTCATTTGGAAGGGACTGAGACATACCAACACTATGGAAAATCACACCATTTTCTAGCAAAAGAAAAAGCCCCCGCAAGAGAAATCTTTTGCAGGGGGTCTTATCATTTGGTGTTAGTTTACTTTGTCTGGATCAGTAGCGGATTGAGTAGTGGGAGGAGTAGTTACTGGCTTCTCCACTGGCGGAGTAGTTGCCTGAGGTGCCTGAGCTACATCTGCCTTCTTCTCAGCTGGTGTATTTACTGGGACTACAGGCTCTACGGGCGATTGACACATTCCTTTTAAGTAGCCGAATACAGAGCCGACCACTGCCATAGGAAGCAAGATCACTGAAGCAAAAAACAGTGTCACAGCTTTTACAATTTTCATGACTGTTCCGTCCGCATCTTTGCCTGTTGTTGCAATGCGGAATATTTTGCCTAAGCCGCTGTTTTCCGTAATGAAGTCAGTGTATCTGTTGTGCAGTGACGAGAAACCCCAACCAGTTGTTGCTGCTGCTGGTATTGCTGCTGGTGGTATTACTGCTACTGGTGCTACTGCTACTGGTGCTACTGCTACTGGTGCTACTGCTACTGGTGCTACTGCTGCTATTGACATATTGTACCTCTCAAATTTGTCTCCGATTTTAAACGCTTTCGGAGATCAGGTTTATAAAAGCTTAACGAAAGTTTCACAAACTTATATCCTAGTCTGAAAATTTAAGCAAGCAAAAAATAATAAATTCTTTACTTGTCCTTAACTTACCTTATACAGGCAGGAAGCCTTCTGGACTGGAGAAAGGGGCAAGGTCATGGGTAGTATTGTCATGAAGAGAGCTTTCTCTATATACACAAATTTGTATATACTACACTGTATGGAAAAAAAAGGTTGGATTGCACTCGATATTGATGGAACCATCACTTTAGATAAGTATTCTGTGCCCCAAGAAGTGACGCAGTATTTGAGAAAGAAAGTCCAAGAAGGCTGGAGCCTTTTAATGACAACGGGGCGCCCTTACACTTTTGCATCCATGGCGCTTTCTCAGTTTGATTTCCCCTACTTTTTCTCCCTTCAAAATGGCTCGCTTGTCATGACAATGCCAAGCAAAAAAGTGCTGTTGAAACGAGATATCCCCGATCACGCTATTGCGTTTGTTGAACAGGCCTATCATGGGATTCCAAGCGATTTTGTCATCTATGCGGGCTACGAGTTAGGGGATTTTTGTTACTGGCGTCCCCGAAGATTTTCTCCGGAGGAACTGCACTATTTAGAGGATGTACAAAAAAGGCAGAAGGAAAGTTGGAAAGCGGTTGATGTTTTTGAACAGTTAGCGCCAGGACACTTTCCTTTGATCAAATGTTTTGGGAATGAACCTCGAATGAAGCAGGTCAAAAAAAAGCTAGAGGAGACGGGAAAATTTCAACTTGCAAAAATCAGAGACCCATTTGTAGAAGGGTGTGTTATTCTTCTTGTGACCGACGAAAAGGCCTCCAAGGGCAATGCGTTTATAGAGGTGTTAAAGAAAATGGGTAGAGAGGGCGTCATTATTGCGGCAGGAGATGATGAAAATGACATCAGTCTCTTAAATGTGGCTGATGTAAAAATCGCAATGCACCACGCTCCCGAGAGCTTACAGAGGGTTGCGAGCTTCATCGCTCCCCCTACCAGGGATCTGGGGATTATTCAGGCTTTGGAAATAGTTACCCGCTAGCTGCTTCTGTCTTTTTTAGAGCGAGGCTGTCGACGGCCATTCCCATGACATGCATGCCATTATCTACATAAAGGACTGTGCCTGTGATTGCTGAAGCTTTTGAAGAGAGAAGAAAGGCTGCTGCAGCTCCTACTTCTTCAGCTTCTAGGTCTTTTGTTAGCGGAGCATTGGCCTTTGCATAGGCAATCATCGCATCGATCATGCCTATGGCCCGCGCAGCACGGCTACGCAAAGGGCCTGCAGAAATGGCATTTACGCGAAGGTTCCATTTTCTTCCTGCCTCCCAGGCTAAGGTTCGAGTATCGCTTTCTAGGGCTGCTTTCGCAGAGCTCATTCCGCCACCGTAACTAGGGATCGCCCGTTCTGATGCGATGTACGTTAGGCAAAGCGCGGCCCCCCCTTCATTCATGATTGGCCCAAAATGGGCAAGTAGGCTGATGAACGAGTAGGCAGAGGAGCTTACTGCCGATAAATAACCCTTTCTAGAAGTGTCGAGAAGATCTTTTGTCACTTCAGGGCCGTTAGCTAAACTATGGACGAGGATATCGATGGACCCATAGTCGGCTGCCACAGCTTTGGCTACATCGGAGATTGTAAACCCATCCAGCCCTTGATAGCGCTTATTTTCTTTCACTTCTTGAGGGACGTCATCCATTTTGTCAAAGATTGCATCGATAGGGTAGATTTTGGAAATTTCGAACAGCTGGCCACTTTTTAGTTTGCGCGACTCATCAAATTTCCCGCTCGACCATGAGGTTTTGAAGATTTTGAGCACAGGAGCCCAGGTGCCTACGAAAATTTCCGCCCCCGCTTCAGCTAGCTCTTTTGCAATGGCCCAGCCAAAGCCTTGGTCGTCGCCAACTCCCGCTATGAACGCTTTTTTCCCTCTAAGATCCATCGATCTTCCTTTCGTTATTCTGGCGTATAGGATAGCAGAATCTTACGATCGAGAGAAGGGGAATCATTTTTTACTTGCTACTGAGTGCAAAAAAATTTATATGTGTGTACACAGAGGTATTTCTTATGCGCACCATTGCAATCGTCAATCAAAAAGGTGGATCGGGCAAGACGACTACAGCAGTCAATTTAGCTGCAGCTTTGGCCGAAGCCAAAAAAAAAGTGTTGTTAATAGATCTTGATCCTCAGGCATCCGCTTCTCTTTGGTATGGATTTAAAGATAAGGGGAAAGGGCTTTATAACGTTCTGACTCAAGACGAGAAATTGGAAAACGTTATAGAAAAGACCAAGGTTGACGATCTCCATATTATCCCATCTTCCGTTTTACTCTCCGGGGTGGAGAAGGCTCTTGCCGGAGAGATGGCTGCGGAAAGTATTTTAAAAAACAAATTAGAGGTACTGGCCAGCAAGCCTTGGGACTTTGTATTGCTGGATTGCCCGCCTACATTAGGCGTTTTATCCTTGAATGCTTTAACGCTTGCAAAAGAGGTCCTCGTTCCTGTCGAAGCGCATGTTATGGCTTTGCATGGGCTTGTTCAGCTGCTTCGAACGATTAACCTTGTGAAAGAGAGATTAAATCCTTTTTTAGAAATCACAGGGATTCTCGCTTGCCGTGTGGACTATCGAACCAAACACTCCTCAGAGGTACTGGGTCAGTTGCGCGCCCGTTTCGAAGGGAAAGTGTGTACCTCTGTCATCCGAGAAAACATTCGGCTAGCTGAGGCTCCTCTCCATCTGATGCCAATCACAACTTATGATCCCACTTGTAATGGGGCTAGTGACTATCGGAAACTGGCTCAAGAGCTCATGGGAGAAACGATGCCAAACACAGCCTGAGAAACAGGGAGGTTACGCAAGTCTATTTTTTGCCCCCTTCACTCCCGGCTTCAGGATAGGAAGAGAGCGTCTTCTCCATCCTTCAGCAGTCAAGACTCGAGGCAAAGGAATCTCTTGTAAGGATTTTTTCGTTTTTCTGTCTGATTTTTCTTTTGATTCTTTTTTAAAAAATGTCATTGCTGTCACTAAAAACCGACAACGTCCTTAAAAGAGGGCCCAGGACAATAGTCCCTTCCGTAAAGTGAATTACGATTGCACTTTGCTGGTGAGTGAGACGCTTCCATTGCACGTGAAAATCACTCAATGCATCGTCGGCTGCCTTTGAGAAATGATCGGACACCTTGGAAAGGTCATATGCTACCAGGCACATAAATCCAGAAAAAATCAAAGTAAAAACGGATGGAATTACAGTAAAAAGTATCACACTAGCTGACGCCGCAACCATGGAGGCTATTTTAAGACAGGCGGCCAACTTCCTCGTCTCTGTTCTTTTTTTTATTTGCTCAGGGGTTGATAAAGTGTTTCGAACAACACTCGCCGCAAATGAGATTGCTTTGTTTAGATTGTTTAGAGCCATCCAACACCTCAGGATTATGAAGGCTCCGAGGCTATCACGTGACTTTACAAAGAGTCAATTCAAAAAATATATTCCTGAAAAAAGAAATTGCTTTGAGGACATGGGTTAAGGCAGAATGTTTGCTATGAAAGTGCGATATCTAGGAGATTTTCAGACGGAGTGTACTCACGAGTCGGGAGCGAGAATTGTAACACACGCGCCGAAGGATGTCCAGGGCGGGGGAGGGGCTTTTTCACCTACAGATCTCATGGCTGTCAGTGTCGGTGCTTGTATGCTTACGCTCATAAGCATGATGGGAAAAAAACTAGGGATAGAGCTTAAAGGAATGACGGCAGAGGTAGAAAAACACATGGTTCTTCAACCGAAGCGAAAAATTAGCAAAATGATCCTTCGCATCCGCAGTTCCTATTCCCCTTCGAAAGAGGAACAGGAAAAATTGGAAAAAGCGGCCTTAGATTGTCCCGTTCATTTAAGTCTGCATCCAGATATTCAGGTTGAGCTAGACTTTGTTTGGGGACTATGAAATACCAGAATTTTCTCTCTTTCCAAAAGCACTTGAAAGAGGCAGCTCCGGATCGTTTGTGTCCGATCTATCTCGTTGCGGTTGTTGATGATTTTGAAAGAGCTCAAGCGATGGATGAAATCCTCCAGTATTTCTCCTCTCCACCAGATCGCTACGGTGCCGGTCATTGTACCTTGCCCAATCTTATGCAAGCAATAGAGACAAAAAGCCTATTTGGAGAGACGGTTATTGTTTTGGATGAAGTGGAGGCGCTCTCAAAAAAAGAGCAAGAACAGCTCATGGGTCCATTGAGACATCCAGCTGGCTACGTGGTGTTAGGGGCTCGGTCGAAAGTACCTGAGCTAGCCTCTTTTGTAGAGAGTCAAGGGGTCATTTTTGATCAACTCTCTGAAAAACCGTGGGATAAAGAAAAAAGGCTTGTCTTGGCTCTTGTGGAAAAGGCCAGGAGGGTAGGCAAAGTGTTGGCCCCAGAGGTTGCTCACTTTTTACTGGAAAGACTCGGACCAGAGCCGGCTCTTTTAATGAGTGAAATAGAGAAACTGCTTTGCTTTGTTGGAGAAAACACTGCAATCCGGAGGGAAGATATTTTAGAACTGTCCCCCGTGAGTCGCACCTCTACTTTTTGGCAGGTTGCAGAAAAAGTCATTTGGGAAAGAGGGGATTTTGCTTTTTTTGACTCCCTTTCTTTCCACGCTTTATTACCCATTCTGCGTAACCAGCTTCAATTAGGACTCACCCTCTCTTCACTGATCGAAGACAACACTCCGGCGGATCAGTGGGGCGCCTATTTACCCCATTTATTTCCTAAGATTTTAGAGAAAAGAAGCTCCCAGGCAGCGCGCTTGGGATCGGGTTATTTCCAAAAAGGGCTTCACTCCCTTTTTGAAATGGAGCTTTCTTCGCGCACGAATTCGACCCAGTATCAGGCTCTTCTCGATCAATTTACAGCAAAGCTTTATGGGTGGTAAACTGTATTTACTTCCTAATCTTCTCGACGACTCTTTGTCCATCGAGCCATTTCTTCCAATTAGTGTGAACCAAGCTGTACGGGAGATTCATGGATTAATCGCTGAAAGTGAAAAGCAGGCGCGTCGTTATCTTCGTAAATTTTTAACGCGTGACGAAATGTCTCAAGTGCCTCTCAAAATCCTCAATGAACATACGCAAGATTTACAAGAGTGTATCGAGCCCCTAAAAAAAGGGGAAACGTGGGGTTTAATTTCTGATGCAGGTCTTCCTTGTATTGCGGATCCCGGGGCCAATCTCGTGTGGCTTGCACACCAAAATCAGATAGAACTGAAAACGTTTGTTGGCCCATCTTCGATTATTATGGCGCTACAACTTTCAGGTTTCAGCGGTCAGGTCTTTTCTTTTCATGGTTATTTGCCGAGGGATGTAGATTCCCTTGTCTCTTTTCTTTTACATTTAGAAAAAAAGGAGGGCAGCCATATTTGGATTGAAGCCCCTTACCGCTCTCAAAAAATGCTTGACCTCATTAAAAAAACGCTGCACCCCTCGACAAGACTTTCTCTTGCAGTCAACCTAACAACAGATAGGCAAAGAGTTGTATCTCAGACGATTGAAAGATGGAAAAAAGATCCCTTTTCAATAGATAAAGAACCAGCGGTGTTTATTATAGTCGCTTAAAATTTATCAAGAAAAATTTAAACGCCTATATCTCTTCTAGAGAAATTTAGGCTTGACTGTCATTGCTCGAATCTTTCATACGAAGAATATTAGACTGGAGGTTCGACATGATTCGAGATGGCAGACAAGTATCTTTGGAATACACTTTATTTTTATCTGATGGCACCCAGGTTGATAGCAATGTGGGGGAAGACCCTTTGGTATTTGTTCATGGGTCTCACCAAGTATTTCCCGCTCTAGAAGTGGCTCTGACTGGCCTAAAACCTGGAGACACTAAGCAAATTCTTCTCCAAGCTGAAGAGGCTTATGGACCCGTTTTGTCTGAGGCATATAAGGAAGTCGAGATAGAAACGATTCCAGAAAAATATCGATATGCGGGGGCGGTTCTCGGAGTGCAAGATCCTGCAGGAGGAGTATACCCCATTCGCGTTCATGAGGTCAGGCCAGACAAAGTGGTTTTGGACTTTAACCACCCTTTAGCCGGCCAATCGCTCCGTTTTGATGTGAAAGTGGTCGACGTTATATAATCTCTGAGGCAACCGTATCGTAGAAAAGTTTGCCTCGTTTGGTCAGAATCATCTGTTTGTTTTTCTTTTCTATGAGGCCGAGGGATCGTAGTCTTTCAAGGACCTGTAGTGTTTCCTCTGGGCACTCGAACTCTTCTAATGAAACTCCCTCCACTAAACGCAGCCGGATGGCCAGCAGTTCGTTTACGTTTTTTGGATAGGGGAGTCTTTCTCGAAAATCTACGGGAGATACGTTGCTTTTTAATGCCCGTGCATACCGGTGCAGGTTGGCGATGTTTTGGAATCGCTCTTGATGCAAATAGCTACAAGCAGAAGGGCCCAATCCAAGAAACTCTCTTCCGGTCCAGTAGCCCAGATTGTGACGCGATTCAAACCCAGGTTTTGCAAAAGCGGAAATTTCATAGCGCTTAAGCCCGATATTTTCCACCGATTCAATAGCGAGTTCTAGTAATTTTAAAGAGAGTTCTGGAGGAGGTGTTTGCACCTTCCTTTTGTAAAAAGGGGTATGCGGCTCAACGGTTAAATTATATAAAGAAAGATGCGTGATGGGAAGACCAGGCAGTTGAGCTAACGTGTGTTGCAAGCTTTTTTCCGTTTGATTGGGGAGGTCGATCATCAGGTCAATGGACACATTGTCAAATCCTGCTTCTTTGGCCAAAAAGATCGCCTCGCGAGCCTTGTTGGCAGAGTGGATTCTTTCCAAACTTTCCAAAGAGCGCGCATCCAATGATTGGATGCCGAGGCTTAGTCGATTGATGCCAAGAGAGCGAAAATAGGCAAAACGTTCTAAAGATGCATCCTCAGGATTAGCTTCAATGGTGATTTCAGACGCGGCAGGAAGCTGGCGCAGAATCTCATCGATGCTGGTGAAAAGAGAGGGAGTGCCCCCACCAAAATAAATCGAAAGGATATCCCTCCCTTTGAAGTGCTCTTGATTTCGGTCGATTTCTAGGAGTAGGGCTTCCTTTAAAAGCTTCTGATACGCCAGGCGATCGGGGATCACGTAGAAATGGCAGTAAGGGCACTTCTTTACGCAGAAGGGAATATGTAAATAGATGGAAAGAGGGCTAATAGGTCAAGTCCAGTTCACCAATTATCTGCGTCAGGATCTTCGAGAATGCCACGCTTCCAACGGTTGCGATCTGAAAAAGGATCCTCTTCATCAGAGTCTTCAACGAGTGTTACTTCCCCATCTTCTGCGGGAGAAGTTTCCTCCTCGGTGATCGTCTCCATATCATAGTCCGTGTCCATGTCAAGACCAGCATCCGTTTCATTCATGTCCATGTCAGGAAGAGTGTGGGGTTCAGCATAAGCTTGCCTAGACGGAGAACGCTTGGGTGTAACATACTCCTCCGCTTCCCCACTTTCTTTCATAAATTTCAGCCTCTCTTTCTCTTCTTCAATTCTCGTTTTGAGAGACCGGATCTCCTCTACATGCTTCTCGATATCTTTTTTCGGCACAAGACCTAACTGCATCCACTGTTCAAGGTCCGCAAGTTCTATTTCTAATTTTTTTAATCGTTCACTTTTAATATTCATTGCCCCTTACCAATTCTTGTACTCTTCTCTCTATCCCAGGAAACATAAAATGTAAAATTATTTCTTCTCAATCCGTTTAAGACTGTAAAAAGAAAAAAGGGACAGAATTGGGTTTTTTACCTCAATTTATGATTTTTAAGCAAGAAAAAATAATTTATGGTATGAGATTTTAAGAGGTGTTATGTACAGTTTTCCCGAGCATGCTCAGATTGCAAATTTGGCATTCATCGAAAATTTATACGCGAAGTATCTCGAAAATCCTGACAGCTTGGAATCTTCCTGGCGACATTTTTTTGAAGGGATGGATTTTGGATCTTATTTGTATAAAAGAGGGGAGGAGCCAAAAATTGAAGAGTCTTCGGCCAGAATCGCGAAGCTAATTCATATGTATAGAACATATGGGCATTTCGCTGCGCACTGTAACCCTATTGCCGAACCGGGCAAAGTCCCTGCATTAGAATTAGAGGCAATGGGTTTTTTTGCATCGGAGCTGGATCAAGCTTTTCCGTCCCTTGGATTTTCCCCCCAAAAAAAGGCTACATTACGAGAGATTGTGGGGGCGTTGCAAGGAGTGTATTGCTCTCGCATTGGCATCGAGTGTTTAGAGGTGGAGAGGCCCGATTTACGACAGTGGATACGGGAGCATATTGAACCAGAGCTTAAGATTGAGCTTTCCATAGAAGAAAAACACCTCCTTTTAGAGTCTTTGAATAAATCAGAGATTTTGGAGACGTTTCTTCATACAAAGTATCCAGGAGTGACCCGTTTTTCTCTGGAGGGAGAGGAGACGAGCATCCCTGTTTTAGCAGAAATCATCGATCGAGGGGCCGAGCTGGGGGTAGAAGAATGCATGCTGGCGATGGCTCATCGAGGGAGACTTAATGTACTGGTGAATATTTTGAATAAGCCTTTGGAAGATCTTTTAGAAGAATTTGAAGACGATACATCACTTTCTTTTTTTGGAAGTGACGATGTTAAATACCATATGGGTTTTGAAGGTGAGTGGGTGAACCGTAGAGGCAAAAAGGTGTCTCTATCCATTGCTGCAAACCCCTCACATCTAGAATCTGTTAATCCTGTTCTTATCGGGCAAGTGTATGCTAAACAAGTCTTGAAAAAGGGGGGGGACAAAAGAAAGATTGTGCCGATCACCATCCATGGAGATGCTTCTATAGCAGGCCAGGGGGTCGTTTATGAGACACTGCAGATGATGAACCTGAAAAACTATTCTGTAGGCGGGACGATCCATATTGTGATTAATAATCAGATCGGCTACACCACGCTGCCTCAAGAGGGGAGATCGACGCACTATGCTACAGATATTGCAAAAGCTTTTGGTTGTCCTGTTTTCCATGTGAATACAGAGGACCCTGAAAGCTGTATTTTTGTTGCAAAGCTTGCCATTGAAATTCGGCAAAAATTTCAAACGGATGTATTCATCGATCTTTTAGGATACCGAAAATATGGGCACAATGAAGGAGATGAGCCATCCTATACACAGCCTCTTGAGTATAAAAAAATCAAAGAAAAGAAGTCGATTCGCCAAATCTATGTTGAGGCGCTACTCAAGCAAGGAATCGTAGAGCAAAAACTTCAAGAAGCTCTTGAAGTACAATTTAAAGACCAACTCCAAGGAGCTCTTGCAAAAGCCAAAAAGAACATGGAAAAAAAATCGGTCCCAGAGGCTCATGTGCATCCCAACCTATTTGAACCTGTTCTGACGGAAGTTAGCCGAGAAAAACTGCAAGCCGTCCTTCAGGCCTTTGCAACGATTCCAAAAGAGTTTTATGTGCATCCAAAGCTCAAAAAATGGATAGAAAATAGAGGAGCTGCGTTAGGCGGCGATATAGACTGGGCCACGGGGGAGTGTTTGGCGTTTGGCACGCTTTTGGAGGAGGGTGTGGCCATCCGCTTGGCCGGTCAAGATGCTCAAAGGGGAACTTTTAGCCAGAGGCACATGATTTGGACCGATGTGGAAACAGGAAAAACATATAGTCCTTTGGGGGGATTGAAAGGCAAGTTGGAGGTTGTGAATTCTTTTCTTAGTGAATTTGCAGGACTTGGATTTGAGGTAGGCTATAGCAGCTCTTTTCCACAAGGTCTTACATTATGGGAGGCTCAATATGGAGATTTTAGCAATGGGGGACAGATCATTATCGATCAATATCTTGTTGTGGCAGAGCAGAAATGGAAGATGCCATCAGGACTTGTCTTACTTCTTCCGCACGGATATGAGGGGTCTGGATCAGAACACTCTTCTGCTCGGCCTGAGCGCTATTTACAGCTGGCGGCAGGGATGAACATTCAGGTAGTGAATGCGACAACTCCGGCGCAATATTTTCACCTTTTGCGAAGACAAGCACTTCGTGCTTTTCAAAAACCTCTGGTCCTTTTTACACCGAAAAGCTTGCTACGCTCTTCTCTTTTCACCTCGAAGATAGAAGCCTTTACAAGGGGGGGATTTTGCGAGTTGTTAGATGATCCGACGCCTCCGAAATGTTGTAGGAGGCTCATCCTTTGCACGGGCAAAATCTTTTATGATTTACTTAGGGCTAGAAAAGAAAATTCTGATTGTTCGATCCTGCGGATTGAACAACTGTATCCTCTACATATAGAGAAGTTGAAAGAGCTTTTGGCCAAGTATGAGGGATTTACAGAGTGTTTATGGGTGCAAGAAGAGCCGGAGAACATGGGGGCTTATCCCTTTCTTCGTCCCGTGATTGAGCCACTCGTCTCCAAACTGCATTATGTGGGAAGAGAGTCGAATGCATCGACGGCGACCGGTTCCAGCCGTAAACATATGATTGAACAGGCAGCGTTAATCGTAAAAGCATTGGGAACAACATGAAAGTAGAAATAAAAATCCCTAAGATGGGCGAATCGATAGTGGAAGCGACCATTGGGCCTATCATGAAACCCAGCGGATCCATGGTAAACGGTGATGAAGAGATTTTAGAAATCGAGACAGAAAAAGTGAACCAAGTGCTATCCGCTCCCGCCAAAGGCAGAGTAGAACTCAAAGTAAAAAGTGGGGATACAGTGAGAGTTGAGCAAGTCATCGGATTTATCGATACGGAAGGGGTGGGGCAAACAGTGTCTTCTACTCCTCCGCCCGTAGAGGAGATTTCCAAAAATCGAGAGTTAGCGCACGCCAAGATTCCTATTGATGAGCCGCTTGAGGTAACCCCACCCCCACGGAGTTCTGCTTTCGAAACGAGAAAAAAAATGTCGAAAGTAAGAAGGGTCATTGCTGCAAGACTCGTCCAGGTCAAAAATGAAACGGCGATGCTGAGCACTTTTAATGAGGTGGATATGAGCGCTATCATGGCCCTTCGTACTCATTATAGGGAAGCCTTTGAGAAAAAGCATGGAGTCCGGCTTGGATTCATGTCTTTTTTTATTAAAGCCTGTGTTTCCGCCCTTCAGGAGTTTCCCGATATCAATGCCCGGATTGATGGCGATGAAATCGTCTATCAGCACTTTTACGATATAGGGATTGCTGTGAGTTCTGAAAAAGGGCTTTTTGTGCCTGTTCTTCGCAAAGCGGACCAACTCTCCTATGCAGAATTGGAAAAAGCTCTGAAGCACTATGCAGAAAAAGCGCGCGCGCAAACCATCTCTATCGATGAAATGCAGGGGGGCACTTTTACGATATCGAATGGGGGCGTATACGGTTCCATGCTTTCCACCCCTATCTTAAATCCTCCCCAAAGCGGTATCTTAGGGATGCACAACATTCAAAAAAGGGCTGTTGTGATGGAAGATCAAATAGTCATTCGCCCTATGATGTATCTTGCCTTGAGTTACGATCACCGGATCGTCGATGGGAAAGACTCGATTTCCTTTCTGATTCACGTCAAGAAAAAACTCGAGACTCCAGAGACGTTTTTATTGGATTTATGATGTTCCCGACTTTATATATGAATTTATTTGTTGCGGTTGGTATTAATATCCGTGGCTGCTACCGCACCCGCAAGAGGCCTTCACATTCGGGTTTGTAATCTTAAAGCCAGCTCCCTGTAAGCCATCGACATAGTCAATGGTCGAACCCATCAGCCTGTCCTTCGATTGTTTGTGAATATGGATTTGGATGCCTTCAGATTCTAACACCATATCGTCTTTTCCAGACTTTTCAGAATAATCAAGAAAATATTCGAATCCACTGCATCCGGCGGCTCTTTCCCCAAAACGCAAAGACCAACCCTCTTTTCCATCTGCTTTGAGGATCTCTTTGTATTTTTTTGCCGCACGCTTTGTAATGGTAATTTTTGAAAGATTCACTTGTTCATTCAAAATATGATTTAAACGGCTGAGTAGCTCGCCAATTTCATGATCTTCCATACCGTGGCCATAAAACCCAGCCTCCAATGTCTCCCAGGTAGCGGCAGAGCAGCCTACGCAATTTAAACCCGCATTGGTGAGTTCTTGGGCCAGTCTCGGGGCGTTCGATGGAAATTTTTTAAAAATTTCATCGATCGTCATGTCTTTTGTAATTTGGTCTTTCATAGGTAACTTAAGTTAAAATTTAATTTTTACGTATCCGCTCTTAATCCTGCACTGGCAGGCAAGTCGCTCTTTATCCAGATCTCCGAGAAAATCCGCTTCAGCCTCATTGAACTCTGAGAGGTTTTCCATCCCCTCAGTGACTTCAATGACACAGGTTCCACACACCCCTTCCGTACAGGCAAATGGGATACCCGCCTCTTCACAGGCTTCTGCGATAGGAGAACCGTCCGGAAGTTCCGCTTCCTCGTTATTTTCTTCAAAAAGAATCTTGGCCATAAGACCTTACAATTTACAAAAAAGCGCCAATATTTGACAAGCTCTGCTTTGCAGTCCAGTTCAATCAGGCTTTCTAGGGAAGTTATTTTTTTATTGTAATTCATGTCAAAACATTATTTTTGTACTGATTTCGTTATTTTATAAAAATAAATGAATGTTTTTAGTATGAATTAAATATCTAATATTATAATAAATTAATTTCGTTGTTATAGTTATTGATTAATTAAATCTATCTAATTAAAATATTGAGAAACAAAAGATGATAATAAATTTATAATAATTTGGAGAAGGTTATGACAGTCAATAGTCCAACGCCTGTTGTTGAGGCGACAGTAAAGGGTAAGAAGCCAGAGTTTGAGTCGATCATGAAGACTTCCTTTTCGAAGGGACAAGGTCATACCATGACTCGTACTGTAGCGGTAGGGTTGATTTCCACGCTTTTCTTCCCCCTTTTGGTGCTTGTAGATTTAGGCCGGTGGTTGGCGTTTAGCGTGGGACTAGTCAATGGTAAAAGTTTTAGTTTGATTGACAAGACTTCAGATGCTTGCCAAAAGGTTGCAAACAAAATTTATGTACTTTGGAATGGTACAGTCGAAAAAAGAGTTGGCAAAGACGTGAAGAACCTCGTAAATGCTTATCGGAGGTTCAACGACGGACTCTTTAACTCCTCTCCCGCAGTGAGCGCTGAGCAAGATATTCGCAAATATCAACAATCCCTTGTTAAGCTTATAGGAGAATTAGCTGGGGAGAAATCGTCCTCTACAGCTCAGTTTGCATCGCAAGTACAAGAGGCAAAACAGTTTGTTGTAACTGCGATTCAAAAAGCCTCCTTGGGTTCCCTCTATATAGAGAACAAAGTCAAACGAAAGGGCCCGCCGCCTTGTTTAGGCGATGTCATTCAAAAAGAATTCTTGGCAGCCTTTGGTCTTTCTACATCAGCTCTTGGTTTAGCCTACGGTAAGTTAGCAGTAAAGGAAGCCGATTTTCCCGCAGCGCTCCGACTGGGTTTAGACAATCAGTACTTCCTTTCAGATCATGTAAAGGAAATCATACAAAAGGTGGCGCCGAAGATCTTCCTTAACAAGTTGCCAGAGGGTCTAAAGCCTGCGCAGGAGTTTACAGAAGGTTTTCTGTCTTCAGCCGTTACAAAGAAGTTGATTAGTAAAGAGGAAAAGAGAGAGCTTGTAAAACAAGCGAAAGTAGACATTTCTGAGCTGGCCTCGGGTGCGGCGGTTGATATTCTCATGAGGGCGCCAGGAGTAGCGTCGGATGAGGAAGTAGTACAGCAGCTGGAAGCGGCAGCCGAAAACTCTATCACACAAGGTTATTTGCAGCCTACTGATAAGCCGGAATTTATAGCGAAAGCAAAGACTATCATTGATAGTGAGCAAGGGAAACAACAAGCAGCTATAGTCGCAGAGACAGCAGCCAGTGACCAAGCTCAGGGTGAAGTGGCTCTGGTCAACGACATTGTTAAGCTCTTGGGCCTAATCCAATCCAAGCAAAAAAACCTATCCGTGATGTGTACGCAATACGAAGAGAAAGACGCTGCTCGTAAAGCAATCAACCGTACCCTGGAGGAACTGACGGATAAAACGGTACTAATGAACGGAAAGCAGGTAAAGCTCACAGCAATTATTGAGCCATATAAAAAGGCAATGCAGAAAATCCAGAAGAATCTAGTACCGCAGGACAGAGTGAAGTTAGAACAAGCGTTGTGTTCTAAAGAATTCCCGCAACAATCGATAGAGCAAATTAAAAAATATCTGGCACTCCTGAGTGAGGTGCAGGCGATCGATAACGAGCTTGCAGTTTTACAGACAGACATCATGTATAACTATCGGGAGATAGAAGAGTACCTTGTTGCTTCTCGATTCCTGCTAAACGACAACAAACGTACGTTCAGTCAGAAGAGTAAGCAGTTAGTGGAGACTGTTCAAAGATCCACTGACAATACGCAAAACCAGTTGGCAATTAAGATGAGGACTTTCGGGTTTACACCATTGACAGTAAGGTCCACCCCTTTAACCTCCGCAGGGATTCGAGGACAACTAAAAGATATTCTTGTGCAAGATAGCAGCGCGCCTGAGTTAGAAGCAGAGACGGCAGAGACGGTGGAGGAAGAGGAGCAGTCGCTAGAGGTTGTTGTTAGTCCAAGAACGAGTCAGCTAGGGACGGAAAAACTAGAAATACCAAACATGGAACTACAAAAAACTTCTTCGGCTGAGGCGTTAAAACCGTCAGGGTCGTGGTATCCATCGTCGTGGTATCCATCTTGGTTTCAGCGTTTCTTTACAAAGAGTCCGGTGAAAAGCCTAGCCGAGATTGAGGTATAAAAAAGGTGAACTCTGACTTTGCAGACATCCTTTTAGGAAAGGATGTCTGCGAGGTTAATCAGGACATCTCGAAGCACTTCTAGAGGTTTTTGTTCAGCGTTAAACCGCGCGATTAAGGAGGCCGGGTAGGCGCCGAGAACTTCACTGGTATCTTGATTATAAACTTCCATCCTCGTTCTTAGCACATTGGTATCCATGTCGTCGAGCCTTTTTTCAATAATCGCTCTTCTTTGTAGTCTTTGAACGAGCTGAGCCATGTTGTGGACTTCTAAAACAACGATCCTTTCTACGGCGATATATCTTTTTAAAAGCTCAGCTTGTCTTACAGTTCTTGGAATCCCGTCAAGCAATAGAAGTTGGTTTTCCGGAAAATAGCGGTTTGTTGCAATCAGGCCATGGACAAAATGATGCCAGATTTGGATCGTTTCAATATCTGGCAAAAGGAGACCTTTCCCAGCGTATTTTTCATAAATTTTTCCCGCTGGAGAGTCCGGGGAAAGCCCCCGAAAAATGTCCCCGGAAGAGAGGTGAAAATGGTTTCCTGCTGAGCTTAAAAACTTGCCCAAAGTGCCCTTTCCTGAGCCAGGGGGGCCAAAGATGAGAACGGAGCGAAACGGTTCATTATGCTGCGGGATTATAGAGCTTTTAGGCATATCTCGAAGGGTAATCGGAATATCAGCTCATAGCAAGTTTTATCTCAATAACATATTTAATTTCATGTGTATCAACATGATGTGAATTTATTTTGTTATTTTGTTTCCATCATTTGATTGAAATGCAAATATTTGGTATAATCGTCATAAAAAATACTGTTATGCTACTATCATCTTTACGTTCTAGCGACTCTGAAAAAGCATATGATCCTCTCCAGCTTGAAACGGATGGGGAGTGCGTTTCATTTAAAGTAAAAATTCCTAATAAAGGTTATTATAAAATAAAAATTTATCGATATGACGAAAATAGTCGTTTAATTAAAGTTACTGATCAAACGCAATTCATGCCTTCTGTGATTGACGTTGTACAGAAGATAGCGACTCAGATATTTGCGAGTTTTCAAGACCCTGAATCTCACAGCATTCTTTATCACAATTCTCCTGCACGATGGTCGCTGGTTGATAGCGATGAGAAAAAGGAGCTCGATATTACAGATGTTGCTCGTTTTTCAAACAGTGGTTTTAATGCCATCCGAGATGGGATCGCAGCGATTCATACCCAATTTTTTAACTCTTCTGGGGCTTGTTGGAGCGCCAACCAAAGCTCTTCAACGATTTGTCCTCGAAAAGTAGCAAAAGAGACTCGCCCGCCGAAACAAAACGCAAAGTCTGCCATTCTTCCTATTTCTCAGCAGCAGGTAAATGAGATCCAAAAAGCTTTAGATAAGATCCCCTGTCGACATCCCAACTTCTACAATATCGGGTATAGCGAGCTCATTGCATACGAAGCGTCTGAGGAAGAGGATCAAGCATTAGACGATGCCTTGACAGCGCTTGACGCGTTGCTCCTCGATTCTCATTCTGCCGATGGAGATGCCCAAGGGATGCTACAATGGCTGCGCAAGCTGTCTGAAGAGGCAAGTACAGTGTATGAAAAGAGTCTACCAAACGAACGCCGAAAGAATGATGATTTGAAAGCGCAGTGCAAAAAGCGTATGGCCCATTACGTAGTAAGTACGATGACTCAGGGTTCAGGATGGGAAACTTTAGTTGAGACACTGTCCAAGTAGTAAAAAATTTTGTGCCAAAATCGACAGAACCTGAGTTATGCAGGGTCTAATCTCGACATCGTCCACAAAATGTACAAAGTCGAGCTAATTAATGGGAGTTCAGATATAATAACACCCTGGCGGGTGTTATTATGGGTGCGTCATCCATTTCTTTAGACAAGCTAAAATTTGGTTCTAATGAGTTAAGTCCGTCTGAAATGCACCCTTTACATAAAAAAAGGGTGGAACAATGTTTAGCAAAAATTTTTCATAGTCATTTTGCATCTCCCATAGAAGACTCTTCTTTCAAAATCAAGCTTACATTGGACGATCCTGCCGTATATTACAGGGGAAAGGCACTACTGTTAGAGCAGGGTCCTGAGTTGCAAGAGACCTTGCGAATAGTGCGTTACTATCAGCATACAGGGCAACTTGCTAAGCCTCAAATGGCGCAAGGGGTAGACGCACATCTTCTCAAAGAATCAGAAAAATCCATCCAAGAAATTCGAGATGCGAGCATCCCAGGAACGAATGGTCAAGTGCTTGCGGGAATGCGAATCGCTGATGATACTCTTGCTCTTGTGAGAAACATCCTTTTTGTGGGGCTAGGAGTGAAAGATCCGGTCGTCAATCACCTGGGCTACTATGCTGGGACATTTTGGACATTTTTTGCTTTAAGAGAATTAGATAATGGACGCACAGAGTATCAGAGATCGAAGCTCATTGGTGATATAGAGGGCGGGCGACGTGCTCAGGCGAGGGTTGTGTCTGGCGCAGTTGTCTCATCCGCATCGCTGAGTTTTCTTGCGAGTCGATTTTGTGTTTCTTACGGGGCTGCTGCTGCTGCTTTTGGTATATCAAGCGCTTCGAGCGCGCTTTTTGGAGTGGGGTCTCTTCTTGCCATGGGGTCTTCCTTGTTAGGAGCTCTTCGGTGCTCGCGGTTTCATGAACGGCTGGGTGAGTATTTAGACAATCCAAAACTGACGGAAGTGAATCGGTTAAGATCCGCTCTTAAGTATTTGAGGGAAAGTATTACAGTATCCTCTGAAGAAAAGGCGCTGTTTGAGAAAAACATTGAGAAAGACCATCCGGACTGGCCGCCGGATGCTAAAAAGAGGCTTCTTAACCAAAAATTAAGGGACCTTACAGAAGTGAAAGTCAAGTACATGAAGCGAAGGACCAGCACGAAGAGTTTGGAGCTGGTTGCCTTGCGTGTCGATGAAATTTTGGCAAAATTAGAAGATCCAAAGAAGATGGTCGAAGGGATCACAGAGGCGAGCGAATTAATTTATACGGTGCAGAAAGAAAGCCGTGTAAAAAAGACGCTTTATATGTTGGGGTTTGTGGCTTCCTTAGTGAGCTTTGTCGCTATGCTCATTTTGGTATTTATGACAGCAGGTTCTCTGCCTTTTATTCTGTACGGTATTGCTGGGACCATTTATTTACTTATTACAATCTATACGATTGCAGGAGTATTCTTGGGTCATAATCGCACTGCCTTCAAAAATTATTGATGTCTTTGAATTCGAGAATCGGATTCTCTTTTATGGCATGATTTTTTTCCCATACCGTGCTGAAAAGCCCCATGAATTGGCCTGATGCATCTTGGGCGAGTATCGAATTCATAGGCTTTTTGTAAATGGAAATATCGCCGATAATCCAGGCACTGCATTGATAGGGTAAAAAGGTGAGCGACGTTTCTGTTTGGTACTCATCTTTTAAGCGGTATTGAATGACTTCAAATTGCAGCTTCCCTACAGCTCCATAGATCAAGGGATCAAAATTGTTTTGGGAGTGGAGGATTTGTATGGCTCCTTCTTCGGAAAGTTGTTTGATTCCTTTATCAAAGGATTTTCTTTTACTCACATCTTTAGGCAGAATTTTTGCAAAGATTTCTGGTTGAAATTGGGGGAGTGGCTTAAAATCAAATCCTCCTGTGATCGACACCGTATCTCCTATAAAAAAAACTCCTGGATTAATGACGCCAATGATATCGCCAGCAACGGCATCGCTTAGGGTAATTCTTTCCCCTGCGAACATACTTTGCGGCCTTGCGAGCCGGATAGAGCGTTTGAGCCGATGGTGCTTGACCGTCATGTCTTTTTCAAATGCCCCTGAGCAAATGCGTAAAAAGGCTAGGCTATCTCGATGGTTGCGATCCATGTTGGATTGAATTTTAAACACATAAGCGCTGAAGGGTGTTGTTACAGGATCTATGAAGATAGGTTCTCCATTGTGGCCATTTGCAAATCTTCCATGAGGGGGTGGTGCTAAATGGATAAAGGCATCAAAAAATGGTTCAATGCCATAATTGGATAGGGCTGATGCAAAAAATACGGGGGTTACTGTTCCTGAGAGGAAATCTTCTGGGTGAAATAGATTGCCCGCCTCCTCGAGAAGAAGTAAATCTTGCTTGAACTTTGCAAAATCAGCGTTGCCAATAAGGGGAATGATGGCCCCTTCTTCTAAGGGGCCTTGTGTCATGTGTGCCCGTTCAGAACCGCCAGGGGAAGAACGGGAAAATAGCTGGCATTGGTTGGTCGTGCGATCGTAGAGCCCAGCGAACCCTTTACCAGATCCAATGGGCCAGTTGTAAGCAAAAGATTGAATATTTAACACGGTTTCGACTTCATCCATGAGATCTAGAGGCTCTCTTCCTGGCATATCCATTTTGTTGATGAAGGTTAAAACAGGCACCTTTCTCAATTTACACACTTCAAAAAGTTTGCGAGTCTGTTTTTCAACCCCTTTTGCGGCATCTATCACCATAATTGCACAGTCTGCAGCGGTGAGAGTCCGATAAGTATCTTCAGAAAAGTCCTCATGGCCAGGAGTATCGAGGATATTGATCACCAGATCTTTGTAAGTAAATTGCATGGCTGAAGCGGTGATGGAGATGCCTCTTTCTTGCTCTAGAGCCATCCAATCTGAGGTAGCAAATTTCCTCCCTTTTCGGCCGCGCACCATTCCGGCTGTGCGTATTTTGCCTGAATACAGGAGAAGTTTCTCTGTCAATGTAGTCTTTCCTGCATCCGGATGACTAATAATGGCAAAGGTGCGGCGTTTAGCAATTTGTTGGGACAAGGATGGACCCATATAAGTGCCTTGTGTCTAATGCTGGTGCAGAGGATACCCTGGAGTGTGGACTAATGTCACTTGCTTTTTTCTACCTTTTTACCGGTAAACTCCCCGCTTTATAGACCTCTTGCATTTCCTTGCTCAAACAGTGGGGGCTTGATTCAGCAATTTGATTTAGCTCTCCTATGAGGGTTTGATGGCTGAAGCTATGCACCTGGATTAGTGGAAGCGTTCCAATCAGGCTAGCATCCCCTTCAAAAATCACTTTTTTCCAGCAGCGAGTACGTCCTTTCAGGAGTTTTCCATCCTTATTAAAGCGTTCAACGAGCACTTCATACGTATTGCCGAGCATCTGGGATCGTTCTTCGTTCATGATCTTTTCTTGTAAATTCATGAGCCTTTGGAGGCGGTCAAGCTTGATCTCTTCAGGAATGTCATCTTTCCAGCGCATCGCTGGGGTCCCTTTACGGGGACTGTAAGCGAAAATAAAGGCGACGGAGTAGCGAATTTCACGCATAGCATCATAGGTCTCTTGAAACTCCTCTTCAGTCTCGGTGGGAAAGCCCACAATAATATCGGTTCCTAAGGAGACGTTCGGAACAATCTCTCGAAGGAGGGCCACTTTTTCAAAGTATTGCTCTTTCGTGTAGATCCGGTGCATTTTTCGAAGGATGCGGCTCGAGCCTGCTTGGATTGGAAAGTGGACGAATTCACAAAGAGAAGGGAGATCCCGGATAGCTTCCATGAGTTCTCTGGTAATATCGATGGGATGGGATGTGAGAAAGCGCACCCTTTCTATGCCTGGAATGTTGTCGATCTTGTAGAGAAGGTCATGGAAAAGACAGTTCCATTCCGGTTGATCTTTGCCATAGCTGTTGACGTTTTGGCCTAACAGCGTAAGCTCTTTGTAACCGCTATCAACGAGTTTTTTACATTCCTCCAAAATGCTCTCTGGGGGCCGCGAAACCTCTTGCCCGCGCGTATAGGGGACGACGCAGTAGGTGCAAAATTTATCACAGCCACGAATAATAGAAACATGGGCCTTAACCGTGTGATCCCTTTTGGCCGCCAGGTAATCTAAATTTTCTTCAAAGCGGTCATCCGTTTTAAAAACTTGCCTTTTCGTATGGATGACCTCGTCTAGCGCATGGCTAAGATCGGTAATATTATTCGTCCCAATAACAAAGTCGAGGTGGGGAAATTTACGGAAGAGGGAGTCCTTTTTCGCCATGGCCATACAGCCGGTGACCCCAATAATCGAATTTTTTTTATCACCTCGACCCATTCGTCCCAGCTTGCCCATCACTTTTCTTTCTGCAAGGTCACGTATTGAACAGGTGTTGAAGATCAATAGGTCTGCGTTCTCTTCATCCAAGGACGGGGTTAGACCCCGTTTTTGCAGTTGGCCAGCCATGATCTCGGTATCGAGTTCATTCATCTGGCATCCATAGGTACGTATAAAATATGTTTTAGGCTCTTGCATAAGCGATCCATGTTAGCGAAGCCTCTCGTAGTTTTCCAAAGAAAAAATGCTCTTTGCCAAAAATTAAGCCCTAAGTGTATGATACTGTTTTGAAATTTGTATCAGGACCCGAGACTTATGAATCACAAGCAAAAGACAACACTCCTCACGAAAAAAGAGGCGTTGGAAAGCCAGAAATGGTTTCTTTTTGACGCAACCGGAAAGACTTTGGGTCGATTTGCAGCCGAAATTGCAAAAATTTTACGCGGGAAGCATCGCCCAGATTTTACCCCCTCTGTAGACTGTGGGGATGGCGTTGTTATCGTGAATGCCGAGAAAATTACTGTAACGGGAATGAAGCGCGCTAGAAAGATCTATAGACATTATACAGGTTATATTGGGGGGATGAGAGAAACTCCCTTCGAAGTGATGCTTGCCCGAAAGCCTGAGCGTATTCTGATGCACGCGATTCTCGGTATGATGCCAAAGACCCGCCTCGGCGACCAGCAGGCGAAAAAGCTTCGTATTTTTAAAGGTCCTCAACATGACCTGCAAGCGCAACAACCAATCCCTGTTATAACCTCTAAAGGATCATAAGAAATGGCAAAGAAACTACAAGAAACAATTGGAATAGGCCGCAGAAAAACAGCTGTTTCACAAGTTAGGTTCCGCAAAGGATCAGGACAGATCGATGTTAATGGAAGAAAGTTCGAAGAGTACTTTCCCCTTCAATTGCAAAGAGATCTGATTTTGGCCCCCATTCAGAAGTTTTCAGATACGCAAAAGGTGGATCTGATTATTCGCGTAAAAGGCGGGGGGATAGAGGCCCAGGCAACGGCCACTCGTTTAGGGATTAGTCGCGCCCTTGTGCAGGAAGATGATGCTCTTCGCAGTTCTCTCAAAGAGCTCGGATACCTTACCAGAGATCCTAGAAAGAAAGAACGGAAAAAATACGGTCTCCGCGGTGCTAGACGCCGATTCCAGTTCTCCAAGCGTTAAGGAAAAGCTACCGACACTTCGCAGTTGCATGAATTACTCCTTCCTGCTATTGACAGCTGAATATGGAAGGAAAGCCTGTTTCAGCGTCTGCGATTATCGACCGTTTCATTTCTAGCGAAATGGCTTCTCAAGGGAGTTTATTGCATGTAATTGACTGTTTGGCTTTGCAAGTTGCGAAGAAGCATTCAGGTCAGGAGTGTGTTACCCTGGGCATCGATTCAGTCCGGTTTTTCAATCCTGCGCGCTGTGGAGATACTTTGATTTACAAAGCATCTGTCAATCGGGTTTGGGACACTTCTATGGAAATTGGGGTTAAGATAGTTGCCGAAGACTTCCGTTCTTTGGATCACAAGGATATCTTGTCCGCCTATTTTACCTTTATTGCTGTGGATGAGGAACTGAATCCTATAGAAGTGACTCCTGTGATCCCGGAGACGCCGGATCAATGCATGCGCTTCGAAGCAGCCGAGAGGAGAAGGCAGACGCGTCTTTTCCTGGTTTAAAAATTGTAGATTTCCTTGTACTTGCCCTTGAGGTAGTTGCAATAAGCCGTCTCGCTTAACGGCTTCCCTGTGATTTTTTTCACAAGCTCTTCTGAGTTGTACATTCGCCCCCACCGATGAATCTTGCTTGCTAGCCAGTCCCGTATGAAGGCAAGATCACCCCTTGCCACTCGCTCACCCCAATCGGGGTGATCTTTTACAAAGCTTGTAAAAAATTGTGCAGCAAACAGATTGCCCAATGCATAGGTTGGGAAATAGCCAAAATCGCCCAGGGACCAATGGATGTCTTGTAGACAGCCGAGAGAATCATTAGGCGGTGTAAGCCCAAAGCATTCCAGAAATTTTTCATTCCATCGCTTGGGCAAGTCCTGGACGGAAAGTTTATGGGTCATCAGCTCTTTTTCAATTTCATAGCGCAAGATCACATGAAGACAATAAGACACCTCATCTGCTTCTACGCGAATCAACGATGGAGTCACTTTATTAAAGGATCGGTAAAAACGCTCCAAAGGAATGCTTTTTAAAAGAGAAGGGCATTCTTTTTTTAAAATAGGATAAAACCATTGCCAAAAAGGGAGGCTGCGTCCAATCAGAGTTTCCCACCAACGCGACTGGCTCTCATGGATACTTAACGAGACAGGTTCTCCCAAAGGAGTGCCAAAATTGTCGGAAAGAAGGCCCATTTCGTAGTAAGAATGTCCTGCCTCATGCAAGATGGAAAAGAGGTTGCTCATGAAATGATGGGGGAGGATTCTCGTCGTGATTCGACTATCGTGCGGATGCATAGCAATGGAGAAGGGATGTGAAGAGAGATCCAGCCGAGTATAGGTATGTTCCATCGGCAGCTTTTGTAAAAGAAGCAGCCCTAGCTGTAGCTGTTTTTCATGAGGTACTTTTTTAAAAAGAAAGCGGCTATCGAGCTCTTTTTTAGAAAGGATTTTATCTAAAAGTGCCGATAGCTGTTTTTTAAGCCTGCCAAAGATAGCGTCGAGCTTACGGGTGTTCATGCAGGGCTCATAGTGCTCTAAAAGAGCATCATAAGGATGGTCTTGGTAACCTAAAATCTCTGCTTTTTTCTGATTGAGCTCGATGATTTTTGTTAAAAAAGGTTGAAAAAGCTGAAATTGGTTGTTTTTTTTTGCAAGAGACCAAACTTGCGTGGCTTCAGAAGTGACGGCAGTAAATGTTTTGATAAAGGAAGAAGGAAGTTTGCGAAGCCGGGTGTAATTTTTCAGCCACTCTCGGATCATGGCTTTTTCTTTAGGAGAGAGGCCCTTAATTTTGAGCTTTCCTGTTTTTAGGCTGATTAACGCTTCTAAAGCTTTTTTAAACTTTTTGGATGTCTTTTTCTCATGGATCAAGGCGGAGAGGGTGGAGATTTGGTGGCTCCGAGGAGAAATTCCCCCTAGTGGCATGTAGGTCTCTTGATCCCAGTGTAACAGGCTAAGAATGGAGTCTAAGTGTTGAATCTCTGTAGAAATTTCGCGAAGATCCTCAAGTGCTTTTGGGGGACTCATGGTCCGCATCATAAGAAGATCGGGTGTTTAAACGCAACTGTTTCAGATCCATGAGATATTCAGGCGTGTTTTTTTGAACCCACTCCTCAAAGCGGTCCATAAGCTTATCATATTCTTCGATGCGCCTTTTGGGATCTCTGGGGATGATATGATAATTTCCAAAATCAAGCTCGACTGCCTCTTCTTCTAGAAAACCAAAATTGGGACCCAAGTTCGGGTCTGAATTGCAAATATTTAAAGAAGATCGGTGGACGAGGAGTAGCGTAAAGGAGCGTATGAGGCGTTTCATCTTGGCAGAATCACCTCTTGCTGAAAGAAGCGCTTCTTTAAATGGAGTGACCCTTTTTTGTAAAATAAAACGGTAGCGATCTAAAACAGCTGCGTACTTTCTCCCCCGGAAAATCAGTTCTACTTGGGGTAGCGATCCTTGACTTACATTGAGATGAGCGTAGATTCCTTGCGTAAATGCTTGGGCAATCCCGCACCCGAGATAAGCAGCCTGGCACGTCTTGTTCATTTTCGTAAGAAGACTGTCTTTTGGCTTTTTTTTGAACCTGTTTTTCCATTTGTGGAGAAGCGGAAAGCGTGATCTATTGTATTTAAAGAGTTTGAGTACATATTGGCGATCTGCACTGATAAATACCGTGGTTTGATTCCCGCTCGAAAGATAGGAGAATGACTGCTGGAGGATGTCCAAGATTTCTTTTGTCGGAGTGCTGTCCCAATCGGCATGATAGGGAGGAATGACTTTACATATAGGAGGAAGCCGAAACTCTTTTTTGAAAAAGAAGGGGATGGAGAGGGAAAGAAGAACAAAGAGTAGAGTTTTCATCCTAGTGCATTTTTATGAAAGTGGGTACTCTAAAACATAGCACACAAACTACGGGGCCAAAAATCGCCACGTAGGAAGGTAGCACTTGGTTTTCTCCCAAGATAAGCATGCCATCCAAAACAACTTTCAAGGAAACAAATCTGAAAATCGAATAGGCAGCGATGAGAAAAAAAGGAAATTTCCGCGTTAGTTCTAGCACGGAGGGGCCGATGGTCAATAGAGCGAGGAGCGGCATCAGCGGTCCTATGCATTTGTAGAAAAAATGGGAAAACAGGATCCGGTTTTCGGAAGAATCTGATAGCCCTTGTGTAAGGAGTGTTGAGAGGGATCGACATTCATAAGGGACGGTGCGGTGGAAGGTCGTATTTTTGTCCCAACGGATTTCAAGGAACGTTTTTTCTGGGAAGCTTTCTATTTTTTCCATGTGCGCTTCTTTTTGTCTAAAATGGTCGGCAAAAAAAGCGCCTAACGTGTGGACATCCAGTGCTTTTATATGCCAAATCTCCGATGGATCTAAGATCCAGAAGACGTCTAGGAGCTGATGGTTCTTTTGGTCGTAGCGCTGGTAAACGAGTGTAGAATCGTCTTCTAAAGAAAGGGAAAAGAGCAGATTTTCTGATGGAGAGTGTTGAGGTTTCAGTGTGTGTTTAAAGTCCCCAACGACTTCTTGCGCTTCTGGCGCGATCCATTGTATGTTCGCATATCCGATAAGAGAGAGGAGAAAGCCAAATAGGAAAAGAGGAAGCAGGAGTTTTTTTTTGCTGAGACCTGCCATCTGAAGAGCTAGAATTTCTCTATGGGAATTGAGATCATAAAGGACACGCATTGCAGCAAAAAGAAAGGCCAGTGTAAAAAAAAGATCGAGAAGGGATGAGAAGCTCATGAAGTAATAGGTCAGGACTCCTTTGAAATGAGATTTTGACAAAAATCGAGCCCCGTGGGCCGAGAGGTCGACGAGTGTGTAAATAGCCAAAAGACAGGCGAGGAAAAAAAGGAAGGTGCCACACAGTTTTTTTAAAATGTGCTTCTGCCAGATTAACATAATCTTCCTCTAGAAATGCGGTATAAATGAATAGAGGCGCTGATCCAAATGAGCGGATGGGGGACAATCAGTACGCAAAATGCGATGAGAGCATAATTTTTAAACTCTTTACCAAGAAGATAGCTGATGAGCATGGTCAAAGTTAACAGCATGGCAAAGAGCATATTTTTCTTGGAAGCACGCCTTGCCTCTTCAATCCCAAAGGTACATCCGAGCAGGGTAAAGCTAAACACTGCCAAAGAAAGAGAGATTCTTCGGAGTTTTTCAATCATCGCAGCACGCGGCTTATGCCACAGGTTGAGTGTTTTAAAACTCAAAGCGTTGAGATCAAGTCTGGGTCGATTTTTTTTTAGCGCCTGAGAAAGTAAAGGCGCTGCCGTTGACATCGAAGATTGATGTTCAATGAAAAGGGAGTCAAAACCATTTTGATTGTCCAGATAAGAAATAATGGCAAGATCCCTTCCTTGGAGCTCCTCATTTTGTATCCAAAGCTTTTTCGCAGAAATGAGACTCAAATGTTTGTCATTCGGAACGATGAGTGTGAGATTTCTTATCGTCACATCATCTTGGACTTCCATATTCAAATAGGCATGCTTGAGTTTGACAAGCTTTTGTCTTTGAAGAAGAAGAAGAGGATTTTCTGTTGTCTCGTGGTAAATCAATGTTTTCCCCTCTCTTCTACAATAAGGTGCGATTTCCGCGACGATCAGAAAGTGAATCAGAGTAAGGAAAAGCGATAAAGCCAAGAGTGGAGCGAGAATTTTTGGAAGACTTAACCCAGAGGCTCTCCATGCGATGAGCTCAAAGGAGCGGCTGAAGCGCTGAAACAGGATGAGAGAGGCAATGAGGGCTGAAAGTGGAATTGCGATCGGTAAAATCGCTGGAATATGATAAGCTACAAAGGAGGTAGTTTTCAAAAAATCGCTAGTCAAGGCGGTGAAACGCGCAATGTCCTTAAATCGCGCAATCATCAGGACAGTGATAAAAGTGCAAACCGACAGAAAGAATATACGGAAATAATGATGCAAGGCGTAGCGCCACAAAATCGGCATGTCACGAGTGTAGCACAAGAATTTTTGAGCGTCCATTGGGATCGGAGAAAGCCCCTCTTGCTCGGGTATTCTGGCGGGCCAGATTCCAAAGCCCTTCTCTATGCGTTGTTGGAATGTAATGTGACGCCCCACCTTGTGCATGTCGATCATGGTTGGCGAGAAGAGAGTAGGAAAGAAACTCTAGAGCTGCAAGAAGAGGCGAGGAAGCTCGGCTGTCCTTTTTTCTCGACTCGTTTAGAGAACGCTCGCAAAGAGGATGAAGCTCGAGAGGGAAGGTATGCCTTTTTTGTTACTTTTTTTCCGAAGTATGCCTCCCTTCTTCTCGCTCACACTCTAGAGGATCTTGCCGAAACTGTTTTAAAGAGAATCTTGGAGGGAGCTCATCTTTGTAATTTAGGGGGAATGCAACCGGTTAGCAAGCAGAATGGCATGGCCATTTGGCGTCCCTTTTTAAGGGTGAAGAAAAGGGACCTTTTCGAGTTTTTACAAGAAAGGGGGCTCCCTGCTCTAAACGACCCCACGAATGCTGACCCCGCCTTTTTAAGGGCGCGCATGAGAAAGGAAATTTTCCCCCTCATTAACCAGTGGTTTGGTAAAGAGATCTATCAAAATCTTGCCCTTCTTTCAGAAAGATCTTACGAACTCAAAAAATATTTAGATTCCAGAATCTCCAGTGTTCCCGAATACAAAGGACCCTGGGGTGCTATTTTTGAGCTCAAAGGGCTCGGCCTTTTGGAAATACGACACTTCCTGCTAAAACTCGCGAAAGCACATTCGATTGTGTTTACAAGGCCCGTGCTCAACACTCTCATACACTGGGTTCTGTCACAGGAAACATCCAAGCACTTAGTGGTGAAAAATAAAAAAATTTATATTGATAACCAGAGAACATGGGTATGCACAGCTATCTAATTCGCTGAGTATAAGGGTCTTAGTAGTAATTGAGAGACAATTTATTTCTTTTTTGTTATGAGGAGACTTCACGGGGCTTTTTTCCCCGAAAGACCCCTTTACGAAAACTTCCAAAAGTGGTTTAATTAGCCCATAGAAAAAAATATAAATTAATCAAAGCAAAGTATTTATGGTAAAAATGAGATCGAATCCCAAAAAGAGCTTTCCTGGAGGCTTTTTTCTTTTTATAGCCGCGGCAATTTTTATTATTATTGGGGTACAGACGTTGACCTCAAGCGCGAGTGGTAAGGTTTCGTTTAGCCACCAAGCGGAGCATTTGACGAATTTAGGTTTAATTGTTCCTGAAGAAAATAAGAAAATTGCTCAGAACGATAATCTCGTCACATTTTCTGGTCGTTTTAGGGAAACACGTTCCGATGAGAGCTATGATAAATATCGTTATCTTGAGCTTTTAAACGAAAACCATCATCTCAAGGGTTCTCAGGCTCTTTTAGCGTCTGATATTGGTTTACTTGAGAAAAATGTCAGCGATTCTGCGGATCTTTACTTACATCTCAGTGGACAAACGATTCCTCGCGCAGGATTTGTCGTAGTGGGGCCCTTGTATGATTCTCCAGAGAGAAATAGCGCCATCATCCTCCATTCTTTAACGGATCGCGAGGTGGTTTCCCTTCCCTTTGTAGAGAGAAGTTTGGGGCTTGCACAATCGTCACAGACGATTGAGGCTATTGGGACGTGTGGGAAAGAGCTAAGAGATCTTCTTGCGCTTCTTCGCTCGCCTGCTTTAGGGGTTGGAAGCGAGTCTTTAAAGCAAGAACTGAAACAGTTAGACCAGCTTTTGTCGCAGGCGAACGACTATTCTCCGGAGCTTCAGCTTCGGACGTATCGTAATTCGCTGAACCAGCTTTCTGCTCTTATAGGGAATTTGGGCCGTGAAACGGACGGAGTAAGACTTTCCTCTCTTCGAAGTGTTAGGAATTATGTGGAGGAGGTTCAGGAGTATAACGAGGTAGCTCATGCGCTCGAGTCGAATGCAGTTTTTTTGGACAAAGCGCGCGCAAAGGTTGTCAATCAGATTTGGTTTTTCAACAATCAGGAACTTTCTACAAGGGCTTTAGAGAAGCAAGACTCTGAGATTTTTAGCCACTGGTTTGCCCAGGCAAGCGAGGAGTGGGCTCAGTTTGATGATAATAAAGGGTTGAACTACCGAGCGCCAGATCAGCCTCGCAACACAGTCTTGGAGAAGAAGTTTAAAAGTCAAGAGCCATCCCCGAACTATTTTAGCTATATTTTGACGATTTTGCCGGTCATGCTGGTGATCCTCTTTTTATATTTTATTTTCTCAAGACAGATGAAAGGGGTGGGCTCTTCTGCGATGAATTTTGGAAAATCTCCGGCCAGACTGATGACCAAAGAGACGAATAAGGTGACCTTTAAGGATGTTGCCGGTGCGGAAGAGGCGAAAGAGGAGCTTGCGGAAATTGTCGATTTTTTAAGGGACCCTCAAAAATTCACGGCTCTTGGTGCCCGTATTCCTAAAGGGGTTCTTCTCGTCGGTCCTCCAGGAACGGGAAAGACACTGGTGGCTAAGGCTGTTGCTGGGGAAGCGGATCGTCCCTTTTTCTCCATTTCTGGATCAGATTTTGTGGAGATGTTTGTGGGGGTTGGCGCGAGCCGGATCCGAGATATGTTCGATACCGCTAAGAAGAGCGCTCCTTGCATTATTTTTATGGATGAGATTGACGCTGTTGGAAGGCACCGAGGCGCAGGAATTGGCGGGGGGCATGACGAGAGGGAGCAGACGCTGAATCAGCTTCTTGTAGAAATGGATGGTTTTGACACGAAAGAAGGTGTCATTTTGATGGCTGCCACCAATCGTCCTGATATTTTAGACCGGGCGCTTTTAAGACCGGGTCGATTTGATCGGAGAGTTGTACTGGATCTTCCTGATGTGAAGGGGCGTTTTGAGATTTTAAAAGTCCATGCTCGGAAAATCAAGATGGACGGCAGTGTGGATTTGAGTGATATTGCGAAAAGCACTCCTGGGGCCTCGGGGGCTGATCTGGAGAATATTCTCAATGAAGCAGCCCTTCTCGCCGCTAGAAAAGGCCGATCTGCTGTCACTGCAGCGGAGGTGATTGAAGCCTCGGATAAGGTGCGTTACGGCAAAGAGCGAAGAAGCTTAGAGATGGATAAGAATGAAAAGCTTACAACGGCTTATCATGAGTCAGGTCATGCAATGACAGGGCTTGTTGTTCAATTCAGCGACCCTGTGGATAAGGTCACCATCATTCCTCGAGGATTTTCTTTAGGGGCGACTCATTTTATGCCACAGAAAAACCGTTTGAGCTACTGGAAGAGGGAAGTACTGGATAAGCTTGTCGTACTTATGGGCGGTAGGGCTGCAGAAGAGCTCTTTGTGAAAGACATGTCTTCTGGTGCTCAGCACGATATTATGCAGGCGACGAAAATCGCCCGTAGCATGGTTTGTGAATGGGGGATGAGCGACAGTCTTGGTACTGTGACTTACGATGAAAAGACGGAACAAGGGCAATATCTAGGCATGGCTGGGTATCATGAAAGAAACTACTCTGAGGAAACGGCCGAAGCGATTGATAAGGAAGTGCGTAAGCTGATCGATGAGGCGCATAAGCGTGCGTTAAATATTCTCGAAGAGCATAAAGAGCAGGTAAAGCTCATGACAGATATGCTGATGGAATTTGAAACGCTTGATTCAACCGATATCAAGGCGATCATGGATGGTACTTGGAATATAGAGGCGAAGAAAAGCCGTGTTAAATTGCAAGATGAGCTACAGATGAATGTACCTCCTCCTCCTCCCGTTCCAATCCATGTTCCTAAGCCGATCATCAACCCAGCTCCAGGGGCGTAAGGGACTTTCAAACCAAGGTGAGTTTGTTACTTGTTTTTTCTTCGGCTCATAAAAATGAGTCCTACTCCAATCAAAATTAAGACGATGCCACCAATTTTCAAATTTCTAGAAATGGTTGTATATTTTACGATTTCGTGTTCTCCCGCTGAGATTTTTTGCCTTCCGGAGCGAGTGACCTCTTCCCCAATTGGTTTTGTGTATTTGGAAGCACCGAAGAGCGATTCTGTCGATTGAACGGCTCGTTTTCCTTGCTGAATTTCTATTCTTCCGGAAGCGACCTGTTCAGAGATATAGTGTGAGAAGAAGAGCATGGTAGCTCCAAGGATGATGCAAATAATGCCCCAAGTTTTGCGTGTTTTCATGATAAATCCTCCTTTTTTGGGTATCTTTTCTCCGTATAGCAGATGACGCAATTTACAAGAGGTCTATTTTAGTTTTTGGTAAAATGGCCTAAAATAGGCTCAACAAGATGGACGAGATCCTTAGGCTTCATGACGATAGACTCTGTTGTAAGACCGCAATTAAAAGCGGCTTTTTCTTGCAATAGAATCGCCTCGTCGTAATAGCTAGCAAGGTTGAGAAGATTTCCGAATGGAGGTACGCTGCCAATTTCTAAACCGAAGCGCTCTTTGATGACAGCTGGGTCCTCAAATTCGCATTTTTCTCCCACTGCTAGTGCGACGGCCTTCATATCAATCTTCAGATGGGCGGGAATATTGATTTGGTAATTTTTCTTCGAGTGTTTTCCCCTCAAAATCATCGCTTTGATCCCTATAGACATGGGAACGCCACGAACTCTTGCAGAATCTTCTGAAGTCGGGGTAGGCTCGTGAGTGAGGTGCTCAAAGCGGATGTTGTGTTTTCTTAGCAGATGGATGATTGCACCGCGTAAATTCTCCCCACCGAAGATAATATTTGCCTTGATTCGGTTGGCTGCAATGCGTTTGGTGTCAGATGGAAACAGCGAGGCTTCACGAATGTTTTTGAGTTTGAGAATAGAAAGGGTCAGGCGCTCAAGCCCCATCCCAAATCCACCATGCAAAGGCATACCATATTGAAAAATGCTGAGGTAGTCGCTGAATTGATCAGGGTCCATTCCCTTTTCTCTGATTCCGTCTACCATAGATTGGTAAGTGTGGCGTCTTTGCCCTCCCGAGGTGATCTCTACCCCCCCTGAGATTAGATCATAAGTGTTCGTAAGCTCTGGATTTTCTTCATTTGGATAAGCATAAAAGGGTCTTTTTGTCTTTTTCCAATCTGTCACAAAGACGAATTCCGTACCGTGGTTCTCCAGAGCCCAAGAGGAAAGTTCCCTTTCCGCTGCGGGACTCAGGTCAGGTTCCTTTCTTTCATCGATCCCTGTCCTTCGAAAGTAGTGCTCTTGAGCCTCTTGAAACGTCAAACGGGGAAAAGGAATCTCTTTGGGAGCCACGATGAGAGGATGTTCGAAAAGTGCAAGATCCTCTTTAGAGTGCCGATCTATGTGATCAAGCATATATTTAATGCAGCTCTCCTGAATGTCCATGATTTCATGCCATGAATCAAAAAAGCCCATTTCAAACTCAAACTGTCTTCCTTCAGAAATGTGGCGAGTTGTTTGGGAAGGTTCTGCCCGAAAAAAAGGCATCAGGGCAAATACCCGCTCGTTGACACCTACCATGATCTGTTTGTAGAGCTGACTGCTTTGTGCGAGAGTTGCGGTATAACCAAAGTAGTCGACGTTAAAAAATTCAGCCCCCCCTTCAGAAGAGGCGCCAATAAGGTTGGGTGCAAAATACTCATGCGCTTTTACGACATCATGCATGTAGAGTCCATACGCATGAGCCAGCTCTGCTTGAATACGAAACACGGCTCCAATTTGTCGATTCCGCAAAGAGATCGCTCGGTGGTCGAGGATAAAATCGAGATCATTGTGGATCTCTGGCTTATAATATTCGATCGGAGGAGCCTCATAAATCCCATTTTCAATGGTAATTTGTGGATCTTTGATCTCTACTTTATATACAGAACCCGATTCTACGGGGGTTCCTACCACCTTTAAAATGGAGCCGGGTTGTAAACTTTTAAGCTTTTCGAGATCCTCTTTTTCTTCGACGACGATTTGAATCAAACCAGTCCGGTCACGAAGAAGGAGAAAGGCTATTTTCCCCATCAAGCGAAGGTTGTTCATCCACCCTCGCACGAGCACTTTCTTTTGTAACGATTGGGCAAGTTCTCGAGCCAGGGTTCTTTTCATCGTTTTTATGCCTTTACTGGCTGGTTAAGGGTCGCTTTATGGCTGAGCCGAATTTGACCTCGATCATTGATGTCGATGACTTTGACATCAATCTCGTCGCCTTCTTTGAAGTTGGTATCATGGATATTTTGGATTCTCTTATCAGAGATTTCTGAAATATGGCACAACCCTTCTTTCCCTGGAAAAATCTCCACAAAAAACCCAAACTGGACAATCGAAGTGATCTTGCCGCAGTAGGTGCGGCCCATTTCAGCCTCTGCTGTAAGGCTATGGATGATCGCTTTGGCTTTTTCCATGGCCTCAGAACTATTGGAAGCAATGCTAATCAAGCCGTTATCATCGATATTAATCTCAACGCCCGTTTCATCAATGATGGAGCGGATTTGCTTGCCGCCAGGTCCAATCACAATGCCAATTTTGCTCGGCTTGATTTGGATCGTTTCAATTCTTGGTGCATAGACGGACATTTTCGCATTCGACTCTGGGCAGACAGCCAGCATTTTTTGCAGGATATGTTCTCTTCCTGCTTTGGCTTGGAAAAGCGCTTCTTTCATAATATTTTTGTTAATTCCTTCCACCTTGATATCCATCTGAAAGGCGGTAATCCCATGCTGATCTCCAGTAATCTTAAAATCCATATCGCCTAAAGCGTCTTCAGCCCCCAAGATATCAGAGAGAATAGCAAACTCCTGTCCTTCCAAAATGAGCCCCATGGCGATTCCTGCGACGGGGCGCTCAATCGGGACTCCCGCGTCCATCATGGCCAAGCAGCCGCCACAGACAGAAGCCATAGAAGAAGAACCGTTCGATTCAGTGATATTGGATTCCAAGCGAATGACATAAGGAAATTGTTCTTGCGTCGGGAGAACTGCTGCCAGAGCTCTTTCGGCTAGTTTTCCATGACCTACTTCTCTTCGTCCAGGAGGGCCTGCTCGCCCTACTTCACCGACAGAAAAGGGCGGGAAGAAGTATTGTAAGTAAAAGCGCTGGGTTCCTTCTCCACTTAGATCTTCAAATCTCTGGGCTGTATTTTCACTTCCCAAGGTGCAAACGGCAATCGATTGGGTTTCTCCTCTTGTGAAAAGAGAGCTTCCATGGGTGCGAGGCAAAAGGCCTTGCTCGATATAAATGGGACGGATATCCTGAAGGCCTCTTCCGTCCATCCTTTTTTTCTCTATGAGGATCCTCTTGCGCATTAAGGCAGATTGGAGGTTTTTATAGGCCGCAAGCACATCTGCTTTTGTCGCTTCAGTAGCTGTCGACCCGAGAATATTGATCACTGTCTCTTTGATCTCGGCAAGAGTTTTTTCCCTCTCCTGCTTGGATGAAATCTGGAGCGCAGACTCTAATAGGGAGCTGGCTGCAGAGTGTACTGCCGTCTCCACCTCTTTCGAAATCTTGCGGAGGATCCCCCTATTTTTGGGCTTCCCAATCTTTTGAGCCCATGCTGTCAGCTGGTGGCAAATCTCATGAATCGCCTTATGACCCATTTCAATGGCATCCAACACTTTTTCTTCTGATAAAAAATCACAGTACCCTTCAATCATCAAGATCGCATCTTCAGTTCCGGCAAGAATAAGGTCGAGCTTCGATTGTTTCATCTCCTCTAGGGTTGGGTTAATGATCAACTCTTGGTCGATCATTCCCACCCGGACGGCGCCAATCGGTTTGATGAGGGGAATGTCAGAAATAGCAAGAGCAGCAGAACAAGCGCAAATAGCCAAGACGTCAGGCTGGTGAATTCCATCGAAAGAAAAGACATAAGAGAGGAGCTGAACCTCATTAAAATATCCTTCTTCAAACATGGGTCTTAGGGGGCGGTCGATCAGGCGACACACGAGGATTTCTCTTTCCTGAGGCCTTCCCTCTCTTTTGATAAAACCGCTTGCAGTTTTCCCAACAGACGAATATTTCTCCTGATAGTCAACCCTTAAGGGGAAGAAATCGATGGCTGGATCGGCTGTTGGTGCTGCGCAAGCGCTTGCGAAGACGACTGTATCTTCACAGTGAACCATCACAGATCCATTGGCTTGGCGAGCGATCTGCCCGGTTTCAAATTTTAGGGTTTTATTTCCGACCTGAATTAAGATTGTTTCGCGCTTGAACATTTACCTTCTTCTCCATTGTAATGGCATGAAAAGGTAAAGGATGCGACTTTAAAAAACAAGGGGCGATCACTCGCCCCTAACAAATTATTTTCTTAGGTTTAGACGGACAATAAGGCTCTGATAGCGTTTTGTGTCCGTGGAATTGAGATAATCAAGAAGTTTTCGTCTTTGGCCGACAAGCTTTAAAAGAGCAAGCCGAGAGCTGTGGTCTTTTGGAGCTAGCTTCAAGTGTTCTGTTAATTCAGCAATTCTCTCAGTCAAAATAGCGATCTGGACGTCAGCAGAGCCTGTGTCCTTCTCGTGTAACTGAAATTTTTTCGTGATCTCTTCTTTCGTACCTTTATCTAAAGACATGGAGCCAAGTTCTCCGCTTTTTCTTAAGTAATGTTTAGACGTTTGTTATCCCGCATTATAGCGGATTTTGATTAATCGGGCAATCCCCCTAAATTTTCGCTTTTGGTTCGCGACTGTTTTTGCTATGCTTTCAAAGCATTGTTAACCTTTCGGATGGTATATGGAGAATCAATTTCAAGTTTTAGAGACCTGGACTTTTGAGATTTTAGAGGCTATCAAAAAAGATATTAAACAGGAGCATATGGATGCTCATTTGGAGTTCTATCGCAAGTATTTTGGAAACCGTCCGAAAAAAGGTCTTACGACGACTGAAATTTTTAGTGCTTATGCCAAAGAGCTATCTGAAGGCAATGAAGAATTTTCTGCATGGATTGTGAACCGCTGGGTTTTTAAAAATGGGGAGCTATATGAGCACTTTGTCAATCAGTTGTCATCCATCAATCCAGATTTTGCTTCCATTGAAACCTTGAATTTAGAGGAAAGTCAGAGGGTATTAGAGGGGGCTGAGGAGTCTTTTGGAGCGATCCCTGTGTTTCTTTTTTCTCTTCTTAATGGGGTCGTCTTCCCCAAGACTGTCCTGATGGATCTGGAGAAAAAAGCGGAAATAGCGAGGCAAGCTAGAGACTCTCAGGTCGAGCAAACCCAGGAACAGCAAAGTTTTGAGAAGGTAATCGCATCTCAACAGCGAGAGATTACGCGTCTTGAGGCCAAACTTTTAGGGGTGCAAAAGAAGTATACGCGGGACACGGAAGCTCTCAAAAAACACGTCAAAGCACTTCAGAAACAACAGTAGAGACTTCTTTTTGGTATTATGTTAGAACGCGATGAACTCTTTATGAAGGAGGCTTTGAAGGAGGCGAAAAGAGCTTTTGATGCAGGGGAAGTCCCTGTGGGAGCTGTTCTTGTGCACCAAAATCGGGTGATTGCAAGAGGCCACAATCAAGTAGAGCTTCTTCAGGATGCTACAGCTCATGCGGAGGTGCTCTGTCTTTCTGCAGGATCTCAGGCTCTTTCCAATTGGAGGCTTGTAGAAACGACTCTTTACTGTACGTTGGAGCCCTGTCCGATGTGTGCAGGTGCGCTCCTTTCTGCAAGGGTGACCCGCCTTGTTTGGGGAGCCCCAGATCTCCGTCTGGGTGCGAACGGAAGTTGGGTTGATTTATTGACCATGCGGCATCCTATGCATGCAGTTTCGGTTACTTCCCGTGTACTGGAAGCAGAAGCTGCCGATTTGATGCGCACATTTTTTCAAAAACAGCGGCACAAAAGTAGACCTTTTGCATGATTCGTATGTTGGATGATTTAATCAGGGGGCAAGAACAAAAACTCTGGGAAACGGCCCGTAGGATCGTTCCCCATATCACGCCTGATGATCTTTTGCAGCCAAACGATTTTCCTAAGCTCGAGATGAACCCCTATTTTCGACATGAAGAAGGAATTTTGGATGGACTGAGGATGGCCAAAGCGGCGCTCCAAGCTGAGAAGATGTCTACTTTGTAAACACCCTCTGAGTCCGAATGATGAATTTTCCGTGGTAGCCGTGCCAGTGTAAGATAGCAGCATCGCTTCTTTCTTCAGAGCGGCGGCTCCAGTTATAAATGGGTGGAAGTTCGTCGATTCTGATGTTGCGCTCACCAATCATGTGGGAAAAGACTTCTTGATCGCCGCGAAATGTTTTATTTTTAAGATAGCACCATTCTGCCCAACATTGTAGAAGAGGGTGGTTGTTTCGAAAAGCGATGACACCGGAATTGTAGAGTGGGTATTGGGCGAGATAGGGGTTTTGTTCCAAGGCCATGGCGAAGTGACTTGCGTATTCAAAAAGAGGGGTAAGGGGGGCCTTTACCTCGCAGTCAACGTCGATCCAAAGGGTTTTTGCAAAAGGTGATTGGAGACATGCCAAAGGTTTTTTGAACCAAGCGTTACGGGCCTCTACGAATTGTAGGCCTGCCTCGCATTCCCATTGCTTTTTCATGTCTGGAGCGGGGTTTTCGGCAAAATCGACGACTCTTAGAGGAATGAGCTTGCCCCGTTCCCTGCACCATTTCTTTTTTTCATAAGACAGGCCGAGATCGATGAAGGCAACAGGGAAGGTGTTCCATTGTCGATAGCGTTCCCACCACCACGGAAGAGCCCACTCAAGGGTTTGATCAGACCCAACGATGATTCCATTCATGGGTCAAGCCAGCCACTTATAGCGTAAAATCTTGCTTTGGATGGCCTCAAAAGCGCTTTTTGTAATGTTTGGGCAATCTCGTATGGATAGAATCATGAGGTTTTGATTAGCAGATAAAAGGGGGATGAGTCCTGCATCGGTAATGTGCTGTAAGTTTGAAAAGTAAATCGCGTTCAAATTCCTTTGCGTTTTTGCCAACTTTTGTAAATCTTCATCGCTGAGTTTTGACGCACCTAGCTGTAGAACTCTTAATGAGGGGAGGTTTTGGATCCAGTCCAAGGTCATGTGAGGACAGTCAATGGCTTTGAGATGGACGAGATGGGGTAGGTTTTCCCAGCCCGCAGAGGAGATATCGTCCAGGCCATCTAAGTAGAGCTTTTCGATGTTTGGGCAGAGTTGGAGGAAAGAGGCGATTCCTTGATTGGTTATAAGGAGGCATCCGTCCAGAGAAAGGGAGGAGAGGTTTGGGTGTTTTTTGGCTATTTCCAGAAGCATAGCATCTGTCATTTTTAAAGAGTTTGTAAAATCAAGATGCATCGAGCACTCTATTTTTTCAGGAGGTATTTCAGAATAATAGGTGTCTAATGAGGCAAAAAACTCTTCTGTTTTTTTGCGAAGGGAGGTTCCCTCTACAATGCGGTTTACTGTTTCATCAGGATCTTTTTCTAAATGATAGAGGCACTCTTTTTCATCGCTTACGATGTATTTCCAGGGGCCTTCTCGGCACCCTTTGGCTGGGGTATCGAAGGGATGGCTAAAAAAAATAGGGGCGTTGGAGGGGTAAAGAAGACTTTTCCCTAAACTTTGGTGGGGGGTATGGATGTGTAAAAGGTCAAGCAGAGTGGGAAGTAGATCCACTTGAGAGGAAAGGGTGTCGATGGTTCTTGGCCGATCTATCCTTCCTTCAGCAAGGATCAGCAGTGGAACGTGTATATTGTCTTGGTAAAGATCTCGATTCACTTCAAAATGAGGCCCACGATCTTCGAGTTGCTGCCCGTGATCCCCGTAAATGAAGAGGATGCTTTTTTTCAGAAGGTCACCATCGGCAAGGGCATCAATGAGGATTTGAAGCGCCTTATCGGTGTAGGCGAAGGTATTGAGAAATCCATGTTTTTTTTCTGGGTGAATCCATGGATGGTGATTGGTAATCGTGTAGAGATTGAGGAAAGTGGGGACTTTTTGGGTTTTCAGCCACAAAGCGGCTGTTGTCATGAGATGTTCGTCATAAATGCCCCAGCTTGTCCCTGGCTTTGCGATGTTTCTTTTTCCTAAAATGGTCTGAAAGCCGTGCTTTTCAAAGAACTCTGCTTCGTGGTCAAAGGCTGTGGAACCTCCTTGGATAACCGTTGGATAGTAGCCATGTTTTGCCAGTAGGCGGGGCAGCCCAACCAGAGGGAGGTCGGCGTAATGACCTAAATGCCAGGGCTCATGGGCTGGAGGAACCCCGCATAGAGTGGAGAGGATGGAGCGGTTGGTTAAATTGCCGGTAGCGTGGAAGTTTGTAAACAGAAGGCCCCTTTTGGCGAGTCGATCAAAATGGGGGCTTAACGCTTGTTTTGCTCCCAAACAGCCGACATTTTTGGCTCGGAAGGATTCTAAACTAATGAAGAGGATGTGCGGTTTATCTTCTGTATGGATGTCAAAAAGCTTCTGGCCTTGGGGGACGGAAATTTGGAATGGAAAGGAGGAAGCTAGGTTTTTTTTTCTTTTTCTTCGAAAGAGGAGCCAGAGCGGATGGGGCCATTTTGTCACGAGTATGCATGGGATAGAGAACCAGGGAAACATCCAGAGGAGAGGGGCTAGAAGAAGCAAGAGAGACAATATTTTTTTGCCAGAGCTAAAAAAACTCCATGGGTTTTTTAACAGTTGAAAATGGGACCGTTGGAGTCGAATGCGATACTTGAGGAATAGAATGGAATCACTCACGCAGTAAAGCGCAATGAAAACAAGGATTCGCTTCATCGGTTTTTATTGGGTTGGTAGAGCCAGTAGTATTTAAAGGGATCAGCTTTTAATGTTTCAAAAGCTCGGATATTGCCTGATTGGACGAGTTTCCAATTATGAAAGAGGCGGTCGTAGGCGATAGGGGAACGGTACGTAGCCCAATATAGCGGAATGGATGCAGGCACTGGCTTTTTGACATTCCCTGTTGGGTCAAGGGTATGCGTCGTTGCAGCACAGGATTCTCGAAAAAAAAGATGCCCATCGGGTTGGAGCCACAGATGAAGTTTTTGGATGAGGGATTGGACCTCGCTATCTTCAAGATACATGAAAACCCAACTGATGAAGATAAGATCAAAAGACTTTTCCTCAAAAGCCGCATCCATCACATCTGAGAGGAGCCATTCAATATTGGTACATTCTTTGGCTCTTTTTTTGCTCTCTTCAATAAATTGTGGACACACGTCCAAAGATACAACCTTTTTGGCACAGCACGCGAATTCCTGAGTAAAGCGACCGATTCCGGCACCGAGATCTAAGATGACTTTGTGTTTTAAAGGGGGCAGTAAGCTTACAATTTCAGGTCGTTCTAAGGCGTCGAGCTCTTGCGCTTCAGCGTTTAAAAACATTGAATAAAGTTGGGCCGGCTTGGTTTTCCAGTAATTTTTTGCTTGCTCTCGTCCCATGGTAAACCTATATTTTAAAAAATGTACAGAGTCCAGCATAAGATAGCAAAATGACAGGAAAGGATCGAGGAGTATTTGTCGCTACAGATGAGGTGCTTGAATGGCTTCTTCCTTGGTGGTGGGGGAACTATTCTGAAACGAATAAGCTGCCTGTGTGTTTTGGGGATTTTGGCATGTCGGATCGCGCGAGAAGATGGTGCCAGGCCAGAGGTCTTTATGTACTTATATCGTTAGAGCACCTTCGAATGGCAGACAAAGAGCGAATAGGCTCCGCTCGATTGCAAGAGTGGGAAAAGAACTTAAGTCCTTTTTGGGGTTCTAGGGGGGCTTGGTTTAAAAAGCCTTTTGGGATGCTCGCGAGTCCTTTTGAGGAGACTCTTTGGATGGATCTTGACTGTGAAGTCATGGGCGCGATTGAGCCGGTGTTTGAGCACTTAAAATCCTCTTTTTGCTTGATGAAACTGAGAGAAGAGGGGAAGAAGGTGCTTTATAATAGTGGAGTGGTCGTATTTCGAAAGGGCTCTCCAGTGCTTCCAGTCTATGCGGACTATGCGATGCGTTACAACCATAAATTTTTGGGTGATCAAGACGCTTTATCAGAGCTTATTTATAAAAAGAAGTTTCAGGTAGACTCTTTGCCGGATATTTATAACTGGCAGATGTGTCGAGGATTGAACATCGCTGCGAAAATTCTCCATTGGACGGCAGGTTGGGGAAAGGAATATATTCGGAGGTATGGAGGGCTTCGGCACCGCCTAGCCTGCTCCCTGCATCCAGGAATGCGCGTATGAGGCACTAGGATTAGGGCGCAGTAATCCAAAATCGACAAGGATGGAAGTAAATATGCATGCCACGAATATACCATATCAGGACCAAGGGATTGAGCTTGAAGGATTCGTTGCCATTCCAAGTGAAGAAAAACGTCCTGTTGTAATTCTTTGCCATGCATGGAATGGAAGAGACGCCTTTATATGCGAAAAGGCAAAAGCAATAGCTGAATGGGGATATGTTGGCTTTGCCCTCGACATGTATGGTATATTAGGTAAGTCAAAGGAGGAAAATGCCGCTTTAAAAAAGCCATTTATGGAAAACCGTCAACGGTTGCTAAATCGTGTTATTCAAGGCTTTGAGATAGTTTGTAACCTGCCTTATGTAGATTCAAAACGTGTCGCAATTTTGGGGTTTGGCTTCGGAGGCGTATGTGCTCTCGATCTTGCTCGCAGCGGGGCTGACCTGCAGGGAGCCATTAGTGTATATGGTCATTTTGATCCCCCTCCCCATTCGTGTATGCAAGCTATTAAAGCGAAAATTTTGATACTTCACGGATACAACGATCCTGTCTCCCCACAAAGTGAGCTTAGAGGCTTTGAGTTGGAAATGAACAAAGCAAAGGTCGACTGGCAAGCTCATATTTATGGAGATGCTATGCATGCATTCGCAACGCCAGGTGCAAATGATCCAGCATCAGGCATTCTTTATCATCCTACTGTTGCATCACGCGCCTGGACTGCTACGCATAACTTTCTCGATGAAATCTTTAGTGGTAAGTAGTGCTTCAGTAAACCTCTTGCAGAACTCAGGTTCTGCAAGAGGTTTACTGAAAGATCAGATCAGTGATGTGGGAGGCGTCGGATGTGCCTCTTGCTTAATAAGCCTGGCTGTTTCCCTGTGCTGCTCGTTGATGAGGTCGAGAAAGGATTTTTCGACATACTGAATGCACGAATTGTCCTTACAACTACGGGAGCATGTGCTCTTATGTTCTCAGGGCAAAACTCCTGCACGACGCATTCAACGAAGGATGTCTCTATGAAGACTGTTGCATCAGCACAAGTAAGGATTCTTGCGATGGTATTTCTTTGATAAGGGGAATCAGCTGAGGCCACCCCTCTCGCGGAGAGTTGGTCTTGTGCTTTATACATGGCAAAGAAAATGAGTTGTGGATCCCTTTGATGTACGCTTGGAGCATACTCGATCGCCCATGGAAAACGTTCTAGGATTTGGCTCATTAGGTAGCGACTGCAAACATGGGATTGCATTTGTTCTCGCATAGCTTTCTTATCGAAGTTGATCTCCGAAAGAGTGTGTAAGAGTGCTTGGAATCTTGGGGAGTTTAATTGTGCTTTTGCCTCTTCAAAATCAGGTCGGATGCTCTTGATCGCAGCGTATATTGCCTCTTTAGACATAGGTGAGGAAGTCTGACTTTTCTCTAGTTGAGCGCCATCGTCTACATTTACACAGGGGGACGGAAAAAGTACGTTGAAATAAGACGTCTTCTTTGTCTCCCACTTCCCTCTCACTTCTCTGATCTCCTGATCAAGATTTTGTATTATTTTTTCCGGATCAAGATTTTGTATTATTTGTGGAGCTGGATTGTACGTTAGAAGAAGCGGACCAACGGTTTTTTCTTCATTAAACTCTAGCTGTAGAGCTTCTTTAGCTTGTCTGACCTTTTGGGCTATCTTAGCGAAGTCTTCAGCCATCGCTGTAAACTCTTCTTCCTGGGTGTTTAGCCAGTGGAGTAGGTCCTGATTAACAAGACTGATAGAAGAAGAAGGCGCTGCCATAATTTGTACCTTTGTTTTTTTGAAGGGAAGAGGCTATCACAAAGGGACATTTTATGGGTGTAAAATTTTCTATTGAGTCACGTTTGGTATACCTCCAACAAGGAACTCTAATCTCTCGAAGTTCATCTAGAAAGGTTTGGATCTCTTTCTTGCCATTGGTATAAAATTCTTAGACCGAGTACAGTGCTGGCTTTTGATAATCTTTAAGGTATGTATGGCAAAGCTTTATTTTCGTCATGGAACTGTAGGCAGCGCTAAGACGCTCAATCTACTTGCAGTCGCACACAACTATCGTCAACAAGGCAAAAAAATCTTGTTGATGAAGCCCAATGTAGACACTCGCTTTGGGAAGGAACGGATCAAGTCTCGAGCAGGTCTCGAAATGGAGGCAGACATCTTAATTGCCAATGAAAGCTCGCTGAAACAAGAGGATTACTCAGGGGTCAGCTGCATCTTAGTCGATGAAGTCCAGTTCGTGACAAAAGAGGTAATCGAAGAGCTCCGCCGGATTTCGTTGGACTTTGATATCCCCGTGCTTTGCTACGGACTAAGGACAGATTTTAAATCCTACCTTTTCGAAGGCTCAAAAAGATTGATGGAGCTCGCTGACTCTATTGAAGAGGTAAAGGCGACCTGCCACTATTGCAACCGGAAATCTATTATGAATCTCAAGCACGTCAATGGTTTAGCTGCCTCAGAGGGGCCGAGTGTTGAATTGGGTGCAGAAGAAAAGTACTTCCCCACTTGCTTCAAGTGCTATAGGCGAGAAATTGAAAAAGCCCAAATTATACGGCAGCAGCAAACTAAAGGTTGTGAGACAAGTGGAACAGATAGAGGACAAAGATCGCAATCAAAAGAGCTCCATCCACTGTCTTGAAGGGCTTTTTTGTCAGGAGCCGGAAGAAGATCACAAGAGAAGTGGGGATCAAAAAATAAAAGACCGATGTTCCAATAGAAAGGTCAAAGGGTGGGTTGAAAACAAGAAGAAATCCTAAAATGAAAGAAAGATTGACGAGGCTTGCCCCAAAAATGTCTCCTAAAGCAAGGGCATATTCCCTTTTTCTAATGGCGTGAATTTGTAGTGTGAGCTCCGGTAAGCTGGTGCCTATGGCAATCACAGTAGCTCCAATGACCGCAATGGAAATATGAAAGCTTTTCGCAATGTGCATGGCTGCAATAACGGTTATCCAAGCGCTCAAGATTAAAAGAACAAGGCTGATCGTAAGTTTTAAAAGGACATCAATTTTGATAGAAGATACCCAGAGATACACAGGCGGTGTCTTTTGTGTAACCTTCTCGGAAAAGTCTTGTTTCCCCCCACTTTGAAGCCAGAAAATGGAGAGGATGTAGACGGCTACAAGACCCCAGCCGCTAAGTCGATGTAAAGGTGTATAAACGATGAGAACCATCATGACCATCATCGCAATCATCATCCCCAACAGCTTGTTTTTTAACCGCATGTCTACAGGTAATTCTTTTGCGACTATGGAAGCAATCCCTAAAAGAAGGGACAAGTTCACAAGAGATGAGCCCATTAAATCTCCAGCAGAAAGGGCTGGAACCCCTTGAAGGGAAGAGACGATTGCAGAGGTGATCTCGGGAAGAGTGGTCGCGATCGCAAAAATAAAAAAGCCGATGTAAAAGCTCTCTACTCGGTAGACAAGGGAAAATCGGATGGCATGATGGACTGCCCATCCTCCGGTTTTCCAAAGGAATAAAAGCCCAAATACAAGGAAGATGATAGCAAGTGCCGTATTCAACTCGACTTTGTACATTTTTTGAACTCATCTGTCAAGAGAAGCTGGATTTTGCCTCTCTCGGCAGCTTCGTCCAAAAAATGTACAAAGTCGAGTTCAAAAGTCGATTAACCCCTGTAGAGTAAGTCCGTGGAAAAAAAGATCCCCAAGGCTAGGGACGATCATGGCAGCATTGGCTTGGTCTATAAATCGCAAAAGCATATTCTGTTTCCAAAAGACGTGAAGCTCATAGGCTGCACTGACGCTGTAATAGACCACATGCTTAGGCTTGCAGATACAGCCGTTCCAGCCGAACCCAAGCAGAAGACTTGCGGCGGGACGAAGGGTCCAGTAGTCATCGTTTTCCCGAAATGACTCCAATAGTACTCCATGCATTGGATCTGACGATACGTCCCATTCGTTTCTCCCCACTGTAAACTGAGAGGCAAGAAGAGAGCCCGATAGACTCCCGATACAATCAAAAGGCTCAGAAAAATTCCATTTTACATTCATTTTTGCCCCCATACCGAGATTGAAGGAGCGGTTTTTCATGGCGATTTGACTGCTGATAAATTGAATCGGGGTGCCCGATCCATCGACCGCAAAAGCTCGGTTCCCTTCCTCATAAAGGACATCCAAGCGCTGTTGGATAATGGCAAATGTAAGCCCAAAGCCAGGATCCAGGGAAATACGTGGGCTGATGCAAAAGCCGTGTTGTAAAAAAAGATCGACTACATGCGTGTGGAGTTTCCAGTCAGCGTTCGAATGTTGCCAATAACTTCTAAAGCTATTGCCTTGAAACGCCGAGGGGCTCGTCCACACAGAACGAATCCCGCTTTGATCGTTGCCATTAAAAAGATGGGCTGTGTGTGCGTTATTCGCAGTATAGTAGCGCGTGTAAAAAAATCTTACACCCCACTCATCATCGCCAAGGTGTGTGCCAAGCCCCACTCTAAAGGCTGGATGAAATCCAAAATCAGGTTCGAAAACTTCGATTTTTTGATCCAATGAGGATGCCGTGTTTTTTAAGGCGTATTCCAGCCCTCGCTCCATCCCCTCCCAATAGAGAAAGTCTAGCGAGGCAAAAAAATTAGAGGGTGAGCCTGTGTCATGCGACTTACACTGTCCGGCATCTGGTAGGAATGCACAGTCCAAGGGGTACAAACTCGCATGCAATGTTGAGAACCATAGAATCAAAAATAGACCTTTTACATAATTCAGGTTCTGTCGCTTTTTCATGCGTTAAAATCCAAAATGAATGTTCACACCCACTCCTTGTAACTGCAAATCCCCACGGGGAAAGTAATGGAGGCTCAAAAGGCCTGGATTGACTAACAGGTGAAACATATTGTTTTCTGAAAAATATTGAAATTCATAATTTGCAGCGATACCAAAAGAATATTGAGAAAAACAAATCTCCCAATGGATGCCTAGAAGCATTTCTAAAACGGGCCGAAAGGTCCAAAATCTTTCCCTGGAAGAAGCAGAAATTTCTTGATTCCGTGTGCTGAGAACCCCTAAAGCTTGATCTTGTCTCGTGATGCGATAATGCCAAAGGGGAAGAGAACCGGCTAGCGAGGTAAGTAAAGCAAATCCATGAGTTAAACGCCACTTTGAGGTAATTTCTATCCTGGGACCTGCCCCGATCGTTTTTTTTATAAGGTCTGTATGAGAAAAAATAAGTTGGGCTATATCGCCATGAAATCCTTCTGTATATAGGATAGAAAAATGTTCGCTGATATCCACCGTTTTAAGTCCAGCTGCCCACCGCATGGAAAACCTGGGAGAAATATACGGCTCGTATCCCAGCATGATGTCAAATTCCTGCAAGGTGTGATTCCAATGGGCCTTTACGCTTCCATAAGTGAACTCTTCAGCAATATTCGCGTCGGGAGGAGCCCAAATGGGCATCAGGCCCGCCCCTAACGCATTCGTAGCCTGCCTTTCTTGCCGAGTTGTGCGGGTGTGGAAGTAGGTCCACTGGACCGCGAAGTCCCAGGCTCGCTCATTAAACAGCAATCCCCCTTTGATCTTTAAGGCTGGCTCCCAATGAAAATCTGGACCCACCAGGATTCCGTTGACGCTTACGTTCGCGCCTAAGGGCAGCGGTTCATTTTTCAGAGCAAAGTTCAATCCCTCTTCACGCGCTTGCCAAGCCAGGGGAGTCACCTCGAGGATGCAAGAACATGTGCAGGGAGTACAAGCTGCAGAAGAAAAAAGTCTTCCATAGACCCCTTCATATTGTGAACATGGCATGCCAAGAAGAGGAAAAGGACATAGCATGGCACTGACTAAAAAAAGAAAAATCTTAAAAAACCCATCGAATCGATGCATTCAATCCTTGCATTTGTAAGTCTCCAGCGGTATCCATCGTCGTACCTGGAGCTGTTTGTACAAAAGAACGTCTGATGTGATTGATTGACCACCAATACTGCCATTCGTAACCCATCGTACACTCCAAAAAGAAGCGGGAAAGTTGTGTCTCCCAATGGAGACCTAACATGGCTTCACATACAGGGGTTAGTTCATGAAAGAATTCTCCCAGTTTCATCGCAGCAGCTTCTGGCAGAGGGTCGATCTGATCGCGGTATTTTGTCACTACATGGAACGTAGAGTAGAGCAGTGAAAATCCTCCGTTCCCGATCAGATGAACGCCTCTTCCAATTCTCCACTTAGAGTCGAGAGACAACCGAGGCCCCATGCCTAGCTGATGAGTCCTCGCTTGAAAATGGGAATTCATAAATACAAATTCGGCAGGCAACACACTCGATGGATCGATCGCCCAAAGGCGGGTTCCATCCTCATAATCAGCATGATACAGCTGGTCGATCCAAGCTCCTTTTATGCCCAAAGAAAGGGTCATCGGAATAAAATACTCGGGAAAAAGGGGGCGGGCTAGCAAGAGATCCATCGAATGAAAGTTCATGTGCCAGTTGGCTTTGGCAGCATGAAAACGGAGAGGATTTCCCTGAGGTCCTCCGATGATTTGCAAAAAAGGGTAGTGCCAAAGGGGTATGATGCCGAGTCCTTCCGGGACGGTTTGAGAACTAAAATGCTTTTTGAGACTTGTGAATTCTTCGTGATAATAGGTGTAGCCCAAAACAAGGCTCCAGTCGTCATGGGGAAGATTTTGGCGATATTCCACTTTGACGCCAGGCCTCCAAGCGAAGTCTGGTACAAAGAGCTTTTGGTCAAACATCTGAAGGGAACTGCCCAATGTGTTTGGTAGAAAAGATTTTGTAGCAAACTCAAGGCCCCAAATTTTTCCTTGCCACAAGAGAAAGGAAAGAGATGCAGCAGGTCCTATGCCAGGCCCCGAAGGAACGTGTGCACATAGAACAGCCCTACAAAGCAGGTCCTCTGGTTCAGGGAGGGAGAAAGAAGCGCTTACTGTAGAAAGGGTTCCAATGAAGAAAAGGAAAAGACCTTTCATATACCGTGCGTCGTAAAGTTTGGTGTAAGCAGCTTTTTTCCATTGTAAATAAAAAAATAGAATTGTCCAATCGCAAAGAATAAATCCATAAAAGATGGTCGATGCAACGGGTCTACATTTCGTACCACATAGATAGGCGGCCAAAAAGCTTTTCAGAAAAAGCATTTTCGTTTAAACTGCTTGTTGCATTCTTATTTTTTCTAAGGCTACAAAAATTATGATTTCTTCTTCGGACCCTTTGGCATCTTCAAACGAAACTACACCTACCATTCAAGAGACCTTTAAGGAAAAAAGTCCTCTTTTTAAAGAGTTTGTGGAAAAACTTGATACGTTTCAAACCCCTGAGGAGAAAATTGCTCATGGATTGAGATTTATGAGAAGTTCCATTTCTCAGGAAGGCAGTCCCCATTTTCGAGAATTCTGGGAGGCACGACGAGCTGTTCTGCCGCTCTTCAGGGAGAATCTGAATCCCGCCATACGATCCAATCTATGGAATGAATATGTAGAGCTGACAGTGGAGGCGAGAAGGCTGAAAGAAATCTTGGAAGAACAGAGTTCTTTCGCGATGGAACAAATTGATTTAGCAATCAACGCATTGGTCGAAGACCTAAGCCATTTTGAGGAGCTTTTAAACGCTTCAGGAGATGTGCAATTTTTAGAAACTTCCCACACGATTCAAGAAAAGTCGGGTACTTATAATCAGATTCAAAAAGAACTCAACCTTCTCAATACGTTAGCCAGCCGTCTGAATTCCTTGCGAAAGGAGATCATTAAAACGGATATGCGTATCCGCTTTAAAACCAAGTTTTTTAGACGCTTATCGCAATTGGGCGATGATATTTTCCCCAAAAGAAAAGAGCTCATTGAAAAGATTAGCCAAGAATTTGAAAAAGATGTGGAAGACTTTATGAGTCAGCAGTTTCAGGATCAAGAGATCCTGGGAGGTTCCTATTATGCACTTCGAGAAGAAATCAAGGCGTTGCAGGCGGCTGCTAAAATCTTTACCTTAAGCAGTGGAGCTTTTACGAGAACCCGTTTGAAACTCAGCGAGTGTTGGGACAAGGTAAAGCACTCGGAAAAAGAGTACAGAAAAGAGATTCATGAAAAAAGGCAGGCATCTTTTGAAAAGCGCGAGTATTTTCAGATCAAAATTGATGCGTTGAAGAACCAAGGCCTTGATTGGGAAGGGCTCAATCGAGAAATTCAAGGCGTTCTGATCGAAATGCGTTCTGTTTCTTTGGCTCGAGATGATGTCAGATACCTCCGTTCAGAGCTGGATGTTCTTCGCTCACCTTACATTGCAGTCCAGGAACAAAAAGCTCAAGAGCTTAAGGACCTCGAAAAAGAAAAGTTCAAAGAAAAACAGGAAAGGGTCAAAGAAGTTAAAAAGAGAATGGAAGAGGCTCTCAGAAATGCTGAGAACATGGCTCTTGAGATTTTGGAAGCTGAATATAAAGAGCTTCAGATAGCGGTGAAAGGGGTTGATGTGGGTAGAATGGAAAAGCAGCAGTTAGAGCGCTCACTTCGTCCCCTTCGCGATTGGATTGTAGAGAAAAAAGAGCAGTCCCTTCTCAATTTAAGTGAAGACGATAAGAAGATCCTCGATAATTTGAGAATGGTGCTTTCCCAGAGGAAGGAGAGACGGCAAGAGATCAAAAAGCAAATTGAAGTGTATCGAAAGGCTCTCGGCGGCTCCAGTTTGGATTTTGAAAAGGCCATGCATTATCAGGAACTCATAGAACAAGAAAAAGAGAGCTTAGAAAAGGTCGATGCTGCCATTGAAGAAATGGATCAGAAGATTGCCGAACTAGATCTTTGAGACCTCGGCATCATCAAAAAGTTGACTTTCAAACTTCTTTGTGACAAATTCCATCGACAGATCGTCTGTAGGGGAGGAGTCCATGAGTGCGCGCTTAGAAGTAGTAAAGCAAATGGGAAAACGGACTAGGAAGTTAGTAGAATCGACCCAAATCAAGCAGTCCGCCGGATTCGCATCGAGAGTCTTTCACCGGGGACTGATCGAAAATTTACCCAAAGCTGTTTCAGAAAATTGGTTGAGTGTTTTAGATGGAAAAGGGAAGCTTCATCTTGCATCTGTTGACCCTATTGCCGACGCTTTAAAGAACTGGGCCGTCAAGTTAGGCGCAACCCATTACGCTCACTGGTTTCAGCCTTTAACCGGCACCTTTGCAGAAAAGCACGATTCATTTTTGCATTGGGGGCCGAAAGGGACGGTCATTGAGAAATTGTTGGGCAAAGACCTTTTGCAGGGGGAACCGGACGCATCCTCTTTGCCCTCAGGAGGCTTGAGGACTCCCCATGAAGCTCGTGGATACACCACCTGGAATCCAACGAGCTATCCTTTTCTTTGGGAATGGGGAGAAGGTGTGACCCTCTACCTTCCCGCCCTATTTTTTTCCTGGAAGGGCGCCGCCCTCGATCATAAGGTTCCGTTGATGCGATCTGAAGAGAGGTTGAGCGATGTTGTGTGTAAACTTCTCAAACTTAGTAGAATGGGTGGCGATCGGGTGTTTCCAACCTTAGGTCCTGAACAAGAGTATTTTATTGTCGATCGAGACCTTTGTCTTTTAAGGCCCGATCTTTTATTGGCAGGAAGAACTCTTTTTGGTGCTCCCCCGCCCAAAGGTCAGGAGCTGGAAGATCACTATTGCGGTTCTATCAAAGAACGCGTGCTATCTTTTGTCAAAGAACTGGAAGACACTGCCCTTCGGCTGGGCATCCCAGTGAAGACTCGGCACAACGAAGTGTCTCCCGCTCAGTATGAGGTGGCCCCGCTGTTTGAGCGCGCTTCACTGGCTGTAGATCACAATGTCATGCTCATGGAGCTGATGAAGCAGATCGCTCTTAGGCATAACCTTGTCTGTTTATTGCATGAAAAGCCCTTTCAAGGGTTCAGTGGATCTGGCAAACACTGTAACTGGTCGCTCATGACGGATACAGGGATTAACCTGCTCGATCCTAAAGAAGATAGTCTTGTTTTTGTTGTGCTTCTCACTGCCATTTTAAAGGCGGTTCATGATGAGGCTGCGCTTCTTCGAGCCAGTATTGGCTCTTCTGGCAATGATGATAGACTCGGTGGGAATGAAGCTCCCCCGACGATCCTCTCTGTATTTCTTGGAGAGGCGTTGGACCAAATGATTGAGGGAATTGTTTACGGAAAAAAGGGGACGGCCACCCTTCGCTCGATAGATCTGGGCCTAAAATCGATGCCGCGTCATCTAGCCGATTCTACAGATCGAAATCGAACTTCCTTTCTGGCGTTTACGGGGAATAAATTTGAGTTTCGGGCTGTCGGGGCATCTTCTACTTGTTCTTTCCCAATCACCGTTATGAACGCCATTGTTGCTGATAGCCTAGCCCTCATTCTCGATGAAATAGACCATGCAGTCGGGGATCGCAACCTAACGGACCAAGCCCTGTTTACAGCGGCCTTTCCCATTTTGAAAAAACATTTAATGGGAGCTTTGCCGGTCGTGTTTTCGGGGGATAATTATTCTCATGAATGGGCAAAAGAGGCTGAAAAGCGAGGGCTGCCCAACATACGAAAAAGCTCGGATGCGTTTTTACAATTGATAGAAAACAAGAATAGACGCATTTTTGAGGGAATTTTATCAGAAGAAGAGCTTCATGCTCGGTACAATGTTCTGGTGGAGCGATATGTCAAAGAGATCAATATCGAGGCAAACCTCATGGTCGAGCTATTCCAAACGCACATTTTGCCCGTAGCTCAAAAGGATTTTAGGCAAAGAGGAATGGAGGATGACCCGCTCTTAGATGAGGCGAGAGAGCTTACAAGGGAAATACAAAAACTACAGGAGCAATCCAGCGATATGGGCTGGGAAGCCAAGGTGAAAGTCTTTCTTGCGCTTCTCATGCCAAAAATGGGGGATCTGAGAAAACGGGTAGACCAGCTTGAGAAGACCGTTGATAACGCCTTGTGGCCTTTGCCAAAATACAGGGAGCTATTGTTTATTTTATGAAAGCAGTTGGTCTTTTTGGCGGCTCTTTTGATCCGATACACTTTGGTCATCTCTTTCTTGCCATTTTTTTACTGGAAAAATATCAGCTTGAGAAAATCCTATTTTGTCCTGCAGCGTGCTCTCCTTTCAAAGGGAATTCTCTCCCCGTAGCAAGCGGCGAGCATCGACTCAACATGCTCAAACTGGCTCTTGATCACCCGCAAATGGAGATTATAGAGATTGAGCTTCACCGTCCAGCCCCCTCTTATACCATCGATACGGTCCGAGCGCTCGATCTCCCGAATCTGCGCCTCCTCCTTTCTGATGAGGCTGAAAAAACATTTAAAGGGTGGAAGGAAGCAGAAGAACTTCAAAAGCTTGCGCCTCTTCTTGTCGGTCCTCGAGCCTGGGGGATCTCCAGTACGGAGATTCGCCAAAGGCTACACCATCAGCTCTATTGCGGCCATTTAGTCCCAGCAAAAGCCCTGGACTACATCCAGGCTTTTCATTTATACTCTCTTCCTGCCGTAAGGTAATAGAAACTATTGAAATATTCGGAAAATTTTTTTAATCTTAGGATATATGAGTCAATCTCCTTTCGGGACCCTCAATGCGATTGCGCAAGTCATTTATGATAAAAAGGGATTTAATATTTTAGCTCTTGATGTTCAAGGACTTTCGTCTATTACCGACTTTCTTCTAATCGCAGAGGGGAATATTGATCGTCATATTTCTTCTATAGGTCATGCTGTGGTTGAAGAACTGGAGTCCCAGGGAGAGAAGCCTCTTCATTTAGAAGGCTTGAAGACAGGGGACTGGGCAGTTTTAGATTTTGGAGATGTCATGGTACATCTTTTTAGCCCTGGTCTACGAGAACGGTATTCTTTGGAGAAGCTTTGGCAAGAAAGTAAAATCATCGAACTCGAAATCGATGTGCAAACGCCTCAGAGAGCTTCTATTCGGTAGGAGATGGTGCAGTCTCTTCAGGTTATCGAGTCTATTTAATTTTTTATTACTCATCTCTTGAGTATTTTTCAAGTGGAGCGAGTATAGCTGTAGGAACGAAAAGGCGTTGCTGGTAGGGCCTGTTTTTGCTATGATCTCCTGTAAGGAAAATGAAAATTTAGGTTGATGCATGTCCCAAAAAAGAAGGGTTGTCGTAACAGGGATGGGCGTTGTTTCTTGTTTTGGAAATGATGTAGACTTGTTCTATGAACAATTACTGGCTGGAAAAAGCGGCATTGTCCCCATTGAAGAGTTTCCCTGTGAAGAATTGCCAACGCGTTTTGCCGGAGTGATCCGTGGTTTTGATGTCGGAGATTACATGGATAAGAAACAAGCTCGACGGGTAGACCCTTTTATCCGCTACGTGATGGTGGGAGGAAAAAAAGCTCTAGAGCATGCTCAATTGGACCTCGGAAGACTCGATAAACGCCGCTCAGGGATTGTCATTGGTTCAGGCATGGGCGGGATGAATGTTTTCTATGATGGCGTTGAGACGATTTTGACGAAGAGTTTCAAACGTCTGACCCCATTTTTCGTTCCTTATATTATCACAAATATGGGGGGAGCGCTTCTAGCGATTGACACGGGCTTCAAGGGGCCTAACTTTTCTATTTCAACGGCTTGTGCCACCTCCAATTTTTGCATTCACGCAGCAGCTGAACAAATTCAGCAAGGTAAAGCCGATCTGATGTTGTGTGGGGGAGCGGAAGCTCCCATCACTCCCATAGGACTTGCTGGATTTGTAGCGATCGGAGCCCTTTCAACGAGAAATGAGGAGCCGACGAAGGCGTCGCGTCCTTGGGATCAAGCAAGGGATGGCTTTGTTATGGGAGAAGGAGCGGGGGTTTTAGTACTAGAGTCCCTCGAACATGCCCTTGCAAGGGGCGCGCCTATCCTCGCTGAGTACTTGGGTGGCTCTATCAATTGCGATGCGTATCATATGACCAATCCCGATCCAGAGGGTGTGAAACGGTGTATGGAATTAGCCCTTGAAGAGGCGGGGATTCAAAGAGAAGATGTTAACTATATCAATGCGCATGCGACCTCTACTGTAGTAGGGGATCTTTGCGAGATAGGAGCGATTCAGGCGCTCTTTGGCGATCATACAAAGAATATCAAGGTCAATGCATCAAAATCGATGATCGGCCACTGCTTGGGTGCAGCCGGAGGACTGGAAGCGGTCGCTGTCATTCAAGCGATTCGAACGGGAGAGCTCCACCCGACCATTAACGTAGAGAACATGGAACCTGAGATTCAAGGCATCGATATCGTACGAGGGCAAAAACAAAAGCTTGCAGTGAAATGCTGTCTTTCTAATTCGTTCGGCTTTGGCGGGCATAATTCTACACTTGTTTTCGCTCCATATAGAAAGGAAAACTGCTTTGCGTAGCCAAGATGAATCATTCGGAGTCATCCCACTTAGAAAAAAAAATGGCGCGTGGGAAGTGTTTTTAATCCAGCACAATAAAAGCGGTTACTGGGGATTTCCGAAGGGACACGCTGAAAAGGGAGAGACGCCCAAAGAAGCTGCGTTTAGGGAACTTAAAGAAGAGACCAATCTCGAGCCTGCTTCATTGCTGGATGAAATACCCTTAAAAGAGCACTATTCTTTTATTTTGGATAGGAAAAAAGTCTATAAGCAAGTCCTCTATTATGTAGCTGAGGTGCGTGGAGAGGTGAAACTGCAAGAACAAGAGATTCACAATGGAAAATGGATCCCTTTTCATCAAGCGATCACTCAAGTGACGCATAAAGAAGGAAAAACCCTTCTTTTGGAAGTTGAGAAAATGTTATTCTAATTTCTTGATATGTTTTTTTATCAAAGAAAAATTTCCCTACCTCCCTTGCAGCCCTTAATCCAGTGCTTTGTCAGATATGCAACGTATTCAGAGGTCTCCTATAAAAAAAAACGGCCCCTAGGGTTTTCTTACCAAGCTTGCCATGAAAATTTGCTATCTACAGCAGATCATCGTGTAGCGTTTACTTTTTTTCTCGATTGTAAAGTGGAGAAAAATCATTTCTTAAGAGGAAAGGCAATCGAGATTCAAGAAGGAACGGAAGCTGGTTCTTTTATCAAGCTTTTGGAGCATGTAAAAGCTCTTGATTTGCATCCGGAGACGATTGTCTATTTACTAGAAGACGATTATATCCATCGGCCTGGCTGGGTGGATGCGTTATTTGAAGGCTTATCTTTAGGTACCGACTATGTGACGCTCTATGATCATAGCGACAAGTATACCGCTTACCCAAAGCTTACTTCAAAAATTTTCGCTACTGCATCCTGTCATTGGCGTACGACTCCTTCTACCACAAATACCTACGCGATGCGGTTCCGTACTCTTGCAAGAGATTTTTTCATTCATAAACGTTTTTCTCTAGCAAGAAAAGTCAGTGCGGATCACAATAAGTTCTGTTTTTTAAATAAAAAGGGGAGAATCCTCATTTCTGCGATACCTGGTTTTTCGACACATTTAGACCCAGAATTCCTGTCTCCGTGTATTGACTGGGCTCTATATATCAAGGAAGGTTTATGCGAACACTCACATTAGATCAAACAAACGGTGTATTTCGAGAAATTTCGATTGTACTGCTCGCTAACATCATCATCTGTTTGACGGGATTTTTTTCTATTCCTCTCTGGTTTACGCCCGTTCCTATTGCTCTGCAGAATGCGACGGTTCTTTTTTTTGCCTCTTTATTAGGCGCAAGAAGGGCCTTTCTTGCGGTGCTTCTTTTCCTCTTTCAGGGGGCAGTGGGACTGCCTGTATTTTCTGGAGGAACCTCCGGCCTTCCCATGCTTTTAGGGGTTAGAGGGGGCTATCTCGTGGGTTATTTGCTTGCAGCCCTTGTGACTGGCTGGCTTGCCGAGAGAAAAAGGGGAGTGGCTGACACGGCCTTTGCCCTCATCGTTGGCAATCTAATCATCTATACCCTTGGAGCAGGGTATTTGGCTACATTCGTAGGGCTTCACAAGGCTTTTGTCATGGGAATCGCTCCATTTTTGATGGGCGATTTTTTTAAAACGCTGATTATACCATTTGCGAGAAATAAATTCATAAATCAGGGCCGTATAACATAGCAGATTTTAACGATCCTTACGCAGGGTTCTAATGCACGTAGGATCGCTGCCAGTAGGGGTGAGTGAGATCTTTTTCATACAGTCCGGTCTGAGGATTGTAGACTTTGACTGGGTTCAGGTTTTCTCCATAGTAGCGCTCTAAATACTTTTTGGTGTCATTCGGCACAAAGATGTCTACGCCATCGAGCGTAGCTTTTTTAAGTGGGAAAACGATATCAAAAGCAACGGGTGCCTTAAAACGCCTTTCCCGAATCTTCCACCATTCAGGGAAGAATATTTGATGGTCATATGCTAAAACAAAGGCGATCTCTTTTGTTTCAGGAAGGATTTTAAAATGGTAGATGTCGATCATGGTTCCGCTTGTTCGAATAAACACTTTATACCAGCTGTCAGGATATTCTCTTGAAGACCAGTCTTGCACGATATATTTATGTGGATCGAGATGGTTGAGGGCTTTTTGTACATTATCAAAATCAGGCTGGAGGACTGCAATATCAATATCTCCATCCCAGGGAATCACTCCTCCGTATCGATAGGCGCCAAGACAAGTGCCACAATCAACCCACCATGGGATGTGAGCTTGATTCAGGAGGGTTCCTATATCTCGAAGAGCGCACTTGTCCACAAAAAGATGGTTTTCATCGTTTTTTTTCCTTTGGAACCCTTGAGATATAAGGGTTTCTGTCGGCTCTCCTAATGTAAGGCCCATGCTGAGGTACAAAGTTTGATTGTTTCTGGTTTGTGTAGAACGCTTGGCGGCAAGTATGGCAGAGTGTCTGATCCGTGCCCGATGGCCTAATAAGCTAAGCCCCTTTAACCCGGAGCCCAGCATAACGCTGGGTGGCAGAGCGGCCCAACTGCACGCTGTTTTGATCCAGAAAGCATGGGAATAATCGAATCGTTGCGTAAATTGCCACGACCCGTCTTCTCTTTGGTTTGCTTCTTGTCCTACGAGAATAAATTGTACGGGTGCAAGAACCGCATTCCCGAGCCATTCAAGACCTGTAGCATCCTTAGCGGCGATGTTAATGAAAACATTAGAAGTGAGGGCGAAATAGGAGCAAACGAGGGGCATAAACAGGCTTATCAGACTATCGACAAAAAAATCCCACATCCGATCTAGCACTTACGAGCAAGCCTCAAAAGCAATACCACCCATTTCCCTCACAGGATAGACGAAAAAGATTTTTTCTTGCAAACAACCTTGTTTTAAGAAACCATGAGAGGGATGAAGAAGCTGCTCTTCGTGCTCGCTCTTTGTTTTTTAGCAGGTTTTTTTGCTCTCCGGTATCGCGAATTCAAAAGGGAAGAGACGATCGCCCTTCCTCTTGCGTTTTTGCCCTCTTCTTTCACTCTGGTGAATAGGCCTTTTGCGATTGTCATTGTCGGGGTGAATAATGGAGCCACTTTGGAGAAGACACTTGCATCTATTTTCAGCCAAAATTATGAGAATTTCCGGCTTATTTACGTCGATGACGCCTCAGACGATGGGAGTGCTGAGTTTGCCAAAGACTTGATTAACCAGTCAGATCGGACGATTCCAGTGACCTTTGTGCAAAATGAAGAGAGGCTGGGGAATTTGGCGAATATCTTTCGTTCCGTCACGGTTTCTGAAGATGAAGAAATTATCGTTGTTTTAAGAGGCGAGGATTGGCTGGCTCACGAGTGGGTTCTCCAAAGGCTCAATGCATATTTTGCGGATCCCGATCTTTGGGTTGTTTGTGGGGGAGCTATGGACTTTCCCACTTTTCAAAAGAGTACGGACTTCTCCTATCGAGAGAATCTCAACGTGTTTTATGCCAAGCTTTTTAAGCATGTGCGGAAGGAGGATTTTTTGGATGCGGGCCAATTTTTACCGGTATGCACGGAATTTGCCTATATGATCCCGATGTTGGAAATGGCCCAAGGTCACTTCCATCGGATCGATGAAGTACTTTTGATTCGGAGCTCTTTTGCGGTTGTTCAGGAAGACCGAGAGATGGCCACTAGGATCGAAAGGCAGATCCGGGGAAGACAGGCTTACGCGCCATTGACTTCACTACAGGTGTTTGAATGTGGAAACGATTCTTTGCAGTAATTTTCGCCCTTTTGCTAGGACTTTGGTTTGGGGGTCTTGCAAAGAAAGAACCGCTATGCCAACTCCATGCGGCACAAGAGTATCCAGTGAAAGAGCACAAGTCCTTTGTGCTGGTTGTTTACGCACATAACGGGGCTCTTTGGTGTGAAAGATCTCTCCAATCGATTTTTGGACAGGACTACGATCACTACCGTGTCATTGTCATCGACGATGGATCGGTGGATGGGACTTACGCAAAAGCCAAGGATTTTATTCTTAAAAATCAGCAGGATCAAAAAGTGATCTTGGTACAAAATGAGAAAGCATTAGGCCCGATTGCCAGCTTATATCGGGCTGTTGACAATTGTTTGGATCGAGAAATTGTCATCCCGCTAGATGCGAAAGATTGGCTTAGCTCGCCAGACGTTTTACATCGGTTGAATGCTGCCTATCAGGATCCTGATGCGTGGCTCGTATTTGGCAAAACTATTCTTTATCCATCTTATACGATAGAACAGGACTCGAGGGCATCCTTTTATGCAGCTCTATTCAAAGAACTTCTTTTAGAAGATCTCTATCACAAGGGGCATTTTGCCACTTCGATCGCGTCTTATCAATTACCCCTTGTGGATTTAGCGCATGGGCGTATTCGCTTCTTAGAGGACCCTATTACATTTACAAACCAAACCTATGTTTCCAAAAAAATAGAGGAACATATCGTGGCTAAAAAACAGGAACCCCTAAGCTCTTTTCCCTCAAAAGAGGGGTTTTCTCGGGCGGATATCCTTGTGTTTTCCTTTGATCGGCCGCTCCAACTCTATGCCTGTTTGGAGTCGATACAGCGCTACATAACTGGTTTTCAACATCTCACGGTTCTTTTTCGAGCTAGTAGTGACACCTTTGCCGATGCATACCGGAAGGTCATGGACGATTTCCCGAAGGTGCGCTTTGTCATGCAATCGATGAAAGACCCCAAGCATGATTTTAAGCCGAATGTTCATAAGATCGTTTTTCACTCCCCCTCAGAGTACATCCTATTTTCAGTTGACGATATCATTGTGAAAGATTTTGTCGACCTTCAATACTGCGTGGATCAGTTAGAAAAAACAGGAGCCTATGGTTTTTATCTCAGGCTGGGTCAGAATATCACACATTGTTATCAATTTGATCAAGATCAAGCCGTACCCCAAAGCCATCCTTTATCCGAGGGCCTTTATGCTTGGGATTTCTCGACAGGTGAGTGCGATTGGGGTTTCCCCAACACTCTCGACATGACTCTTTTCAGGAAGGTGGATATTCAAAAACCTTTCGGGGAACTGAAATATAAAACCCCGAACAGTTTAGAGTACAATTGGGCTGCTGAATTTCCACCTGCAGCCAAAATCGGGCTCTATTTTGAAGAGTCCAAGCTGGTCAATATCCCGATGAATGTTGTGGGCCGTACGGGAAATCCGCACATGAACTATCTAGATAAGGAAGAGCTTCTTGCAAAATTTACCGAGGGGTTTAGGATCAATATTGATCCACTCTATCGTATGGAAAACAACTCTCCGCACTGCGACTATATTCCGGAGTTTATCACCCCTATGGCTCCTCGCTAAAAGGAAAAAATTTGAAACGGGATGAGTGTGTTATGAAAAAATGGTTCGTCTTGCTAATCCTTTGTGGAGCCTGTGCTTGGATTGCGACAATCCCAAAACAGAAGAAAAATTCTTTCATTGATTTTGATCAAGCCATGTCCAAAAACAGAGCATTTTTTACCGAATGCTATCAGGGGAAAAGAGCTCTCCAGTGGACGCTTCTCAAACATTTATATGAAAAGCATTTGAGTAAAACACCTTCTAAGGTGGAACGTATCCCTAAGAAAATTCATCAAATTTGGCTCGGAGGAACTCTCCCAGATCGATACCGGGCTTTACAAACAAGCTGGCAAAAGCATCACCCTGAGTGGGAATATCATCTTTGGACGGATGCGGATGTAGAAACATTCCCCTTCTCCAATAAAGAGCGCTTTGAAAAAGCCATGAATGTGGGAGAGAAATCAGATATTCTTCGCTATGAAATACTCAGTCAATTTGGAGGGCTTTATGTGGATACCGACTTTGAATGCATTCAACCCTTTGATTCGCTGCACTTCCTTTGCGATTTTTATGTAGGCTTAGAAACTCCTCACGCCAAAGACACAGAAGCTGCTATAGGAAATGCTTTGATTGGCTCGATCCCGCACCATCCTATTCTTCAAGCCTGCTTGCATCGCATCGCGAAAAAAAAGGCAGGTAAGACAGCTGATGAAGTACAGGATATTAGCGGCCCAGGCTGTTTAAGGTATGCATTTTTTAAGTGCTGTAAGAAAAATAGCCTTCACAATATCGCTTTTCCCTATACATTTTTTTACCCGCTTCCTTCAGAGAAGCGGGATGGGCAGCTGGGCAAATATACCAAACAAGTGTGGATTGAGCCCGAGTCATTGGGCATTCATTACTGGGACACTAGCTGGGGGAAATGCCCCTTTGAATAAAGATAGCTTCCATGAACGGTGGATCTTTTTCTTATGGAAGTCCAGGGGGATCGTTTGGCTAGAAATTTCCTCCATCTTGCATCCTGGGATCGTACTTTCATCAAAAGAAAATTTCGTATAATTCGTGCTAAAATATACGACGCCGTCTCTTGTAAGGAGCTTTAAGCTTTTAGTGATAAGTTTCCCATAGTCCTTCTGCACCTCAAAAATCTCATCCATACGCTTCGAGCGAGAAATTGTAGGAGGGTCGATTACGATAATATCGTATTTTTCAGTCTCGTATTCTAAAAACTTCATGCAATCTTCGCGAATGATTGGGTTCGTTTGCAAGGGTAAGTGATTCAATTCAAAATTATCGCGCCCCCATAAGGTGTAGGTGTTGGACATATCCACACTTTTTGTATAAGTAGCACCAGAGACTGCTGCATGCACGCTAAAAGAGCACGTATAGGCAAATAAATTCAAAAGCCGTTTCTCTTTAGCCTCTGAAGCTACTAACCTTCTCATTGCACGATGATCCAAAAATAAACCCGTATCTAGGTAATCTGTTAGGTTCACTGCAAACTGGACACCGTGCTCACACACAGTAAAAAATTCTCTTTCCTGCCCCCGTTTCTCATACTGCTCCAGCCTGCGGCGGCGAATCCGTGAACGCGAGTAAATAGGGCAATCGCCGAATAGGGAGCGAAGTACCCCATCCACCTCGGATGTATCCCGTTCTTCTTCCTCTCGGTCATAGGAGAAATACTGGACGCAAAATCGACCTGCATAAAGATCAATTGCTAAGGGATATTCCTTGATATCTCGATCGTATAAGCGAAAACAGTCCGTATTCATGCGTTTGGCCCATTTCCGAAGGTGCTTATAGTTGTTTCGGATACAGTTTTTAAGGGGAGAACTTTTATCTTCCCCATCATGGATGGGCGGCAAAATCATAGTGCGTATAGAGTAACAAAAACCGAGGCTTGCCTCAACTGGATTTTGGCCATACGAAATGAAGATACCAGGGGCCTACCGAAAAGCGCCCGCAGAAAATGAGCAAAGTCCAGTTCAAGACCCTATTTTTTATTTAAAAAAATCATTTACTTCAGTATAAAGGTGGGGGTTACAACTAGAGGGGATCTTGCGCTATTTTTCACAAATTTTCATTGTAATGTTGAGTGTAACAATAGCTTCGCATGCCTGTACGGGCATCCGAATGACCGCACAAGATGGCACTTCTGTCAATGGAAGAACCGTCGAATTCGGATCTCTCATCGAGATGTACGCCTGCGTCATCCCTAGAAATTATGCCTTTGTAGGGAAAACTTCTATCGGTAGCGGCCTACATTATACTTCCAAATATGCAGTGTTAGGGGCGTATTGCTTTGAAGATCAGGTAGTCATGGATGGAATGAATGAGATGGGCCTAGCCTGTGGGGCTTTTTATTTTCCTGGCTTTGCAGGTTATACGTCCGTCAATAGATCCAATCAATCCAAAGCGATCTCTCCCGTCGAATTTCCTAACTGGGTCCTAACCCAGTTCGCTTCGCTAAGTGAAGTAAAAGCTGCGCTAGATTCTATCATCATAGCCCCGACCGTGATCGAGGGATGGGGCTCCGTTCCTGCTCCCTTTCATTACATCATTTACGACAAGCAGGGAAATGCTCTAGTGGTAGAACCCATTCAAGGAACTCTTGTTATCTATGACAATAAAATTGGCGCTATCACCAACTCTCCTACCTTTGATTGGCATTTGACAAACCTGCGTAACTTTATCAACTTAACCCCCTTTAACAGTAATTCCATTACTGTAAGAAACGTTGATTTAGCCCCCTTCGGGCAAGGCTCAGGGATGGTAGGGCTGCCTGGCGATTTTACACCCCCTTCAAGATTTGTGCGCGCTTCCCTCTTTTCTTCCCTTGCCTATTCTGTCCGCAATGCTGAAGAGCTCGTCAGCCAGACTTTTCATATTTTGAACCAATTTGACATCCCGATTGGCGTGGCAAGACAAAAAATGGGAGATCAGGTTGCCACGGACTACACCCTGATCACAACAGTGAAGGACCCCAGTCGGCTCCGCTACTATTTTAAATCCTATGAAGACCAAACCATTCAATGGATTGCTTTAAAAGATTTTGATCTAGATGCTAAAAAGATCAAAAATATGAGCACAGCAAAGGGAAAAAATAGCTCAGTGAACGTTTCAAGCTCTCTACGCTAGCGGAGCTTCTTGCGACTAGAATCTTCTTTTTTGAAAATGCTTGGACCTTGAGGGAAATGGGCGTTGTTCCCTACGTTGTCCCCCTCGCGGTCCTCCTCGTTGACCTCGAATAGGATCAGGCTTGATGGTTTTATCTACTTCATAACCAGGCAAGAGGATCCGATCGAGCTTTTTCTGAATGAGCGTTTCAATGTCGCGCATCAGTTTGAGCTCGTCCACACAAACCAGCGAAGCAGCTTCTCCCTGGTTCCCAGCGCGGCCAGTGCGTCCGATCCTATGCACGTAATCGCTCGCTACGGTGGGAAGTTCATAATTGACTACATGGGGCAACTGCTGAATATCGAGGCCGCGAGCAGCAACATCTGTTGCAACCAAAATCCGGGTCCGGCCCTGTTTAAAATGCATGAGCGCTTTCGAACGTGCAGCCTGGCTCTTATCGCCATGGATGACATCGGACTGAATATCGCGTTGATTCAATAGATCACACAGTCGATTAGCACTCCATCTTGTTCGCGTAAATACGAGTACCTGCTTCCAACCATGAGCTGTAATCAAATGGCACATGAGTTCAGGCTTGCGAGATCGATCCACAGGATAAACAACTTGTTTAACTTGGTCAGAAACGGCATTTTTTTGGGCAATTTGCACTGTTTTAGGCTGATGCAATAAATCTTCCGCCAGTTGTTCGATATTTCTTGAAAAAGTCGCTGAGAAAAATAACGTCTGCCGCTTTTTAGGTAGGCAAGCTATAATTTTGCGAATATCGTGAATAAAGCCCATATCGAGCATACAGTCTGCTTCATCAAATACTAAATATTCAATCGAGGACAAATCAACGGTCCTTTGATTGACATGATCGAGCAGGCGCCCTGGAGTTGCCACCAGCAGATCTACCCCCTTCCTGAGCTTTGCGATCTGAGAATGAATCGAAACTCCTCCAAAAACAACAGTAGATTTCAGACGAAGGTACTTACTGGCAAGGCGCGCGTGGTCATGAACCTGAGCTGCGAGCTCTCTTGTGGGAGTAAGGATCAAAGCCCTGGGTTTATAAGAACTTTGGCCTTCATCCAGTAAATGAAGCAGTGGCAGCATAAAGCTCGCTGTTTTCCCTGTTCCTGTCTGTGCTTGCCCCAGCACATCCCTTTTGTTCAAAACAAGAGGGATCACCTGAGATTGTATCTCTGTAGGTGTTGTATATCCCTGCTCTTCCACAGCGCGTAAAATCTCTCGAGAAAGTCCAAAACTATCAAATGTCACGGAAGCCCCTTCCTTGTAGGTAAAAATTATCTATCATTTTTCAGCTGCGCGGGAAATCTTCAATGAGCTTTAAAAAACCGGCAAAAAAGAACGCCTAGTAGCAGCCACACGTTTTTCTAAAAACAGGCAGAAATGGCAGTCCATCCCCCCCTTTTTTAGCCTCGAGGCTACTCACAAGGAACATAAAACTCGAAGTGAGAATTGCATCGAAAATTGGGTTGAATGGTACCACGAGCCCCAATAATGATCAAGCTCAGAATCTCCCCTCCACTCTAAAAGCCTCGCGAAGCATGAACTCAGGCCTTGAGGCCTCTAAAACAATAAATCGTCACGTGATTGGATGTATGGAAAATATGAAGCGAAGGGTCCTTTTGTGTCCATGTTCCTGACAGCTGCTTACCTATGGAACTTACCTTCTTTGAGTATTCATACTGCTCTAATATTTTTTGAACCTCTAAAGCGATAGATGCCATATTCCCTCTAAGAGTAAAGCTGTTCCCCCTATCTACTAATACATTGCCCGATTGACGTCCTATGTTCTTCAGATTTGTTATCACGTCCAGCGACATATAGCCCCCTTTTTATAAAATTTTGTTGCATACCGAATCTAGGAAAAACTTTATTAAAAATCCTTGATACCATTAAAGTCGAAAAAAAAGGAGAGATATCATGTTTGGTAAGTTTTTAGCCATTTCTTGTCTACTCTTAGTAGGGAGTTTGCTTGCTGACGATGAAAGTGGCGCAATTGCAGCCCAAAAAGAGGTGGAATGTTGCAAACGCGAATGCAATCCGAGCTGCGCGACAAAAGGTCCGTGTAAAAAAGCTGAGTGTTGCTTGCAGAACCAGTCCTGCAAAGAGAAAAAACCCTGCAAAAAGAAAACGTGTTGCCGCAAGGAAGGTTCCTGCTGTTCTCCCGCTTCTCAGCCCAGCTTGCCCCTTTGTAAAGACGTCACCCCGTCCGCTAGAGGTTGCACTTGTAAAGATGGGTGGGTCGCTTTTGCAGATTTCCTCTGGTGGCAAGCAGGTGAAGAGCAAGGGATCCGCTACGCCTTTAACAACTCTTCTGAAATCCTCGATCACGGCAGCATTGTAACGCTCGATACCAGTTCAGACCCTGGCGTTCGCTTAGGAGTGGGGTATAACCTAAATCACGATCAGTGGGATTTAGTAGGATATTGGACCTACTATCACAACTCCAGCACCGATTCTCTTTCTGTTCCAACAAATGACGTGAACCTAGGACTCATTCCTATATTCTTAAACGCAGTGCCGTTCAATGTGGGATTTATTAAAACAGTTTGGAAACTCAACTATAATGCGTTCAATGTCGACCTAGGCAGAGCTTTTTATGTAAGCAATGCCCTTGCGCTCAGGCCCTATATCAGCTCTGAAACTGTTTGGATTCATCGCTGGTTCGCAGCAGATGCGAAATCTCAAAATCCTGGCTTGCCTTTACTTGCCATCGATACTCCTGGCAAATACCGCACCCGGATCAAATATTGGGGAACAGGGCCTCGCCTGGGGATGAACACGAAATGGTATTTCGGAGGCACAAAGTTTCACTTCCTATCTAACTTAGCCTTTTCTCTTCTTTACGGGAAAGGCAAGTCTCATGCAATGACCTCACAAGCCGTAAATGGAATTCCCGATCAAACGGGTGTGGATTTAAGCGAGGAGTGCTGGGCCGTAGTACCGCACATGCAACTCATGTTAGCGCTAGGATGGGAAAAATGTTTTTGTAATGACCAATTTTTTACCAACTTCTTTGTGGGATGGGAACTCAATGAGTTCTGGCATCTCGCCTCTATTATGCTGCCTTCAGGCTTTTCTGCAGCGGCCACATCGAGTGGAGAGTCGATCTATATGCAGGGTCTCACAGCTCGCATACAATGTGAGTTTTAAGAAGATCTGACGTCACAAATTTCACAGGAAGGGTATTTTTTACTGGACTTTGGTCATTTTTACCCTTCTAAAGCCACAGAAATTAAGAAAAAAGCCTTGCTTGAATTCTCAAAAAAATTTACACAGACAATTAGAAGACTAGAGATAAAAAATATCTCTTACCGGAACAAACAAGAAGGAAAGCAATATGGCAGTAAGAAAAAGAAGAAAAGCTAAGCAAACTACTCGCAAAAGAAAAACTCCCAAAAGAAAAGCAACAAGAAAAACCACTAGAAAAAAAACATCTCGAAAAAAACCTGCTAAAAAAAGAAAAGCTTCAGGCCTGATGAAGATGAACTATCATCTTTCAGCATCGCTTGCCACGGTCTGTGGAACTAAAAAATGTTCTCGTCCACAAGTCATGAAAAAAGTGTGGGCATATATTAAGAAGAATAAATTACAAGATAACCAAAACCGTCGCATGATTAATCCAGACCAGAAGCTTGGCTCCGTATTAGGAGATCGTCCAATCAACATGTTAAAAATGGCGGGTGCTCTAAGCAAACATTTAAAGCAAGCCTAAGAAAGAGTCGGCCATTCCAGCTACAGCGGGAATGGCTGCTACAAAATAATGATTGCATTTCTTGACGTTGGTAGACTATACTCCTCCAGCTGGACTTGATCCGGCTCAGGTAGTGAAGATGGAACCTCGTAGTTTGGGCACTCATGATGGGTCATTTCATGCAGATGAAGTGACTGCTTGTTCTCTTTTACTTCTCGTGAATTTAATTGATCGGGACAAAATCTACCGGACTCGCGATCCAGGAGTATTAGATCAGTGTGATTTTGTTTGTGATGTGGGAGGAATCTATTCTTCATCTAAAAGAAGGTTTGACCATCACCAGGTTGAGTACCAAGGCCCTTTGAGTAGCGCCGGTATGGTGCTATTCTACTTAAAGGAACAGAATCTACTAGAACCACACCTCTTTGATTATTTTAACAAAGCGCTTATCATGGGGATTGATGCCCACGACAACGGCCTTTCTAAACTAGAACCTGGCGTCACCTCTTTTTCGCAGGTCATCTCCAATTTCATGCCCATCGAGTACAATGTTTCAAGAGAAAAAATGGACGTGGCTTTTTTGCGCGCTGTCGATTTTGCTTTAGGCCATTTGTCCAGGCTAAAAGAACGACATGCCTATACTATGCGGTGTCGCAGTCAGGTGCAGCAAGCCATGGCCGACCAGAGAAGAGTGTTGATGTTTGACGAATCTATTCCTTGGTTGGAGAACTTCTTTGAATTGGGAGGAGAAACCCATCCTGCGGAGTTTGTCATCATGCCCACCGAACACCACTGGAAGCTAAGAGGGGTTCCACCTAGTCTTTCTGAAAGAATGAAAGTGAGGAAAGCGCACCCCTCTGAATGGGCAGGATTGCATGGGGAAGAGTTTAAAAAAATCAGCGGAATACCAGGCGCTATTTTTTGTCATAAAGGGCGTTTCATTTCGGTTTGGGAAACCAAGCAAGACGCCCTAAAGGCTCTAGGTAAAATATGGGACAAAGCATGAGCACGATATTCGGGAAAATTATTCAAGGCAAGCTGCCAGCGCGCAAAGTATTCGAAAATGAGAGGATTTTAGCGATTGAAGACATCCATCCTATCGCTCCAGTGCATATCCTGATTATGCCCAAGCAGGAGATTGCGAAAATCCAAGATGTCAAAGACTATGATTTAATTGTTGAAATCATCAGAGTGGCTCAAGCCATCGCAAAAGAAAAGGGGATTGAGGACGGATACCGTCTGCTCACAAACAATGGCTCTGATGCAGGCCAAGAAATCTATCATCTTCATTTCCATTTGATTGGAGGAAGAACTTTAGGGGCTCTGGGGTAATATACCGAACGTGACTCAAAATAATCCTGAAAAGCGACGAACCCTGAATTATACAAGAGGTAATGGTGGGAGGTCGTATATTGCAATTCAAGCGCAGGTAGTATAACAAAAAGAAAATGAGGGTGTAAATGCTTCTAAAACTCGGCCTGGCTGCAGCTCTTATCGCCGCAGATATCCCTGAAGAAGAAGGACTTCGGCGTGTTCAAGCGCACTTATTAATCGAGGACGCTCCTTCCGCCCTCCAAGAAGCGCAAGCACTGATTGTGTTCTACCCCCATTCTTCTCAGGTAAAAAAAAGTTTGATTGAAGCGTTGTCCATCAATGGAAAAGAGGAAGAGGCGTTAGATCTTTTTCATCAGTTGACTTTGAAGGATGCCAATGTATTGTACGATCGAAACCTGTTAGAAGAAATGGCTTGGGGAGTTCTCAAAAAGGGGGTTCGGTCTTCGCAATACGGGGTAAAGCTGGCTGCGATGGTAGGATCTTTTTTTACGCAGGATGTCCGAGCTATACCGATCCTTCTCAAAATGATGCGAGACTCCAATGCAGTGATCCGCTCTATTGCGATTCAAATGGCAGGCCACTTTCGAGATGCTCCTTTAAGGGATGAGATTGAAAGGCTATTTTACGATGAAAAAGTTTGGATGGTAAGACTCGAGATAATCAAAGCCATCGGGATATTAAAAATGAAGCATCTTGCGCCTGAGCTCCAAAAACTGGTTCAGGCTGCCAAAACAAATCTCGAGGAAAGGGGGCTTGCTATTGCTTCTTTGTTAGAAATCTATGAAACGATTTCACTGGAGGAGTTTCACACTCTCGCGTCGAGCAATCGGGCGGGGCTGAGACATCTTGCGTGTTCTATTGCGGCCCATTTTGCAATGAACGGAGTAGAAGCAGCTTTGATTCCATTGATACGAGATACAAACCCCGCTGTGCGTATTGCTGCCCTTAATGTATTTGGGATGTACGCTTTAGGGGACGAAGGCGCTCTTATAGAAGCGTTAGAAGACATGGATCCTGCGGTGGCGATTACGGCGAGCTGGGCTGCAATGCACATCGATTCCCCTCTTGGTGCACAACATTTAGCAAAGTGGCTAGATGACTCTCTGCCAGAAAATCGGCGCATGGCGGCAGCTGCGCTTGCTTCTTTGGGAAAAAAAGGTGTGGCTCTTAGCCTTCAAACATTAGAACAGTCGAAAGATTCTTATGTTTTGGCAAATATTGCCTTGGGGCTGTTGGGGCAAAGGATGGAGATTGCCAAGTGTTCAGATCTCCTTTGTACCTTTCTAGAAAAGGAAAAAAGGATGTTGATGATGGATCATGCGCCTAACCCTCTTTTTGCCACCCTAGCCCCTTCCCAGGTGCGCTACCAAGACCAGATTCCCAACTTTCCTGAAGCGCAAGACCAGATGACGCGTCTTAACCTTGTGGCTCTGTTAGCGCTTGTGGAAGATTCAAGGGCTCTTCTTGCTATCAAAACTTTTTTGCAAAAGAAAAGCTGGGGGATTTCTGGTTTTGCTGCTGCGACTTTACTTCATGAAGGGGATGAGACTGCCCTTGAAGTTGTGAAACAGCTTTTAGATGATCAGGACCCCAATGTCAGGCTGCAAGCTTGCCTAGTATTGGCTATGTTTGGCAAGGATGCATCGGTACTTCGTGAACTTCAAGGAGCTTATTCTGGCGCTGATCATGAAAAAAAACTCTATATCTTGGAGGCTTTGGGGAAAATTGGAAATATAGAATCTTTCAGCTTTTTGGTCGGAGTGCTAAGAGAGCCTTTTCCGATTCTCCGCGTAGCCGCAGCGGCCGCCTTAATTCAGAGTGTAAATCGATGAATTTTGTGAAAAAAGCCCAAAAATATCTCAAAGAACTGCATCTCGATGGCTGGCTTCTTTATGATTTTCGAAAGACCAATGAACTGGCACACATCTGTCTGAAAATCCCCGACAAGACAACTACGACACGTAGATTTTTCTATTGGATTCCAAAAGAGGGAGAGCCCATCAAACTCGTTCACGGAATCGAGCCTCACATTCTCGATGCACACCCAGGACAGATGAAGATGTATACGTCTTGGCAATCCCTAGAAGAACAGTTAGCGGACATGTTGAGGGGGAAACGCCGGGTGGCCATGGAGTATTCTCCAAACAATACCATCCCCTATGTCTCCAGGGTCGATGCTGGTACTGTGGATCAAATCCGTTCCTTTGGTGTAGAAGTTGTGAGCTCTGCAGATTTTCTTGCACAATTCACTTCTACGCTTAGCCCAAGACAAATAGAAAGCCAAATTCAAGCAGGCAAGGCATTAGATCGCATCCTCCAAGACGTATGGGCCTGGATCGCTCAGCTTTTGACTCACAAAAAAACACTAAGAGAATACGATGTCCAACAAAAAATTATAGAGGAATTTACTGTGCGGCACATGGTGACAGATCATCCCCCGATTGTTGGAGTGAATGCTCATAGCGCGGATCCCCACTATCAACCTCTAAAGAGCTCTTCGAGCGTCATCCAAATGGGTGATTTGATTTTGATCGATCTCTGGGCGAAGGAGAAGAGGGAAGATGCTATTTTTGCAGATATTACTCGCGTGGCAGTGGCAGCGCACGAACCTAGTGAAAAACAGAAGAAAATCTTTGGTGTTGTGCGTAAGGCTCAGCTGAGAGCTTTAGAATTGATTCAAGAATGCTTTCAAAAAAAACAAAGAATTGAGGGGTGGGAGGTAGATGATGCGGCACGAGAAGTAGTTCAAGCCGCGGGTTTTGGAAAGTATTTTACGCACAGAACGGGCCACAGTATTGAGAGGACTTTACATGGTAGCGGAGCCCATATAGATAATTTAGAGACGCACGATATTCGTCCACTGATTCCGGGGAGTTGCTTTTCTATTGAGCCTGGGATTTATCTCCCTGGAGAATTTGGGATTCGCTTAGAAACCGACGTCCTCATTCACTACGATGGATCTGTCCAAATTACAGGGGGACAGCAGGAAGAGATTACTTCTTTATACTAGATTTGGAAAAATCAGCGGCCTGATCTCTACGGGGTTTAAGTTGTTCTCAATTTTCGTGAGTGCAATGGGTGGTCGGTTATATTCAGGACGAAAGACAAAATAATCGTCGTTTTTTGGCTCAAAGGTGCGATCAAAGCAGCGCTCGTCATAGCCCTTGCTGTGGATTTCCCCGACTTCCGATAAGGAGAAATTCTTTTGTGGTTGTTGGATCAATTGGAGAACCAGAGCAGCCTCCATGAACTTTGGTAGCGCTACAGTTTCGAAGGCATTATAAGCATGCACGTAGTGTTGTAAACGGTGGGTGCGTTTTTCTAGGCTGTCGAAGGGTTTTTTCAGTTTTTCCGCTAGATTCTGGAAGTAAGCGTCATCCATTTTGTAAGCTAAGGCGTTTTTCGCAGCGCTATTAGCCTGTTGCCCCGATTCTTCTAGCAACTGATAACGTGCAATGAGTGGTAAAAGGGTTCGTAAAGGCTCCTCTTGATTGAGCTGTCGCAAATTGTCCCAAGGGAGGGAGGCTGAATGGAGCCCATGCTCTTGTAAAAATTGCTCGATTTGGACGGGCCCCCAATCTTCTATTTTTTTCAGCTGTTTCGCTACATCGCTTTCCATGTTGGCTTGAAAAAAATAATGATCAGAAAGAAGCTGAAACTTGGAAAGGCCGAAAGACAGTGGTAGAGTGAACAGGACTAGTCCACCCAAGATCATAAAGCGAGTTGCTGTTAACACAACGCCCATGTAGCTGACATAGAAAAGAGCTGCCATAATAGCCGCAATCGCCACCCAAGCAGTCTTCGTAATGATGCCATAAAGAAGTCCTTTACGGTGCAAAGAGGTCGCACGCTCCGAGGGAACTTCAGTCAAATAATGGTTCAACGGCAACTGTATTGGTTGAATAGGCATATGGCAAACTCTTTTTTTTGACTGCTACAAGATAGCCTGATTGGTTAAAAAAAACAAGAGGTGAATCGAGAAAACTACTGCTTGATGAGGAATGCAAGAGCCAGCTGCTTCATCCTCAAATAGATATTAGCTAGGCCGTTCGAGCGGTTCAAGGAAAGATTGGACGTGAGTTGCAACTCTTCGATCACGACTGGAGGAGAAGTGAGGACTGTTTCTGGAGACTCTCCAGAGTATAGGGAGACCAGTAAAGCTGCAAGGCCGGCAGAGATAAGCGCCTCAGAGTGGGCCACAAAAGATATCCTACCATCGCAGGAAGTCGCATGGAGATAGAGTGTGCTTTGGCAGCCAGGAACGATCGAGCTTTCTATCTTGAGAAGGGAGGGGAACGGCGGGAGTTGTTGTCCCATTTGAATCAGAAGATCGTAATGCTGCTGTTTGGAAAGGGAAGCGAAATTTTTTTTAATAGCATCAGACTTTTTTTGTAGGGATTCGCTCATAAGTTAGGTCTGATTTTATAGGAGAAGGGATTAATAGTCATTGACTTTAATAATCAAATCTTGTGTCATAAGGAGCATTTCTAAGCCAAAAACCATATGTCGAAAGAAGAAACAATCAAGATGGAAGGCAAGGTCGAAGAACTCTTGCCCAATATGACCTTTAGCGTGCAGCTGGAGAACGGAATGCAGGTAATTGCCCACTTAAGCGGGAAAATGCGCATGCGTAACATTCGCGTTTATGCCGGCGATTCCGTCACGGTTGAAATGTCTCCCTACGACTTGACCAAGGCGCGTATTGTATACCGTCAAAAATAAGCTGTTGTGTTTTTGGTTGGAAAAAGTTTGATTTTATTGTCCCAAGTGCCATATACTTGCGTGTTTTTGAACTCCCCCCAAGGGGATCGGGGAAGATGGTGTTCCCAGGACGTACGCCCAGGTAGCTCAGTGGTAGAGCACTTGCATGGTAAGCAAGTGGTCGTAGGTTCGATTCCTATCTTGGGCAAAAATGAATTCTAGAGCCGAATGGAGGAAATTTAATAATGGCAAAAGAAGCTTTTAAGAGAACGAAACCTCACGTAAACATTGGAACAATTGGCCACGTCGATCATGGCAAGACGACGCTTACTGCTGCCATTACAAAGGTTTTATCTGACAGAGGAGGGGGCAAGTTTCGCGATTACAGCTCCATCGACAATACTCCGGAAGAAAAGGCTCGAGGCATTACGATTAATGCATCGCATGTCGAATACGAAACAGGCAGTCGTCACTATGCGCACGTAGATTGTCCAGGTCACGCTGACTATGTCAAGAACATGATTACAGGTGCTGCTCAGATGGACGGAGCGATTCTCGTTGTGGCTGCTACAGATGGCCCTATGCCGCAAACGAAAGAGCATATTCTTCTCGCGCGTCAGGTTGGCGTCCCTGCTGTTGTTGTTTTTCTCAACAAGATGGATATGATCGGCAAAGGGGATGAGGAGCTTGTAGAGCTTGTGGAAATGGAGCTTTCTGAGTTGCTTGAGTCCAAAGGCTATAAAGATGTGCCCATTATTCGAGGTTCTGCTCTTAAGGCGCTGGAAGGGGATCCTCAATACGTTGAATCCATCGTTAAATTGATGGCAGCGGTGGATGAAAAGATTCCAACACCGATGCGCGAAGTGGATAAGCCTTTTCTTATGCCCATTGAAGACGTTTTCTCGATTTCCGGTCGCGGTACAGTTGTAACGGGGCGAGTAGAGCGAGGCAAAATCAAAGTTAACGACAAGATCCAGGTAGTGGGCCTCCGAGAGACTCGCGAGAGCGTTGCTACAGGCCTTGAAATGTTCCAGAAAACTCTAGACGAAGCTCTGGCTGGAGAAAACGTCGGGGTTCTCTTAAGAAGCATTGATAAAAATGACGTTGAGCGAGGGATGGTTCTTGCGGCTCCAGGCACATGTACACCCCACACCAAGTTCCAAGGAACTGTGTACGTCCTCACTAAAGATGAAGGGGGACGCCATAAGCCTTTCTTTACTGGATATAGACCGCAGTTTTATTTCCGAACTACCGACGTAACGGGAACGGTTGAGCTACCTCAAGGGACAGAGATGGTAATGCCCGGTGATAACGTCGAGTTCATTGCTGAGCTCATTGCTCCGGTTGCCATGGAAGAAGGAATGCGTTTTGCGATTCGTGAAGGGGGCCGAACCATTGGCGCCGGAACGGTTTCAAAAATTATAAAGTAGAAAAAGTTTGGGGGTGTTGGATCCCCCGCTTTTTGGGGTGTGTAGCTCAGCTGGTAGAGCAGCAATCTCCAAAGTTGCCGGTCGGGGGTTCAAATCCCTCCGCACTCGAAGAAATAAGAAAAACTTACTGGGAGGAAGAGGCATGTCGTCGATCGCGCGCGAAAAGAAAAAGGTATCCTATTTTCGTGAGGTGCAAAATGAACTCAAGAAGGTGACATGGACTTCCAAAGAGGAGTTGATTTCTTGCACGAAGGCTGTAATCATTGCGACTTTCGTTTTTGGATTGGCGATCTACGCGGTAGATCTCTTGATTCATGGGGCTTTGAATGGCGCTAGTAACTTAGTTCGGATGATGTTTGGGTGAATGTCTATGCATAAGTGGTATGTTGTTCAAGTAATGTCGAGTCACGAAAAAAAAGTAAAAAAGGCCATTGAAGAGTTTCTCTCAAAAAAAGGCTTGGCAGAAGATATTGTTGAGATTTTAGTCCCGACGGAAAATATCTCTGAAGTCAAGAGGGGACAGCAAAAAATTAGCGAAAAGCGGATGTGGCCAGGATATCTTTTGGTCAGGATGCATTTAACAGATGACACTTGGGCCTATATTAAAGATACTCCGGGCGTGATCGACTTTCTCGGAGGCGAAAAACCCACCTCTCTAACTGAAAAAGAGGTGAATGACATCATGCAAGAACTCCAAGATCGCGAGAAGGGAGTGGTACAGAAGCATAAGGTCGATGTAGGGGACCGAGTCAAGATTACAGATGGAGTCTTTGTGAACTTCGTTGGGGTTGTGACTGAAGTAAACCATGAAAAAGGAAGGCTCAGCGTTATGGTTTCCATTTTTGGAAGAGATACGCGAGTCGACGACCTCGAATTTTGGCAAGTGGAGCAAGCTACTGCCGAAAATACGGGGTAATTTGGCATGAACATGAGGAGAGAAGTGCCCCTTCTCGTAAATACTCACCAGGACCGTCTAAAGGCGGCCCGTAAAGGAAACAGCAAATGGCAAAAAAACTCGTTAAAACTATTAAATTGCAAATTTCTGCAGGGAAAGCTAATCCAGCTCCGCCAATCGGCCCAGCTCTAGGTGCTGCCGGGATCAATATTATGGCTTTCTGTAAGGAATTCAATGCAAAAACACAAGACCAAGCGGGAGACATTCTCCCTTGCTTAATCAGCGTGTATTCAGATAAATCGTTTACGTTTATCACTCGGAAACCACCGATTTCTCGAATGATCCTCAAAGAGCTCGGATTGGAAAAGGGATCGGCAATCCCCAATCGTGACAAGGTGGGGAAGCTCACAAAAGAGCAGGTGAGAAAAATTGCGCAAGCCAAAGCCGACGATTTACGAATTGTCTCCGTTGAAGCGGCTGAGATGATGGTTATGGGAACTGCGCGTTCCATGGGCGTCGATATCGTGGAGGTGGTGGGATGACGAAGCGTTCAAAAAGAATGAAGGAAGTAGACAAGCTTGTGGAAGTAGGTCGAGAGTATTCACTGGAGGAAGCTGTAACTCTACTTAAAAAATGTCCAGCGCCCAAGTTCGACCAATCTTTGAATCTCATGCTTAAAATTGGCGTTGATCCAAAGAAATCGGACCAGCAAGTCAGAGGTACGGTCACTTTGCCGCATGGGACAGGACAGAAAGTGGTTCTCGTTGTTATCGCAAGGGCAGACAAGATTAAGGAAGCATTAGCTGCAGGAGCCGATCATGCCGGTGGTGATGAGCTCGTTGAAAAAATTAAAGGCGGCTGGACTGATTTCGGCGCCCTCATAGCGACCCCTGACATGATGCGGGAACTTGGAAAACTCGGGAAAATTTTGGGGCCTCGTGGCCTGATGCCTACTCCCAAAGCAGGGACTGTAACGACAGATGTTGCTAAAGCTGTTCGCGAGCTCAAAGCGGGTAAGATCGAGTTTAAAGTCGATAAGACTGGGAACGTCAATTCCGCAGTAGGAAAAGCTTCTTTTCCAAAGGAAAGCCTTATGGAAAATTTACTTTCTTTGCTGAACGCAATTTCCAGGGCAAAACCTGCCGCTGCCAAGGGCGCATATTTTAGAAGCTTGTACCTTTCTTCAACGATGGGACCCGGCTTAAAAATTGATCTTCAATCTATTCAGTTGGCATAAGGGAGTCAAACATGAGAAAAGAAAAACAGCTCCTTTTAGATGAAATCAAGGACAAGATGGATGCTTCTAAGGCGTTTTTGGTAGCGAGTTATGTGAAATTGCACCCGAATATGTCCTGGGATTTTAGATTGCTTTTGTCAAAGTCGCACAGCGAGTTTGAAGTAGTCAAAAAGCGTCTCTTTATCAAAGCGGCCGCATTGTCCAACATCCACATTGATGAGGAAGTATTAGCCGGACATATCGGTGTGATCTTCGTCAACCAAGAAGATGCAATGGCCGCTGCCAAGGCACTGGTCAAGTTTTCTAAGGACCATGACAGTTTTTGCAAACTCCTCTACGGCCAAATGAATGGAAAATTATTACCAGGGGCAGAAGTTGAGGAACTCTCTAACCTGCCGACACTCGACGAAATGAGAGCGATACTCCTCGGACTTTTCACATCACCGATGTCACAACTGCTATCTGTCATAGAAGCTATTATGTCTGGGCCGCTCTCTGTAATAGAGAAAAAAACTGAACAATAAGATTTTAGGAGAACCATGAGTCAAGAATTAGATGATCTTGTAGAAAAATTGAGTAAATTAACTGTCTTAGACATGGCGAAGTTAAAAAAGAGACTTGAAGAGAAATGGGGCGTGACAGCTGCTGTTGCAATGGCACCTGCCGCTGCTGGGGCTGTGGCCGAAGGTGCTGCTGCAACTGCTGAATCGACAGATTTCAGAGTGACTCTTGAGGGACCTGTAGCAGATGATAAGAAAATTTCCATTATTAAAGCGGTAAGAGAAGTCACTGGACTGGGCTTGAAAGAGGCGAAAGACCTAGTGGAAGGGGCGCCAAAAGACCTCAAAGTATCTGCGCCAAAAGCTGAAGCAGAAGAAATTAAAAAGAAGGTTGGGGCTGCCGGCGGTAAGGTTAAATTAACGGGCCTGTAAAAAATTTTGCAGCAAAAGAAACACGAATCTAGTTATACTGTCAATGCAGGGGTACTTAGGAGCTGTCTAGAAATAAAAGGGGCGGCTCTGTAGTTCCCTGTCTGGCACATTTTTATTTTGAACATTCTGAGGAGCGAAACACATGCTAAAAAAGCCGCCTAAACGGGTGAGTTTTCGTGAACGGGAAGAAATCATAGATCTTCCCAACCTAATCGAAATTCAGATTAAGTCTTATAATCAATTTCTGCAATCCCATCTTTTACCTCACGAGCGAGAAAGTGCGGGACTTCAAGAGGTGTTTAGCGAAATTTTCCCTATTAAGTCTTACGATGAAAAGACGATTTTAGAATTTCTATCTTACAATTTAGGCGTGCCGAAATATTCTCCTGAAGAGTGTATCCGCCGAGGAATTACCTATAATGTAACCCTGAAAGTAAAGTTTCGTCTTACAGATGAAACAGGCATCAAAGAAGAAGAAGTCTATATGGGAACTATCCCTGTTATGACTGATAAGGGGACATTCGTTATCAATGGCGCAGAAAGGGTTATCGTTTCTCAGTTACATCGCTCGCCTGGCATTGCATTTGAGCAAGAAAGGCATCCCAAGGGAACAATCCTCTATTCTTTTCGGATCATTCCCTATCGAGGAAGCTGGTTGGAAGCTTCTTTTGACAACAGCGATCTCATCTACATTTACATCGATCGGAAAAAACGGCGCCGTAAAATTTTAGCGTCGACGTTTATTCGGACTTTGGGGTACTCGACAGATGCAGATATCATTGAAGAGTTTTTCGAAACTGTAAAAGTCAAGGTGAAGTCTGATAAGGATTTTGTCAAACTGGTCGGCAAAATCTTAGCTGAAGATGTCGTAGATGTAGAAACAGGTCTTGTGTTTGGCAAAGCGGGAGAAAAGCTCACAACAGCCATGCTCAAGAGAATGGTAGACGAGGGCATTCAAGCCGTTCGAATTGCTGAAGATGCCGATGAGACTCATCCAGTCATCAAAATGCTCTCGAAAGACACAACCGACTCTTACGAGTCTGCCTTGAAGGATTTCTATCGCAAAATTCGTCCAGGAGAGCCGCCTACATTATCGAATGCAAGATCTGCGATTATGCGTCTTTTCTTCGATCCCAAACGATATAACTTGGGAAGGGTTGGCCGTTACAAGCTCAACCGCAAGATGAATTTAGGGACGACGGAACAAGACCTCAGCACCGTAACTCTGAGAAAAGAGGATGTCGTTGAAGCATTGAAGTATTTGATCCGCTTGAAGCTTGGCGATGAAAATGCATATGTTGACGATATTGATCATCTTGGCAACCGGCGGGTTCGTTCCGTTGGAGAGTTGATTCAGAATCAATGCCGTATAGGCCTTGCTCGCATGGAAAAAATCATTAAGGAAAGGATGAACCTTTTTGATTTTTCATCAGATACTATGACTCCAGGAAAGATTGTTTCTGCGAAAGGTTTGGCTGGTGTTCTCAAAGACTTTTTCGGAAGGTCCCAACTTTCTCAGTTCATGGATCAAACAAACCCGATCTCAGAACTTACACACAAAAGAAGACTTTCTTGTTTAGGCCCCGGAGGCCTAAATCGCGAAAGAGCGGGATTTGAGGTTCGCGACGTTCATGCATCTCACTATGGAAGAATTTGTCCTATTGAGACGCCTGAAGGACCTAATATCGGATTGATTACCTCCCTTTCTACTTTCGCAAAAATCAATGAGTTTGGATTCATTGAAACGCCATACCGCATCGTGCGCGACGGTGTTGTGACAGATGAAATTGAGTATATGACAGCTGATCAAGAGGCGGAGTTTGTGATTACTCAAGCCTCCACCCCACTTGACCAGTATAATATGTTCAAAGAAAACCTTTGTTGGGCGCACCAAAGAGGCGAGCCAATGGAGATTGAGACGCCGAAAATTACCCACATGGACGTCTCCTCAAAGCAGCTTGTATCCATTGTCGCCGGCTTAATTCCGTTTTTGGAACACGATGATGCGAACCGCGCGTTGATGGGATCTAACATGCAGCGCCAAGCTGTCCCTCTTTTAAGAGCTGAGGCCCCTATTGTCGGGACAGGTCTTGAGGGAAGATCGGCTCGCGACTCAGGCGCTGTGGTCGTAGCGCTTGAAGATGGTATTGTTGAATACGTAGACGGCTACAAAATTGTGGTCGCTCCCAATGATAACCCGCTCAATAAAAAGACGTATGTTTTAAAGAAATTCATGCGCTCGAATAGCGGGACCTGCATCAACCAAACACCACTTTGTACTGTAGGTGATAAGATCATTGCAGGGGATGTGCTAGCAGATGGTCCTGCAACAGATACAGGTGAAATTGCATTGGGTAAAAACGTGCTCGTTGCATTCATGCCGTGGTGTGGATACAACTATGAAGATGCGATTATCATTTCTGAAAAATTGACTCGCGAGGACTATTATACTTCGATTTACCTTGAAGAGTTTGAGCTGACTGCACGAGATACGAAGCTCGGAAAAGAAGAAATTACGAAAGATATCCCTAATGTTTCTGAAGAGATGCTAAAGGATCTAGGGGATGATGGGATTATACGCATTGGAGCGCACGTAGAGCCAGGCTCCATTCTCGTAGGGAAAATTACTCCTAAATCGGAGACGGAACTCTCTCCTGAAGAAAGACTTTTGAGGGCTATTTTCGGAGAAAAAGCTGCAGACGTTAAAGATGCTTCATTGACAGCCCCTCCGGGGACTAGAGGCGTTGTAATGGGTGTTAAAGTGTTTTCAAGACGGGATCGTTTGTCAAAAACTGACGATGAATTCGTTGAAGAGGCTAGCCGCATCAAAGATATCCACTCCGACTACAAGACAAAAGAAGCGGAACTTCAGATGGAATTCCACGAGAAGCTCGGGGCTCTTTTGCTTAACGAAAAAGCTCCTGCGGCTATCATGCACAGAAAGACAGGTGAAGTGATCATTGAAGAGGGGCAAGTGATCTCTCAAGAGATGATCGAACTGCTAGAAAGTGAAAAGGCAGAAGATCTTCTCATGAGTGATAAAGAAATTTATCTGGAACTGAAAAAAACCTTGCGTGAATTTGAACTCGCCTATCAGAACTTACAAATGCATCATAAGTCTGAAATCGAGTTTATGAGAAAAGGGGATACAGATCTTGATCCAGGAGTCATGAGGCAAGTAAAAGTCTATGTAGCCACAAAGCGCAAGCTTCAAGTGGGAGACAAAATGGCTGGACGCCATGGAAATAAAGGGGTAGTAGCTAAGCTTGTCCCTGAGGCAGATATGCCCTACTTGCCAAACGGCGAAACCATCGAGATCATCCTCAACCCTCTTGGGGTGCCCTCGCGTATGAACATGGGGCAGCTCTTAGAAACCCATCTTGGCTATGCAGCTAAAAAGGCGGGAATTTATGTAAGGAGCCCGGTTTTTGAAGGGTTCCCAGAGTCCAAAATCTGGGAAATGATGAAATCTCAGACGATGTTTAAGGATGGGAAAGCCTATCTTTATGATGGCCGTACTGGAGAGAGATTTGATAATCGAGTAGTGGTTGGCTATATCTACATGTTGAAGCTAAGCCACTTAGTTGCAGATAAAATCCATGCCCGTTCGATTGGACCTTATTCCTTAGTCACGCAGCAGCCTCTTGGAGGAAAAGCGCAGATGGGGGGACAGAGGTTTGGGGAGATGGAAGTGTGGGCGCTTGAAGCTTATGGTGCTGCCCACCTTCTCCAGGAGATGTTAACAGTGAAATCTGACGATGTGGCTGGCCGTACGCGTATCTATGAATCAATTGTTAAAGGTGAAAATACGCTTGTTGCGGGAACGCCAGAGTCGTTTAACGTTCTTGTGAAGGAAATGCAGGGGCTTTGTCTCGACATTCGCACAGAACTTGTCGAATAGTTTTTTTCCAGGGGCTACTAAACACCCCTGGCTAGAGTTAAAATTGGGGAGATACAACTAGATGTTTGATGCTGATGAGGATGTAAGGGGATCTCAGTTTGATAAATTGACCATTAAGATTGCTTCAGATGAAGTAATTCGTGATGCATGGTCTAGAGGAGAGATTAAAAAACCTGAAACGATCAACTATCGTACCTTCAAACCTGAAAAAGGCGGCCTATTCTGTGAGAAGATTTTCGGGCCGACGCGCGATTGGGAATGCGCATGCGGAAAATATAAGAAGATTAAGCACAAAGGGATCGTATGCGATCGCTGCGGCGTAGAAGTCACTCTTTCCAAAGTTCGAAGGGAGCGAATGGCTCATATCGAGCTCGCGGTGCCCGTTGTGCACATTTGGTTTTTCAAAACTATGCCTTCAAGAATCGGAAATATCTTGGGGATGTCTACATCGGATCTCGAAAGGGTGATTTATTATGAAGAGTATGTAGTTACCAGTCCTGGGCAAACCGATTTACAAAAAAAACAACTCTTAAATGATAATGAATATCGAGAAGCCCAAGAAAAATGGGGTGCAGATTCTTTCACTGTGAAAATGGGAGGAGAGGCTGTCCAAGAGCTGCTAAGGACAGAGGATCTTTCGGCGCTAGTTATCGACCTCAAAGACCGTCTTCGCAAGACAAAGTCGATGCAAGCTCGCATGAAACTCGCTAAAAGGCTGAAGATCATTGAAGGTTTTGCCACTTCGCAAAATAAACAAGACTGGATGGTACTGGGTGTTATACCGGTCATCCCTCCTGATCTTAGACCTTTAGTTCCTCTGGACGGCGGAAGATTTGCTACCTCAGATTTAAACGATCTCTATCGGAGGGTGATCAACCGCAATAATCGACTCAGATCCATCCTCAAACTCAAAACTCCTGACGTGATCGTTCGAAATGAAAAAAGAATGCTTCAAGAGGCGGTCGACGCCCTTTTTGACAATGGCCGCCATGGCCATCCAGTCATGGGAGCTGGAAATCGTCCTTTAAAAGCTCTTTCAGAGATGCTCAAAGGAAAACAAGGCCGTTTCCGACAAAATCTTCTAGGTAAACGCGTCGATTATTCGGGTCGTTCTGTCATCGTTGTGGGACCGGAACTTCGCTTGAACCAATGCGGTCTTCCAAAAAAGATGGCGCTCGATCTTTTTGAGCCGTTTATTGTGAAAAGGCTTAAAGATTTAGGGCTTGTCTATACGATTCGGTCAGCCAAAAAGATGATTCAAAAACAGGCGCCTGAAGTATGGGACGTTCTCGAAGAGATTATTAAAGGTCATCCTGTCTTACTCAACCGAGCACCGACACTGCACCGTTTGGGGATTCAAGCTTTTGAGCCAACTCTCATAGAGGGGGAGGCGATTCGAATCCATCCACTTGTGACGCCTGCTTTTAATGCTGACTTTGACGGGGACCAGATGGCGGTTCACATCCCTTTGTCGATTGAGGCACAGCTGGAGGCCAAACTGCTCATGATGGCTCCGGATAACATTTTCCTTCCATCGTCCGGAAGGCCTGTTACTGTTCCATCTCAGGATATGATTTTAGGGCTTTACTATTTGATGCACGATCCTGTTGCTTTGCCGGGGCAAGAGAAGAAGAAGGTCAAAATCTTCGCCAACCCACAAGAAGTTCTCATGGCCCTCAGTTCCAGCGGTAGCCATAACTGGTTTGATAGGAAGGAAGGAGATCGTCTAGACCATTTGGGTCGAGGTTTGCATGTCCACGAAAAAATCAAAGTCCTCATTGATGGGGGAATTATTGAAACGACCCCGGGAAGGGTCATTTTCAATACTGTTGTTCCTAAAGAATTGGGCTTTCAAAACTATGTTCTTCGTAAAAAACGGCTTTCTGAGCTTGTGCTAGAGTGCTACAAGAAGATCGGTCTTGAAGCGACGGTTCAGTTTTTGGATAACATGAAAAATTTGGGCTTTGCCGAGGCAACTAAAGCCGCACTTTCTATGGGAACCTGCGATGTCAAGATTCCTCCTAGCAAAGGAAAAGAGCTCGAAGAGGCCTACAAGCGCGTCGCTATTGTGAAAAAACAGTATGAAGACGGAATTATCACAGAAGGGGAAAGACACTCGAAGATCATCAGTATCTGGACGGATGTTTCAGACAGGTTGTCTGCAGAGCTTTTTGAATTGGTTTACGATACGACCTCAGGGGAACTTAACCCTCTTTATCTCATGGTTGACTCTGGAGCTCGAGGCACGAAATCTCAGGTCAAACAGCTCGGAGCGCTTCGAGGATTGATGGCAAGACCTTCAGGAGAGATTATCGAATCTCCGATTACGGCGAACTTCCGAGAGGGGCTGACGGTGATGGAGTACTTCATCTCAACTCACGGAGCGCGAAAGGGTCTTTCTGACACCGCTTTGAAAACGGCGGACTCTGGGTATTTGACTCGAAGGCTTGTGGATGTTGCTCAGGACGTGATTATCACTCGAGATGACTGTGGAACGTTAAATGGCATTGAAGTCTCTGCTATTAAGCAGGGGAATGAAGAACTTCTTCCCATTAAAGATCGCATTTATGGCCGTACCGTTTTAGAGGATATCCTTATGCCGGGTGATCGCGTTAAAATTCTCGCCAGGTCGGGCGATGTGTTAACAACACACCAGGCGGAAGCCATTGATGATGCTGGCATTGAGGTGGTGCGCATTCGCTCTGCTCTCACTTGCGAAAGCCGTCGGGGAATTTGTGCAAAGTGCTATGGGCTTAACCTCGCGACAGGCAATTTAGTGGGTCATGGTGAAGCCATTGGAATCATTGCTGCACAGTCCATTGGTGAGCCGGGAACTCAGCTTACAATGAGAACCTTCCACTTGGGTGGAATTGCCTCTGCTGGCGTGAGCCCAGAGTTAGTTACGGAACACGATGGGCTCCTTGTCTACATGGATTTGAGAGTGGTTCAAAATGAGGAAGGCCACTGGCTTGTTCTCAATAAAAATGGATCTCTTCACATTGTGCGCGATGAAGGAAGAACGTTGGAAGATTATAAAAAACTTCTTCGGAACAAGTCCATTGAGCCCCTTCAAAGCTTTAATGTAGAGCTTGGAACGGCCATCTTCTTTGCTGATGGTGCAAAAATCCGCGTGAAAACAAAGGTTGGACAGTGGGAACAGCACAGCAGCCCCATCATTTGCGAAAGACCTGGATATGTCAGATATGAGGATCTTGTTGAGGGGATTTCTACCCAAAAAGAGGTCAATAAACAAACGGGCCAAGTGGAGCTCATCGTAAAGCAGCACCGAGGAGAACTCCATCCTCAGATTGCTATCTACTCAGACTCTGAGTATAGCGAACTGATTGGTACCTATGCGATTCCATCTGGAGCCGTTATCTCGATGAAAGAAGGTCAGTATGTCTCTGCAGGTATGATTCTGGCTAAGTTGCCCAGAGGGGCGATCAAAACTAAGGATATCACTGGGGGACTTCCTCGTGTTGCAGAGCTTTTTGAAGCGAGAAAACCCAAAGATGCAGCGGAAATCGCTAAAATCGACGGTGTTGTGGACTTTCGCGATGTGCAGAAGAATAAGCGGATTGTTATTGTCCGAGACGAAGTCACAAGTATGGAGGAAGAGCACTTAATTCCTCTCACAAAGCACTTGATCGTTCAAAAAGGGGACAATGTTGTAAAAGGCCAGCAGCTCACAGAAGGCCTTGTCGTCTCTCAGGAGATCTTGGACATCTGCGGTGTGCGTGAGCTTCAAAAATATCTTGTCAACCAAGTGCAGGAAGTATACCGCCTCCAAGGTGTAGATATCAATGATAAGCACGTGGAGATTATCGTCCGGCAAATGCTTCAAAAGGTTCGGATTACAGATCCAGGTGACACGACTTTCCTTCACGGGGAAGATGTGGATAAAAAGACCTTTCATGAGCAGAACCGGAAGACCATGGAGGAGGGTGGAAAACCAGCCTCTGCAGCTCCTGTGCTTCTTGGAATTACTCGCGCTTCTCTTGGCACAGAGTCTTTTGTTTCAGCCGCTTCATTCCAGGAAACGACAAGAGTTCTTACGGAAGCTGCATCGGAAAGCAAAACAGATTACCTTCTCGATATCAAGGCGAACCTCATCATGGGTCACATGATCCCAGGGGGCACAGGCTACGAATATCATAAGCGGGTGAATCGATTCATCGATGCGAAAAGTGCCGAAGACCTCGAAATCGATTTCAATTCAGAAGTGGAAGTGATTGGGTTATCTTGATGCTTCGGGAGAGTCTTGATCACGCAGCGTGCGGGGAGGGGGTCGTTCTCCTCTCTGCCTTCGAAAGTAATACCATTTGCGAGAAATAAATTCATAAATTAGGGCTGGGTAACGTGGCAGATTTGAATGGTCGTTTTGCAGCTCATGTTTTTAAACATGAGCAAGAAAGGATCGTTCAAAGATGACATGTTATACGGCCCTAATTTATGAATTTATTTCTCGCAAATGGTATAAGGCTATGTTTAGCTCTGGCCATGAAGGCAAGTTTGTGTGAGTGAAAAAAGCACCCATTCCCAATAGGAGTGGGGCGACGAAGAAGCTCGGTTTGGCAAAACTGCAGCCGGCCAAACAGTTTCTTACATAAGTAGGTCTGATACGTAGCGTTCAGGGTCAAAGGGGAGTAGATCTTCTTCCCGTTCCCCAGTACCAATCCACAAAATCGGGACTTGTAGTTCCTTTTGCATTGCGATCGCAATCCCGCCTTTTGCAGAGCCGTCTAATTTGGTCAGGATGATGCCAGTAATGGGGGTGAATGCATGGAAGGTTTTTGCCTGATCGATAGCGTTTTGTCCAATCGTTGCATCGACGACAAAAAGCGTTTCATGAGGAGCTTCAGGGATCTGTTTTTGACAAACCTTCCTGATTTTGGCCAGTTCATGCATGAGATCCGTTTTGGTTTGTAGTCTGCCAGCTGTGTCAATCAAAACGATATCAATTCCTCTGGCTTTTGCTGCGGCAATCGCATCAAAGGCAACTCCGCTTGGATTCGCATTCGGCTGGCTTTTAACAAACTCTGCGCCGATTTTTTTTGCCCAGTTTTCTAGCTGTTCAATCGCGGCTGCTCTAAAAGTATCCCCCGCGGCAATCAAAACTTTCTTCCCCTCCCGAATGTAATGGGAGGCAAGTTTGGCTAAGCTGGTCGTTTTCCCACTCCCATTGACCCCGACCATGAGGATCACATGCGGGTTTTTAAGAGCAGTGGCGTGCGTTACTATCCCACTGAGGAGTTCTTTTTTCACAAAGGCCAGGATGGCTTCTGTGCCAATCTTCGGGTTTTTTTTACAGATACCTCGAATCTTATCCACTAAATCGGCCGACGTTTTAGCCCCTAGATCCGCTTCGTAAAAAATCTGTTCCAAATGCTCAAATGTCGAATCATCAGGAACTTTTGAAAAAAGATCCCTGATTTTTTTTGCAAAAGGTGAGAGAATTTTTTTAAAAAAACGGAACATAGACCCTTACAGTTGTACACGGATTCTTTTTTCAAGTTTGATGATGTCGTGAGCAAATTTTCGGATCCCCTCAGCAAGTTTTTCTGTAGCCATCGCATCATCATTGATGAGATAGCGAAAGGCCATCTCATCGATTTTGATCTTTTCAATAGGAGACGCTTTGGCCTTCACGGGCTCAAGTTTTCGAGAAACTAGGCTGGTATTTCCTTTGAGCTCTTCTAGAAGTGGAGGAGCAATCGTCAGAAGATCGCAACCTGCAAGCTCCAAAATTTCTTCCTTATTGCGAAAAGAAGCCCCCATGATTTGCGTTGTGTAGTCGAATTTTTTGTAATAGTGATAAATGGTTGTAACCGATTTTACTCCAGGGTCTTCAGCAGGCGGATAATATTCCTTTTTTTCTGCCTTCTTATACCAATCGAGAATACGCCCCACAAAAGGAGAAATGAGGGTCGCTTTTGCTTCTGCACAGGCTATTGCTTGGGGTAAGCTAAAAAGAAGCGTCATGTTGCAGTGGATGCCCTCTTTCTCCAAGCGCTTTGCTGCAAGAACCCCCTCCCAGGTAGAAGCCAGTTTAATCAAAATGCGTCCCCGATCTATCCCCGCACGCTCATACAGGGAAATAATATTTTTTGCCTTTTGGATCGACCCTTCCACATCAAAAGAGTAGCGCGCATCGACCTCGGTAGAAACTCTCCCCGGCACAATTTTTAAAATTTCCAGCCCGAAATTGACAAAGACCTTGTCGAGAATATGGTACAGAGGATGGCTGCCGCCTTTCTTCTTCCCATACCCAATTGCTTCATCCAAGAGATGTTTATACTGCTCTTGTTCTGTAGCCGCAAGAATAAGGGATGGGTTCGTCGTAGAGTCTGTGGGATGGTATGCTTTCAGGGACTCAAAGTCGCCAGTATCTGCGACAACTATTGTCATCTCCTTTAATTGATCGAGTTGGTTTTTCATCGCGATAATCCTTTCAAAATAGTTTGGAAACAATAATCCTTCATTTTATAGGCGTCTTCTCACCCATAAACTGAGAAAAAGAGCTGGAAAATTGACTCGGCTCCAATACTTCTTCAAATCCATCTGCCAGAATACAGACATGCTTTCCTTCTTGCAAGGCCCGAATCAGGTGGCGTGTATTCTCTTCCGATAAAGAAAGGCGCATCCCTCCTTCGTGAACAGGTGCCGCCTCTTCAAAGAGAACATCATCCACTTTGATTGTTACTAGAACGGTTTCAGTGTGAGTAAAATGAAATCTTTCTAAGCTAATCAGACCAATAATTTTATCTTGCATCTTGATTATTTCGAAATGGAGCGGACAATGGGGGGTGTTAGAGATGTATCGAAGACGTGAAAAATCATAGAGTTCATGCCCTGTTGCGAGCGCGTTGGAAGACCAGCTGCTGCTAGTCATGCATCCGCTCACACATAAGCTAGTGAGAAGTATTTTGAACTTTTTCACCATTTTGCAATGACACAGCTAAAATTGCCCCTGTCGCCGTAAGAAGAGCACTGCCTGCAAAGACCCAGTTAGGCCATTCATTGCTTGCCGCGATCTTTACCGTTTCAATAGCCTCGCTTCCCGTATTTTGCGCATGCAGGTGTGGAAGGGCTATAAGGAGAATGAGGGAAATGATTTTCATTGTTCTTTATAAAACTTTTGTTTTCCTTCCTCTAATGCACAAAATTGCCAGTAGGCCCCAAGTGTTTGAATAGAGACGATCTTCTTCTGAAATTGCGTCCATGCTGCTTCCCCTCCTGTTTCTAGAGACTGAAAAAGCGCTTCCACTAGGTTTCTAGCATCGGGATCTTCAATAGGGGTCCAAATGTTTTCTATGATATTCAAAGAAGCCAAAGATTGGATCAAGGCGCTTTGAAACTTGGCAAACTCCTCTTTCAACGATGCTGAGGTAAGAATATACGCTAGGTTATTCTTGACTAAGATCGCCTGTAAAAGTTTTATATTTCCAAATTGGGAAACATTGGAGATTTCTAACAATTGCCCATCTCCGCCTTTCATAGAAAATTTCCCTAAATCTCGCACTTTTGCCTGCGGGTCTTGTACATGCAATCCTTTGACCGTTTTGACATATTCCTTTAAGCCAACATCGACCTCTTCCACAGCTAGATTAATAGACGGCCGAAACTCCGTAGTCCCATTGCCCAGAAAGGCAATTTTCACGTAGGGAGAGGGATTTTTTGGTTTTGCTGGTTCCCAGTCGGTGGGAGGAACAAAATAGCAGTGGCTGGCAAATATTTGGGAGGCCAAGAAAAACAAAAAGACCATGAGTCAATACCCTCTAAGAGTGGTTGTTGTTACCATTTGCATTGCTCGAAGAAGGTGCTTTATCATTATCAATGAGCCCTGTAATGGCTGCGATTCCAACAGCCATTGCAAGGCCCCAACCCATCATGGAAAGGACTGTCGCATCCCGAGTCGCATATCCAGCAGCTTGGCCGCGCCGACAGCGGCGGGCTTCTCGGTTTTCCTGGGGGAAAGCCGTATTCACTATCGATAGGCATAATAGACACAAGATCAGCCTTTTCATCTCTACAATGCCTGATTCTGCGTTAGTGGGAAACGCTGGATGAGTTGCTCGCCGCAGCGCCAGCTGTAATCCCAACCACAACCCCAATGACAACAAGGGCGGCAAGACCGATGCCCCAAGCAAAATTACTTGCACTATAGCTCCCCGCTGCGGCTCCGTTGCCTTGGGTCTGAGCATACGCTCCATTGCTTGCGAGTAAAGCGGCTGCGGTTAAATAGATTGTGAATTTTTTCATTTTTTCTCCTTTTTTCTAAGACGGTATCTACAAAGTGCCATAATCCTACTTGTACACTGTTGTATAATTTTTTTTTATATTTTTTTTACTCTACGAAAAGATAGGAGCGAAAAAAGTTCAAGCCGTGTAACATACCGTGAAGAACTTGGGAGCCTCGATGAAAGGATTGGAAACAGGAAAAGATAGGATTCAGAAAATTTGCGATACCCTTCGAAAAGAAACTCTCGAGCCTGCTAAGCAAGAGGCCCGCGAGATTGTGGAAAATGCTCATATCCAAGCGTCTGGCATTGTCGAAGAGGCTAAAACTAGAGCCGTTCTCCTGATCGAAGCTGCTGAAAAGGAAATGGAAGAGCGAAAAAGGGTCTTTCATGCATCGTTAAATCTCGCTTGCAGACAAGGGATCGAGGCCTTGAAACAGAAAATCGAAAGGGATCTTTTCAGCTCTGAGCTTTCTTCTCTTGTCCGCAAAGAAATGTCAGACCCAAAACTGATCGCAAACCTCATCAATAGCTTGGTGAAGACGATGGAAGAAGAGGGGATTGAAGAGGATTTTATCGCCTCCATCCCAAAAACCATAAGTCCCCGAATGATTAACGAGCTGCTTGCTAAAAAAGTTTTGGAACGCCTTGAACATCAGACTGTTGTTGGGTCTGATATCGCGGGAGGCGTGCGCATTCAGTTCAAAGAAAGGGAAATTACTATCGATATCTCGGACTTAGCGGTGCGCGAGTTGATTGCCCAATACATACGGAAAGACTTAAGAGATCTCCTATTTAACGTATAAAGATGACGCAATATTATTTTCTCATTTCTGCTTTCCCCCCTTTAACATTAGAGGCAACACCCAGTCTTTCTTTTAAGGATCTTAAGGAGATGCTCCTCATGAACTTAACTCCAAGGGATTGGCGCCACTTTGACCGACTTTTAAGGCCGATCGATCTTTACAATATCCGTGCGTTTTGGCTGGGAGCTCCGTTAGATGACCGTGGACAGTGGAAAGTAAAGGAATTGGAGGAAGAACTCTTGGTGAAACAAGATCTTCCTGAGTTTTTAATAGATTATCTAGACAGATATGAAACCACCGAGGATCGCCTCCGCTATTTTTCTTCTCTTTACTCATCACTTTATCGAGAGGCAGAGGAAACATTAGGCGGATTTTTACGAGAATATTATCGGTTTGAAAGAGAACTTTCCTTGATTCTTGTAGCTCTTAGGGCCAAAAAAACGAACAAGGATCTGATCCGCGAGATGCAGTTTGAAGACCCGTATGACCCTCTTGTAGCGTACATTTTAGCGCAAAAAGATGCCCTAGAATTTACCCCGCCTCGAGACTATGAAGAAGTAAAACTATTGTTTGACCTCTACAGCGAAGATCCAAAGGAGTTGAACCGTGCGATCTTAGAGGTTCGGTTTAAACACATAGTAGAAGTTGAACAGCCGCAAGATTTTAGTATCGATCGCGTTTTGGCTTACGCTGCTCGTTTGCTGATCGCAGAAACGTTAACCATGCAAAATGTTGAAAAGGGAATGGAGCAATTAAGGCAATATGAGTAAAAGCACAGGAATTGTCGTACAAGCTTTTGGAAACTTACTACATGTTCGCTTTGAAGGAGCGATTCGACAGGGTGAAGTGGCCCGGGTGATGCTCAAGGAAGGCGCGCTTCTTGCAGAAGTCATTGAAATTGCAGACAAGGAAGCAAAGGTACAGGTTTTTGAAGATACCCATGGGATCAAGCTGGGTACTTCTGTGTGCTTTGATGGTCATTTGTTAGAGGCAGAGTTAGGTCCGGGCCTTCTCACGATGATTTTCGATGGTCTGCAAAATCCCTTAGAAAAGGTAGCTTTGGAAACGGGTGTTTATCTTTCAAGAGGTGTGTATCTTCCTCCATTAGACCGGGGCAAGCATTGGGACTTTCAGTCTGTAGCCAAGGCTGGCGATATCCTTCAAAGAGGGGATGTGATTGGAACTGTGTTGGAGGGGAGGTTCCAACATAAAATCATGGTGCCTTTTTCTCAGATTGGGAAGGTTAAGATTACGCATGTCGCAAAATCAGGCGCATTTACCATTGACGCGGTTATAGCCTCTGGGGAAGGTGAAAAGGGCAATGTTCTCGAATTTACGATGTGCCAAAAGTGGCCTGTTAAAGCGCCTCTTATCGAGGGAAAGAAAGTACGTGCCTCTCAGATGATGGAGACGGGGCTGAGGATTTTGGATACGCAGTTTCCTGTTGTTAAGGGGGGGACGTTTTGCTCTCCAGGACCTTTTGGGGCGGGGAAAACTGTGATACAGCATCATCTATCTAAATACGCGGATGTCGATATTGTTGTGATTGTCGCTTGCGGTGAAAGGGCAGGAGAAGTGGTGGAAGTTCTGAGGACGTTTCCCCAGTTGATCGATCCACATACGAATGAGTCTTTAATGAAGCGAACCGTGATGATCTGCAATACCTCTTCGATGCCAGTAGCGGCTCGAGAGGCGTCTGTATATATGGGCGCTGCGATTGCTGAATATTATCGGCAGATGGGTTTCGACGTCTTACTACTCGCAGATTCTACTTCTCGATGGGCGCAGGCTATGCGCGAGATGTCGGGCCGGTTGGAAGAAATTCCAGGGGAGGAGGCTTTTCCCGCCTATCTGGCTTCGAGGATTTCAGCGTTTTATGAACGTTCTGGTGTCATCGAGCTCAAAGATGGAGGAAAAGGCTCGTTAACAATTGGCGGAAGCGTGTCACCCGCTGGAGGGAATTTTGAGGAGCCTGTGACCCAAGCCTCGCTTTCGATTGTGGGAGCTTTCCATGGGCTTTCCCGTACGCGCTCAGATGCGCGGAGGTACCCTGCTATCGATCCGCTGATTTCCTGGACAAAATATCTAGGAGAAGTAAGTGGTGAGCTCAGTCGCAGGCTTCCTAAATGGAAGGAGAAGGTGGAAGTAGCCTCCAAAATTCTTCGGAAAGGGGATGAGATCGGCAAGCGCATGGAGGTAGTGGGCGAAGAAGGGGTAGCTATGGAAGACATGATCCTCTATTTAAAGTCAGAGCTCTATGAGTTTTCTTACCTCCAGCAGAATGCCTTTGATAAAGAAGATGCCTACTGTTCTCTTGAAAGGCAGATCGAGATGTTTCGCCTCATCCAGAAGGTTTTTGAAGGCAAATTTCTCTTTGATGCCCATGATGCAGCGAGGAGCTTTTTTCTCACTCTACAGAATGAACTGAAAAATATTAACTTTTTGCCTTTCCATACGCAAAAATATCATGATGCAATAGCGGCTGTAGAAACAAAACTTAAACCTATGGATGTCCTCTTATGAGAAAAGCTTACGATCGCATTGTCGATATGCGGGGAAACTTAATTTCGGTTGAGGCGGAGGGAGTTTCTCTTGGGGAAGTTGCGCGCGTGGAAAAGCGAAATGGAACGACGACCCTTGCCTCTGTGCTCCGTTTTGATGAGGGCCTTGTGACCCTCCAAGTCTTTGAAGATACGAGGGGGATTTCAACGGGGGATCAGGTGATTTTTTTAAATAGGCAAATTCGGGCCACGTTTTCTGACACTCTTCTTGGCAGGCGGCTAAGTGGAGCTGGGGAGCCCATTGACGGAGGTCCTGAGATCCTTGGAGAGGAGGTGAATATTGGCCAGCCCTCTTTCAATCCAACCAAAAGGGTGATTCCGAGAGAACTCGTCAGGACCAATATCCCCATGATCGATGTCTTTAACTGTCTCGTTAAGTCTCAGAAGATCCCCATTTTTTCCGTTGCAGGAGAACCTTATAATCCACTTCTCATGCGGATTGCGAACCAAACAGATGCAGACGTTGTGGTCATTGCAGGTATGGGGCTCCGTTTTGACGACTATCAGGCTTTCATCGAGAATGCTGAAAGGGCAGGTTCGATCGAGCGCACTGTGATGTTCATCCATCAGGCGACAGATCCGGCAGTAGAGTGCGTTCTAGTGCCTGATATGGCTTTATCTGTAGCGGAAAAATTCGCTCTTGAGGGGAAAGATGTGCTTGTTCTTTTTACGGATATGACGGCGTTTGCTGATGCGTTGAAAGAGATTGCCATCACCATGGATCAGATTCCGTCCAACCGGGGTTACCCGGGGTCTCTCTATTCCGATTTGGCCGCAAGATATGAAAAGGCAGTGGACATCGATGGGGCGGGCTCCATTACCATCCTTTCCGTTACGACTATGCCTGGAGGGGATGTAACCCACCCGATTCCAGATAACACTGGATATATCACAGAAGGGCAATTTTACCTCCATGGTGGAGCCATAGATCCTTTTGGTTCCCTTTCGAGATTAAAACAGCAGGTCATTGGAAAAGTGACGAGAGAAGACCATGGAGAACTGGCAAATACTATGATTCGTCTTTATGCGGACTCGAAACAAGCCCGGGAACGGCAAGGAATGGGCTTTCGCCTGTCCAGGTGGGATGAAAAACTCCTTCGCTATTCGTTTTTTTTTGAAGAAAGGATGATGAATTTGCAGGTGAACCTTCGTCTTGAAGAGGCATTGGATTTGGGTTGGCTCACCCTTGCGGAGTGCTTTGAGCTGGAAGAAATTGGGGTGAAAAAGCAGATCGCGGATAAATATTGGCCGAAGGAGTCCCATTGACGCTCAAACTGACAAAGAATGAGCTTCGGTCCCAACAAACGCGCTTTGTGCAATTTTTGCGTTATCTTCCCACCTTGCAGCTAAAAAAAGCGATGCTTCAGTTTGAAGTGGGGATGGCTGCAGCGGAAATCCAAAGCCTTACAGAAGAATGGAGAACAGCTTGGGTTCGTGTGGAGGGTTTTTCTCCTTTTTTATTGGAAAAGGTGACTGTTAATCTCGTGGAATATGCGGATGTTCTGCATGTAAAGAAGAGCTATGAAAATATTGCAGGGGTGGAGATCCCCATTTTTCAAAAGGTCGTTTTTCGAGAGCCTGAATATTTTCTTTTTGACACGCCTCCTTGGACAGAAGGGGCGAGTGCGTTCTTAAGAGAACTCGTTACAGCGCGAGAAAAAATGAACGTTGCGGAAGAGAAAAAAAGATCGCTAGAAAAAGAGCTAAGAGAGGTTTCGATTCGTGTGAATCTTTTTGAAAAAGTGCTGATTCCAAGGGCGCAGGAAAATATCAAGAAGATCAAGATTTTTTTGGGAGATCAACAGCTTTCTGCAGTGGCTCAAGCAAAAGTGGCAAAGAAAAAAATCTTTTTACGAGGGGCTTAAAAGATGATCGTTCAGCTGCATAAATATCTCCTCTTAGGCCCTAAAAAAGAGATGGATCGTTTTTTTGCTCTGGCCCAGCGGGCAGGCTTTATGGAGTTTATAGGGCTTTCACACAAAAAAGCTTTGGACATGCCAAAAGATGCCAAAACGATTCTTTCAGCGATCAAAATTGCCCGTATGCACACTACTTCTTCCAGCGAATCTTATGAAACAACCCTTCATCCTCTGGCTCTTTCTCAGCAAATCGTTCAGTGGAATGAAGAACTGGAAAGACTTATAGAGGAAAAAAGGGTACTTCAGGCAGAAATTGCCAGGATTGCTGCGTTTGGAAATTTTTCCAAGCAGGATATTGAGACTATTTATCGTGAGGGGAAGCGGGTGATGCAGTTTTTCTGCATGAAGAGCGATCTTATGCAAAAAATGCCTCTTCCACCAGAGGTGATTTACATAGGAAGAGAATATGATCTTGCCTACTTTCTCTCGATCGCCAAAGAGCCGATGAAATATCCTAAAATGATCGAAATCCTTATTGACCGCCCCGTGGGTGAGCTGCGGGAGAGGCTGAAGAGCTGCGATCAAGAGATTCTTCACGTCGAAAAAGAGATTCATGAAAGCGCCAGTGCTTTACCCTATCTACAGAACGGCCTTCTCGATGATCTCAATGCATATGACTTAAATCTCGCTAAGCACGATGCGTCAAGCCCTCTCGATGATCTTTTTGCTATTGAAGCGTGGGTGCCAAAGACGAAACTCAAATCCCTGCAAGGTTTGCTCAGCCGCCTCGATATTCACGCAGAAGAGATCGCGATTGAAAAAAAAGATAAGATTCCGACGTGCCAAGAAAATAAGGGCGTGGGCAAATTAGGAGAGGATCTTGTCCATGTCTACGATACCCCTGCTTGGACGGATAAGGATCCCTCTTTATGGGTTCTTGTTTTTTTTGCCCTCTTTTTTTCCATGATTATCGCGGATGCAGGATATGGACTGATCTATTTATTGATCGGGCTTTTTTTAAAGTGGAAAATGAAACGGGCTGGGGGGGCTATTAGACGCTTCATCAAGCTGATTTTGATTCTTTCGACGTGCTGTATTGTTTGGGGAGTTATGACAGCGTCTTTTTTTGGCATGGAAATAGGGCCCAATAATCCCTATCGAAGATTTTCTTTTCTCCATTATTTAGCCACGCAAAAAGCGGAGTATCACTTAGAGAAAAAAGATGATGTGTACCAAGAATACGTCGCGCGGTTTCCTAAGGCAGCTGAAGCCAAAAATGGACATGCGTTTCTCGTCAATACGGAACACACTGTTGATGGGAAAGTGGTTTATGAGGGGCTGTCCGATTTTTATGACAGTATTTTGCTTGAACTGTCCCTTTTTGTTGGGATGGTTCACATTTCGCTGTCTTTTTGTCGGTATATGGCGCGTAACTGGACGGGGATTGGCTGGATCTTATTCATGGTAGGCGGGTATCTCTACTTCCCTTCTTTTTTGGAGGCCACTTCATTGTTAAATTTTTTGGGAGTGATCTCCAAGCCGGCCGCATATTTTGTAGGACCACAGCTTCTTTATGGCGGTTTGATTGTTGTTTTTGTGATTTCGCTTTTGATGAAAAAAAAGTGGGGCTCGCTCCATGAACTGACCAATGCAATCCAAGTCTTTGCAGATGTTCTTTCTTATTTACGTCTTTATGCTCTTGCCCTGGCTGGGATGATTATGGCATCGACGTTTAATGATTTAGGGATCAGTGTGGGGATGCTTGGAGGATTTTTTATCATTCTATCTGGACATCTTACCACTCTGACCCTTGCAGTGATGTCAGGGGCAATCCATGGTTTGCGTCTGAATTTTTTAGAATGGTACCACTATAGTTTTGAAGGTGGAGGGCATCTTTTTAACCCTTTACGTATTCGCAAAGTTAAATAGGAGATAGAAAACACTATGGATTATGAAATGATTGGACCTGCCATTGTGATGGGACTGGGGTGTTTAGGCAGCTCCATCGGCTGTGGCATTGCCGGGATGGCCTCTCATGCTGTGATGACACGCGTTGATGAAGGGCATGGTAAATTCATCGCGCTCTCTGCGATTCCCTCTTCTCAGTCGATTTATGGCTTTATCTTAATGATTGTCATGCGGGGGGCGATTCGAGCAGGTACGCTCGCACCCTTGAGCGGAGTGGGTATCGGCCTTTTTGTGGGGCTGGCGATTATGACTTCTTCAATCTTTCAAGGAAAATGCGCTGTCACCGCTATTCAAGCTTCGGCCAAGCAGCCGGCGGTCTATGGGAAGACCATCGCTGCCCTTGGAATTGTTGAGTCTTTTGCGCTTTTTGCCTTTGTTTTTGCCCTACTTCTCATGTAATGCTAAAAGCCCCTCCTTTCTAGGGGCTTCTTTTGTTGCAATACTTGATGACTGGGTTGTCTACTAGCCCTTTTCCCTCGATCACTATATCAATAGGCCACTGGATGCAGATTGGCCTTTTGGTAATGGTTGTTTGAAGCCACGGATCATAAAGCGTAAAGAGGTAAGGCTTCCGCTGGCGAGGCAGGTGATAGCAGGGGGTTAGACGATATAGTGAAATATCATGTAGGACCCGTTGCGCTGCGTCTTCTACTCGCAGGAAGAGGTGTGTACACTGCGGGTGTACCCCTAAGGAGAACAGGACATCACGTCTTCCTTTAGTGAAAAATGGATGGTTAAGCGCTTGTTCAGCCGTTATTCTTTTTGCAGGATTGAATTGTAGCATCTTTTGGAGAAGATCATGGAAATCCTCGGCTTGGTTGCTGTTGTTGGGAAAAGCTTGGAGAGATTTGTGAATGGCTTCCGTTATTCTCTTTGTCAATTGCTGGAATGGCGCGTGTGATTTTTGGTCTGGGCAACTTTTCTGTAACAGTTGAATGGGCTTCCTAAATTCTTTTGGTATTGCATCGTAATCGAATGGGTCGACCAGGCTATAATACTGATCCAAAAACTGTTGTAAGTCTTTTTGATCTTTCGTACGGTTGGTATCTGTGGGGCTATCGTAATAGGGAAAGAGAGGTTTTCCTGCAAGCAATTCGTAGAGAGTACACGCCAAGGCCCATATATCTGCAGCCTTAGTTAGCGGAATCTGCTCGAGCACTACCTCCGGCGGCCGATAGGGACGGGTATAGCAGCAGGAATGTTCTTTGACCTGCCCTTTATCGTTTAGAAGCTTTGCAAAGCCCCAGTCAAGGAGGGAAACCGCGCAGTTTCGGATGGCACAGTTACCCGGTTTAATATCTAGATGAAGGAAGGGAGAACAGTAGAGCGTCTCGAAAAGCTGTCGGGCAATGAGTCGCATTACATCAAGGGACGGAGGTTGCTGTGGTCGCACATATCGCGTATATAAGTCTACCCCTTCATTTGTTTGCCAAGATATAGATCTTCTTCTCTCATGCAGGCTATCAATCTGCTGAGGCACATGAGGAACTTGCGACTGGTTTAAGAAGCATAGATAGGCTAGCTCTCTTTGAGCCTGTGTACGTTTTTTCTCGTCTTGTGTATATTGAATTTTACAAACAAGCCCTGACCGAGGGACATTATAGACTATTCCATATGCGCCACGATTGAGCTCTGAACCCAGTTTCCCCCATGCGTCAATCTTAGCCTGAAAAGCGACCGTGCTCGTCATCTATTACCAAATTGGAACTTCCTTTTCCCGTTTTGCCGTAGAGGCAATATTGGAGGAGGAGTCAGAGGGAGCATCGGAGAGACCACTTTAGAGCTACTTGACGATGTGTTTTGAGAAGAGCTTCCCGTCACACCTTGTAGCGGATAGGCCCAAATGGTAGGGCCCGGTGTGGATGATGTATACGTCACAGTATCATGGTTTTCTAGAAGGGGTTCGCACACGTACATTTTCTGCTGGCTATCCAATATTTGAACTTCGAAGTTTCTCTGGGGGTTTTTGAGGTGAAAGCAAGAATGCAAATTGGGTAAGTGAAGAGTCAAGTTGTTTTGCAAATCATCCCGGTCTCTGATGTGCATTTGGATCGGGGGAAGATCTTGTGCATAGTCGATGTGCAAGACAATGTCGTCTGAAAGCTTTGTAAACAACGGATGTTGTAGGGCATTGGCTGCGGTAATGCGTGATGCCGGCTGAAACTTGAACATCTTCTGTAAAAGATCAATCAAACCTTCAACTTTCTGGTCGTTGTACCCTAACTTCTGGCGTATTTTTTCATACACAGATTGGGGTTTCTTTGGACTGCTATTTGTCCCTTCTTCCGGAGGAAGATCATCCAGTTGTAATGTGTGTCGATATGCCTGCAGCCGTGCGTTTTTATCTCTACCTAGGGAGGTGGGTAACCTCCTTTTTAGAATGAGATGGCAAATCGTCATGGCCAGCGCCCATATATCGCCAGGGGTGCCCGTGCGTCTTATGTTTTTTCGCTGCCAGGTTTCAGGCGGACGATACAGGGGGCGGTACACTACTTGAGTAGTTCCTTCTTTATTAGCGGCTAGACCGAAATCACAGAGCTTAAGGTGACGTGTTACTGGATTCCACAGCATATTTGGAGGTGCGATATCTCCATGTAGCCAGTTGAGATGGAAGACTTCCAATGCTTCCAATGCTTGTCTGAAGATACATAGAATATCTTTTAGTGTTGCAGGGCTTGCCTCTTGCGACAGGTAGTGTTTCTCTAAGTCGCGGCGACCGTCTTCTAAGAGGTTCGCATACCTACACAGCCCGTCTATACGTTCTTCCGCTATTGAGGCCACGACTCGAACAGTATGCGGAATCAATGGCCAGTCGCAGCAGCCGTGCAAAAGGGTCCGTTCATTAGCCGCTGTACACGCCTCTTGAGCGTCCTTCGCGTACTGCTCTTTAATAACTAGTGGCTGTTCGTTAAAAAGGCAGCCGGAACGATACACGTAGCCGTATGTGCCTCTGCCTATGAGACCTAGCGGCCGCCAGCTTTGTAGAACTGCATCGTAGGAGCTTAGGTAGTTGGGCGTTAAATTCATTGCAGATATTGTAGATTTATAGATCTTATAATTGTAGGTATAAAAAACATTTTAATGTGTCCTGCGGAAATTCATCGAACACCCATAAAACTCTTATGGAGCCGGCAGGAACTACAGGAAGAGAACTTTTATTACAATAGTGCGTTGTTAGGTCTGGCTTCGCAGGGGGGGATTAGCGGGAGTATCGGAGAGGCTGCCCTAGGGCTGCTTTCTATGATAGGCTGTGGTCGGTAGGCCAAGATAGTAGGTTCGGGTAGTCGAGTATATGTTACAATAAAATTGTTTTCTAGGTGGTGCGTGCCCTTGTATTCTTCGCCGTTATCCGATGTTAATCGAATATGAAAGGGTTTCGAAGATTTTTTTAGATGAAAACAAAACTCAGAATGGGGCAAGCGGAGAGTCAATTGGTTGCACGGATCTGCCTCGTCTTCGATGTGCATTGTGATTGGAGGTAGATCGGGTGGTGCACAGTCGATTTTCAAGGCGATGTCATCCGAATAGCGTGTAAACAACGGATCTTGTAGAGCTGCGGCTGCGGTAATGCGTGATTCCGGCTCAAGCTTGAGCATCTTTTGTACAAGATGAATCAAGCTTTCCACTTGCTGGTTATTGTTTCCCCACTTGTTACGTATATCTTCTTCAAAAGGGACAAGTGTCTGTTTGTTGTTCTGTATTATTATTGGAGGAAGTTCACCCAGTTTGTCTCTATATACCTGTGTCCTTGCGGCCTTAGTACAGTTTGGGAAAAGTAGCTCCCCTGTCATGAGCTCATAAATGGTCACGCCAATTGCCCACATATCGCCAGAAGTCCCCGTGTGTCTGTTTCCTTGCGGCTTCCAGGTTTCAGGCGGGCGATAGGCTTCGGCATGCACTACTTCAGCAGTCCCTGTGCTATTAGCGACTAAACCTAAATCTGCCACCTGAACGTGACCCTTTTCATTGATTAAAATGTTTCTAGGCTTGATATCTCCATGTAGCCAGAATCCATGGAATATTTGAAAGCATTCAAGCAGTTGTTTTGTTATGCGTATAATGTCTTGTATGGTTGCGGGACTTGCCCCTGGCGAGAGGTAATGCTTGTATAAGTCGGTGCCTCCGTCTTCTAGGAGGTTGGCATACCTCCACGGCATTTTCTTCTTTTGTTCCGTAACTGAGTCCACGAGCTGGACAATATGCGGGACGGTGTTGCAGTTTTCCAAAACTTTCCTTTCGTTCTCCGGTATGTGATGCAGATATTGTCTTTTTCTCTTAAAGCACTGTTCTTTAATCACTCGTTGTGGTTCGTTAGGATGGCTTCTTTTGACACGATACACAGTGCCGTACTGACCAGAGCTTAGCTTTTCGCCCCTGCCACCCCAAGTGTTTAGGATGTCATCGTAGGAATGTTTGGGGCCGATCTGCGGCATCTCTACGGCATCTACAATAAAAGGATTGTATTCAGGTAAATCTGTACGGTTTATAATTAATGGAATTTTATTCATTTTACATATTGTATATTAATGCATAATATAATTCTATATATTAAACTAATTTTAATCTAGTTGGTGGCTGTTTCTTAACAGTTCTTAGTTTGAGTTTATCGCACAGCCTATTCTGGCGAGTAAAAATCGAAGTACTAAGATGGGATGCAAGATCAAATTTTTGATGAGGTTCTTATAGGATATTGACAGCAGTTTTTTTTGTACAGGGGGGGCATTGAGAAGGGCATCTTGGATCCATTCTAAGTAGGGGGGGGGCATGGGGGGCAGCTGATAGATGGAAAAAAACGCAACGGCTAACGTTTCTTTGTTAGGGGCGAGTTTTCCTATACCGCGCTCCATATCCTTTCCGCCTGGGGAAGGGTATGGAGCGCGGTGTAAAAGGGGAATGCATTCATAAAGATGCGTTCTTTTAGAGAGGCGGTTGATCGGCAAATAATCGCCTACGAGCCGTGCCACCTTCACCGTAAAGCCGGTTTCTTCTAAAACCTCCCTTTCTATGGCCCTCTCAGGCAGTTCACCAGGGTCTATCCCACCTCCGGGGAGAACCCATACAGGAACATCTCGTCGTTTGATAAGAAGCACTTCTTTTCTTTCAGAAGACAAGAGAACGGCAGCAACGCTTTTGGGAGAATTCATGCGAAGGAGGATAGCCGATTCTTGGATTTTTCTCCTTATGATGATTGGAAAGAGCCGAGTTTTCTTTTCCCTGAAGGCGCGATTTCAGTAGAGCTGCTTGCGGTGTCTTCCGGTGGTAGTGGGGAGAGGGAGCAAAGTCTGGATAGTGAGCGATCATAGATAAAAGTAGACTGGTCCTGTATCGTTGTTTCGTAGCTCTGCGACTTGTTCTCTGTCCATAGTGTAATTTGAAATGACTTGGCTTTTTTCAAATGAAAGCAAGACTGCAGGTTAGGCAAGCGGATAGTCCATTGATTGTTGGGATTGTCCTTGTCTTGAATGAGCATTGTGATCGGGGGAGACCGTGGATCATGGTCAATCTTTAAGGCAAGGTCATCTGAAAAACGTGTGAAAAAAGGATGCTGGAGAGCCTCGGCTGCTGTCCATCGTTCCTTCGGATGAAATGTGAGCATTTTCCGTAAAAGGTCAATCAGGCTCTCAACCTGTTCCTTTTTGTGGCCTAGCACGTTACGTATCTCTTCGTCGAAAGTGGTGATCTTCCGTTTGCGAAGGCTCCGCTTCCCTGTTTGAGGAAGCCCCTCTAGCTGCAATTTATCCTGATATAGTAGGATCCTTTTTTGCTCACTGATTTCTGCTGGAATAAGTAGCAGCCCTGTAACGAGCTCATAAATCGTCATTGCCAATGCCCAGATATCGCCAGCAGGGCCTGTGTGTCTTTTTTCCTGCGGCTCCCAGTTTTCAGGGGGTCTATAGGGATCGCTGTAAATTATATCAGAAGTCCCCCTTTTGTCGCAGGCTAGGCCGAAATCAGCAACGCGAAGGTAACCCTCAGGAGTTATTAAAAGATTTTCAGGTTTTATATCCCCATGAAAAATTTTTTCATGGAGTATTGTCAAGCATTCAAGCGCCTGCTTTGTTATACTTGTAATCTCTTCTAATGTTGCAGAGCTTTTCCCTTTTGATAGGTAACGCTCGTATAAGTTGGATCCACCGTTTTCTAAGAGATAGGCGCGCCTCTTTCGCTCCTCCTTAGCTTCGTTTAGAAGTCGGACGGTATGCGGGGTGTAAGGCCATTTGCTAATGGCTTGTAAAACCGAGCTTTCCTTTTCTGCCAAGTCGGCATAGACCTCTGGTTGTCCGGACAAAAACTGCTCTTTGATGACTCGTGGTGCTTGGGTAGTGGGATCTGGAGAGGCATGCCACACAGTGCCGTATGCTCCCTTGCCTAGTTCTTCGCCTTTACCCCACTTTTTTAGGGCGCGATTGTATTTTTCTTGAGGGCTTGGTTCCTGCCACAAGCGTTCTATAGTAAATTGAATATAAGATTTAGTAGCTGTAAAAAAATTATATCCTATCATTTGATAATATTATATATTTATTTGCATTATAATTAAATAAATAAAATTATTTTAATAAGATTTGGCAATAGCGCTTTGACAGGAAAATCGGTTTCTTTCAAAATCATTCTCGCTAATGCTTTTAGGAGAGTATATGTGGAGAGGGGGTGCCGGTTTTGTGATGGTTCTCGTTTTTTGTATGAGCTGTTATAAGGACCACCTTTACGTACAGCAAGAATGGGTCGACTGCCATTTCTTGGCATCCACGCATGTACATTCACCAGACCCGAGGCAGGAGTGTTTCTCTTTAGGAGAAAGGTTGCTTGTCGCTTGGAAATTTCCTAACGCTCTTTTTTGCCAAAATCTGCGGCTTATCGTAACGGTGCGTTTTTGGGATCAGAGTGAAGAGCAGATCGTAACCACCGTGCAGAAGAGGTGGCAGTATCAGGCCTATGATTTTTTGGATCGAAAAATTTTAACGTATCGCATTCAGGTCGTGAATGGGTATGACGAAGTGGTGGAGACTTGGGAGCATCACTTTTGGACAAAACTCATCGATCTAGATCGTAAAAGAGAAGAGGTCTCTTCCCAGCTCATACAAGGGTCGGTGATCGATAGGCCAAACTGAAGGTGTTCTCGGTCGTTTAAGGACTGTCGTCCTCCGCGCAGGTGGCTTTCGAGCATGACTCCTAAAATAGCCGGGTTGTTTTCTCTTTGATGGCATACGTCTTCAAATGCGTATTTTTGCATGTCAGGATTTTTGCCCGAATTGCCATGGGAACAGTCGATCATGAGCCTGGCCTCCAGGCCGTGTACTGAGAGGGTTTGGAGAGCTTTATTGATGGACCCAGCGTCATAGTTAGACGAACGTTCAGAGCCTCTTAAGACGAGATGGGTCAGTGGATTTCCCTGTGTTTCTATTTTAGAAACATATCCTTGCTCATCCGTTCCGATATGAGAGTGCTTCCTTTGCGCGGTAGCTACACCGGTAACGGCCCATTCAATGTCTCCGGCCAGGTTGTTTTTAAAACCGATGGGAAAAGGAAGCCCTGATGCCATCTGGCGGTGCGGCTGTGAAGAGGAGGTTCTCGCGCCAATGAGACCCCATGTGATCAGGTCATTGAAGTAGGGGACGAGGAGTGGTTCCAAAAGTTCTGAAGCGCAAGGCAGCCCTATTTCCGTCACTTTCAAAATCAGCGCTCGACTTTGCCGGATTCCTTCAGCAATGTCATGCGAACCGTCCAGGTAAGGGTCGTAAAGGAGACCTTTCCACCCTAAGTGTGTTCTTGGTTTTTCAAAAAAAACTCGCATGATCAGAAAAAAGGTCTGATCGATTTCTTTAGAAAGACTGTGGAGTCTTTTGGCGTATTCTACAGTGGAAGCCAAGTCATGAACCGAACAGGGACCGCAAATCACGACAAGGCGAGGATCTTTGCGTTCTAAAATGTCTCTGGCTGTTTTACGGAAAAGTTGGATGGTTTCAGGGGCTCGAAGAGGATACTCGGTTTTGATTTGGCAAGGAGAGGGGAGTCTCATTTTCTCAGCTCTTTCAGTCGCGCTGCGATCTCCTCTAGCTCTTGAACCACTTGATTGAATTGCCCCTCTAGCTTTTCTACGACATGTGGCGGTGCTTTAGAGAGAAAGTCCCCGTTTCCTAATTGATTTTTAAGGGATGTGAGCACTTTTTCCGATTTTTCCAGCTCCTTTTCAAGGCGCTTTTTTTCTTGGGCCTTTAAGGTCTCTGGGATAGGGGTCATCAGTTTGAGGGTTCCGATGATAGCGCTGGCACCAAAAAATATTGGCTCTTTGCCTACGAAATGGATGGCTCTAGTCGGAGTGAGCGTTGTAAGGATCGTTTGATTGACTTGAACCATCTGCGCGGCGTTGGATTCTGAAACAATGTAGAGCTCTGTTTTTTCATGTAAGGGAATCTTCATTTCAGCCCGAATATTCCGAACATGTCTGACCAGTTCAAGCATCAGGCTAAAAGAGGCTTCTATCTTCTCGTCAATGTCTCCTTCAGCAATCACAACAGGATAAGAAGATACGATACAAGCGTCTTGGGAAAGAGCTTTTATGGCTTCTTCTGTGTACGGATCACACGTTCCTTGTTTCGCGTGGGGAAATTTCTTCTTCACTAAAGAAAAAATCTCTTCCGTGATAAATGGCGAAATCGGATGCATTAGTCTAATAGCGCTCAGTAAAACAATGACAAGAAGTCGCTCTTTATTCGCTCTTACATGTCGATCGCCTGCTTTCCCAAATAAAATAGGCTTGGTAAGCTCTACATAGATAGAGCAGAAGTCATCCCAAAAAAACTCATACGCTTTTGCCGCAGCGCGGTCAAATGCGTATCTCTCAAAACTCTCATGGATCTCACGGATGGTCCGGTTAAGAACAGATAGAATCCACTTGTCCTCTAGTTGAAGAAGAGAACGATCGATTCCTGGTTCTAAGGATTCTTCTTCGAGGTTCATCAAGACGAATCGAGCGCCATTCCAGATCTTATTCGCAAAATTCTTATACTCTTCGAAGCGGCGTAAATCTAAATCAATTTGACGCGCATAAGTTACGCTGGAAGCAAGCGCAAAGCGCACGGCATCCGTGCCATACTCCTCAATCAGCTCCAAAGGATCGATGACATTTCCCTTGGACTTGGACATTTTTTCCCACTTCGAATAGACGTCTTGAGGCAGGGTTTCTCCTAAATCATAGGTTCTTTTTTCCCCTTTTCCTACATAATGGACGCCCGCTTGACCCTCTCTCCAGTAAGATTTGCCGTAAATCAGACCGTGTAAAAAACTTTCCTGAAAGGGAACACTTCCCATAACGTACTCGCCCATCATAATCATTCGTGCCACCCAAAAAAAAAGAATATCATGGCCAGTAATCAAAGTGGAGGTGGGGTAAAAAGTTTTGAGATCTTCTGTCTGGCTGGGCCACCCCAGCGTGCTAAAGGGCCAAAGCGCTGAAGAAAACCAAGTGTCTAGAACATCGGGATCTTGTTTCCAAGAAGGATTGTACCCTGGAGGGTGACCTTCCCCATCATAGCAGATCATGTCCCCATTTTCCTTGTACCAAACGGGGATTCTATGGCCCCACCAAAGTTGGCGGGAGATGCACCAGTCCCTTACATTCTCAATCCAATGGTAATAAGTCTCTTCCCAATGTTTAGGAATCAAAGAGACTCTTTTCTCTTTGACCGCAGAAATGAGCGTTTCTTTAAAATGGCTCATCTTAATAAACCACTGCTTGGACAAGTAAGGTTGGATGACCGCTTTGGATCGGTAAGAAATGCCCACTCTTAGCTTATGTGGCTCTTTTTTGAAGCATAAGTCTTTTAAATCTTTGAGAATGGCTAGTCTTGCTTCTTCCATGGTGCGTCCCATGTAAGGACCCTCTTGGATCTTTCCATCGGGAGTCATAATGTTGAGCATAGGCAAGTTGTTTCGCCTAGCTACTTCAAAATCGTTAAAATCGTGTGCTGGAGTGATTTTAACAGCGCCCGTTCCAAAGGTTGGATCGACAAACGGGTCGGCGATGATGGGGATGATTCTTTTGGTCAGGGGCAGCTCTACCATCTGGCCAATGAATGTTTGATACTTTGGGTCTTTCGGATGAACAGCAACAGCGACGTCTCCCAACAAGGTCTCAGGTCTAGTCGTGGCAATCTCCAGGAATCCTCCGCCAATGACTGGATAGCGAATGTACCACAGATAAGAATCCCTCTCTTCATGCTCTACTTCATCGTCAGAAAGGGCCGTTTGGGTCAGAGGGTCCCAATTGACTAAATAGTCGCCTTGATAAATCAGGCCGTCTTCAAACATTTTTTTAAAACATGTTTTAACCGCCTGGTTGCAGCCTTCATCCATCGTAAACCGAAGTTTAGACCAATCACAAGAGCAGCCGAGTTTTTTGAGCTGAGAGAGGATATCTTTTTCACTTTTCTTCTTCCATTCCCAGATGTGTTCGAGAAATTCCTCTCTTGTAAAAAGGGTTCTCTTCTTGCCTGTTTTTTCATACAAATGTCTTTCTACGACAGTTTGGGTTGCAATCCCCGCATGATCCGTGCCTGGAATCCAAAGCGTTTTGCGTCCTAGCATTCGCTTCCAGCGGATGAGAATATCTTGCAGGGTGTCGACGAGGGCGTGACCCATATGCAATACTCCCGTGACGTTGGGTGGCGGGATCACAATGCAATAGGGCTTCTGATGGGAGGACATATCAGGCTTGAAGTATCCCCCACGTTCCCAAAAAGAGTACCACTTGCTCTCGACAGATTTTGGATCAAATGATTTTGGTAATTCATCCATAGGAAGCTATGGTAACACTTATGGAAAAATTTCACCTTATTTTTTGCCTACGCAGCGGTAAAATAAGTCAATTTGTCTATGAAGTTCCTTTTTTTCCCACCAAAAGGCGTGTTCCATCCAGTCTCCGAGCTGGTTCGTAAGAAAGAGGCTTGGGAGAGCTGTGGTGGTAGGATAGCGCGTTTGAAGGGTGGTGGCAAAATGTTTTTTTGCAGCCTCCGGCCCTTGGGTCATATAGAGATACGTTCCGTAGGGAAAATGAAGAGGGGAGGATTCTTCGTGAATCGCTTGTGGGTAGCGGTCGAAAACTTCCTTGGCGCTTTCTATTTTTTTGCTGAGTAGCACATTCCACACAACGAGCATTTTTTTTCTTTTTGGTTTTTTAGGAAGAAATTTATGAAGGGCGTCTTTGGCCTCCAATTCTCGTAAGGCAGCTAGGGCATTATGAAAGAGGATCTCGTGTTCCTGAACCGTTTGGGCTATTTCAACGAGGATGGGAATTTTAGCGAGCCAAAAGGCGAGTTGGATAGCGATATTGTCGAGTCTTCTTTCAAGGCAAGGCTCGAGGAAGGGGAGCGTTTCTAAATTGGCTTCTAGGCTGTCGATGAGGTGTCTTGTGTCAGAATTTTCGAGTAGTTCTGGGATGTGGCGGATTGCGAGGAGAATGATACGGTAAGCGGCTTCTCGATTATTCAGTGTGCTTTCATGCATGCGATATACGATATGTTCTTTTAGCATGGGAAGAAGTGGGTGGGAGGGGTATTTTCGAAGGGCTAGTTCTAAGCATTTGGCTTCTTCTTCATAGTCTCCGATGGCTTCGTAAACGAGAGATTTCCCGAGGTATTCTAGCGGGGCGCCCGGTGTTCGATAAAGTTTTTCGAATTCTTTCAAGGCGAGATGGTAGAGTTTGTCATTTTGTTCTACTCGAGCTTTCTCGATGAGTGTAAGCCCTGCTCGAAATTGCGCGTCCCGTCCCTCTTTTCTGCCGGGAAAGGATTGCCCAATACGCCGATATTCGTGAAGGGCCGCGTCATAAAGCTTATTGCCTAAAAGAGCATCAGGGACAGCTAGACAGCCTACTTTGACGTTATGGGATGCATCGTAGATTTTCCATTCTTTGAGCTCGAAATTACCATCTTTATGAAGAAATCCCAGGTGATTGCCCGCTAATGGGAGGTGGGAAGCAAAATTGAGTTTCAGATCTCCATTGACATAGAATTTAAGGTGATCCTCCATCTTCACGATATGAATATTGAGCCACTGATTGGGATGGATGAGTTTTGCCTCTTGCATCTGCACGTTATTTCGAAAGAGTTTACAAGAAGAGGGGGTAAGCCAAAGACAGTAGCCTTCTTCTAAATTATGCCTTTCTTCTGGTACGCTGAGCAAAAATCCTAAGCCTTGCCCCTCTTGGTCCAAACGCACTTGGGTTTCAATGGCCAAATTATTGGCGAAGGCTGCCTTGGAGACCATCAATTCTGCCCACTCGGTTACGTCGATTTTGCGAGTGATAGCAACGTTTTTTGCAAGAAGGATGTTTTCTTGAAATTCCCAATCCGTTTTCCTCTGTGGGTGAAGAGTCCCTGCTAAGATCCACTCGGGGCGGCCTTCAATAAAGCTTTTGATTTCTGCAATGAGCGCTTCCACGCTGTTGTATCTTTCCGATGGTTTGGGGGCTAAGCATTTATGACACACATTGGAAAGGTGGTGGGGGATTTCCCGGTAAGGGGCCATTTCAATGGGGTCGATCAATTTTTCCAAAGGGGCGTTTTTGCGAAAATCAGCCAGGGTTTTTCTTTGAAATGGGAGTTCTAGAGTCAGCATTTGGTAGAGGATGACCCCGAGTGCATAAAGATCTGTTTGAATAGAAGACGATTCTCCAAAGAGTCTCTCTGGGGCCATATAGGCTAAGGTTCCTGTGATTTTTCCAGGTTTTGTCAAATCTTTGCCAGGGGACAAGATTTCTGGAAGAGGCTCTTCTTTTTCGATTTTATCTAAAAACTCTGCGATGCCCCAATCTAGGATCATCACTTCACCATATTTTCCCAAGATGATGTTCTCAGGTTTCAAATCGCGATGGATGATCCCTTTTGCGTGAGTATAGGCCGTTGCTTCGCACACTTGCAGAAACACTCTAGCCAACGAAGCAAAAGAATGCCTTTCTCCTTTTTCTTCGCGGGCGGCTTTCAAGATTTGTCTTAGCGTTTCGCCCTCTACGTAGGGCATTGTGTAGTAGATAATCTCAGCCCCTGTTTCGATGGATAGGATGGGGACGATGGATGGATGAGACAACACGCTGGCTATGTGGGCTTCTCGGAGAAATCGAGATTGGATAATTTTATTTTCTTTTAGCTCTGGACGGATTCTTTTAAGGGCCACCTGTCTTCTAAGCTTTGGATCTTCTGCTAAAAACACTTCTCCCATGCCCCCCCGCCCTAGGTCTTGGAGAATGGCATAAGGGCCGATCTGTTTTGGTGTTTTTTCTACTTTTCTCATAGTGTTTGAAAGTCATGCCATAAGGCACTAGAAATAGGCGAGTGTTTTTTATTAAAAAGATATTTACCAAGAGTCGATCGACTCTTGGCAAATATCTTAAACCCTTGTACCATAGGTCTTGATGAAGAACCAAAAGATTGTTCTTACGGGGGATCGCCCGACGGGCAAGCTCCATTTGGGTCATTATGTGGGCTCGTTGGCCTCCAGAGTCAGACTACAAACTGAGCACCGTACATTCATTATGATCGCCGACGTCCAGGCGTTGACAGATCATGCAGACCAACCGGAAAAGGTGAGGGAGAATGTTATAGAAGTCGCCCTCGATTATTTGGCAGTCGGCATTGATCCAGATGTGGCGACGATTTTTATTCAGTCGAAAGTGCCAGCGCTCTTTGAACTTACGGTGTACTATCTCAATCTTGTTACATGGAATAGGCTCAAACACAACCCAACGGTTAAGCTGGAAATTCAGCAAAAAGGATATGGAGAAGAGGTTCCTGCCGGCTTCATGGTCTATCCCATTTCTCAGGCGGCTGATATTACTGCTTTTAAGGCGGATTTGGTACCCGTAGGCGATGATCAAATTCCGATGATTGAGCAGACGGTAGAGATAGTTCGTAAGTTCAATCGCCTGTATAGAACGGATGTGCTCGTAGAACCTGCCGTCGTAACCCCAACTATCGCCAGGCTGCCGGGCATTGATGGCCGAGCGAAAATGAGTAAGAGTTTGAATAATGCGATCTTTTTGGGCGACCCTGTTGATGAGGTGAGTAAAAAAGTCAAAAGAATGTATACCGATCCTGGACACCTCAGAGTAGAAGACTCTGGAAAAGTGGAAGGAAATCCTGTATTTACCTATCTCGACGCCTTTGGGAAGGATCTGGTGAAAATTGATGAGCTTAAAGCTCACTATCGAAGAGGCGGGCTCGGAGATACCGTGGTCAAGCAGTATTTGTTGGAAGCGCTGTTAGAATTTTTAGAACCGATCCGAAAAAAAAGAGAGAAATTTTCCAAAGATCCTCAAAAAGTTATGAAGATGTTGGCCGCAGGAACAGAGGTTGCCAATAAGAAAGCGAACGAGACGCTTTGGGAAGTGCGCAAGGCGATGAAGCTTGATTATTTGTAATACCATTTGCGAGAAATAAATTCATAAATTAGGGCTGGGTAACGTGGCAGATTTGAATGGTCGTTTTGCAGCTCATGTTTTTAAACATGAGCAAGAAAGGATCGTTCAAAGATGACATGTTATACGGCCCTAATTTATGAATTTATTTCTCGCAAATGGTATAACTACTCTTTTTTTAACCGTAGTCGAACCAAAATAGCTCCTAAAAGGACAAGTGCGGCAAACAAGATATTAAATTCGATTGCGCTGTGAAAAGCTGGAAGGAAGGATGTGTGTGTCTCTGTCGCATGAAACACAGCTGTGCTGGCAGCCAAGAGAATCGATCCCACAAGGTTCCAAAGGGTAAAAATCATTCCCATAGCTGCCCCGATTTCGTGAGGGGCAATGACTTGATTAGCTGCTGTCATCGTTGCGGCATTACTTAAACCCCAGTTGATGCCCAGTAAAAAGAAGGGTAAAACTAGAAAAATTAAAGGAGTTTCTAACTGAAGGAAACGATGAAGAACGACAGCAAGAAAGGCGATTAAGTTTGAAACAAAAAGAAGGTTGGCAATTCCAAACCATTTCTCTAATCGGTTAAATGAGAAAGAGATGATCACTTGCGCAGCAGGTATAATGGCGATAAGAAGTCCAATCAAGAAGGGCGATAGCTTGCGAAGAATGCGTAGATATAAAGGATCAAAGAACATAAAAACCGTAGAAACCACACCACCAAAGGCGCAGCTCAGGGCAGCTAAAATAATGAGTTTTTTCTTGAAAATGTGGAGATCTAGAAGAGAATGTTTAGAACGAGCATCTAAGATCAACAAAACAACCAAAGCAATGACTCCCAATCCAAGCCAGATCCATGTTCCTGTTGAATCCCAGCTGCTTTGTGCTCCAGAAATAATGCCATAGAGCAAAGATCCCAAGCCAAGGATTAAAAGAACAAGACCTATCCAATCAATTCGGGTCGACGGTGTGTTATGAGAATGTCCTTTCAGGCTAAAAGAACAAGCGCTTAGGCCGATACCGATGAGAGGAAGATTGATCCAAAACACCCATCTCCATCCAAGAAGAGCGATTAAGATACCTCCTAAAAATGGACCGATCATTAATCCGAACCCAGTTACACCTGCATAGATGCTAATGGCACGTATCCTTTCCTTTTCTGGAAAGACATTCGATAGTAAAGCGGTAGAAGCGACTAAGATTGCTGAAGCGCCGAGAGACTGCATTCCTCGAAATAGAACTAAGAATTTTGTATTTGGGCTTAAGCCAGCACCAAAAGCCGCGATCGCAAATAGAACTACTCCTGCATAAAAAATCTTTTTTCGTCCCCAGAGATCAGCAAACTTACCAAGTGCGATTAAAGTCATGCTGAGAACCATTGTAAAGATATTTGCAACCCATTGCAGTTGAAGAATATTTGCATTGAGCGCAGTTTGAATGAAGGGCAGAGCGGTATTCACGATTGTAGCGTCTAGAAAAGCTGTAAATGCAAGTAGGCAAACTCCGAGAAGTGCCCACCATTTGTAGCGAAATCGATTATCCATAATCATTAGTCTTGCATCAATCATCAGGGAAATTGCAAGCTAGAATTTCTTAAAATCAAAATTGCTTTGAATCATTTCGGTCTCAAGTATATGTTGTTGATACAAGTGAATCGAATGGCATTTTTAGCTCGACTTTGTACATTTTTTGGACGAAGCTGCCGAGAGAGGCAAAATCCAGCTTAAGAAATTTCACAGGAATGGTATATTTTACCCTTCCGAGAAAATTTATTATGCTGGGTGCAGCATCTCTCGACAGATGAGTTCAAAAAATGTACAAAGTCGAGTTTAGAGCTTTAAAGAAAGTTCTGATCAACGTTTGCTTCTTTGCGTAGGTGAGTTATGAGTCAAAAAATGGTCTCCTACAAAGAGTTAATTGGTTTTTTTGGGACATTCATCCGAAGGCAAAAGTGGACGTTTTTCTCTACTCTCACTCAGGATTGTCTAAATTGTTTGGATTCCCTTCTATGGCCGTTTATCTTGCGATGGGTGATTGATATTTTCACTCAAAATGAAGTGAACCGTGCCTTAGCATGGAAGTCTCTTCAAGCGCCGATTATTGTAAGCATCTGTGTGATTATTTTTTTCGAAATCAACTCTCGTACCATGGGTTTCCTCATGGCAAGGGCTATCCCACGGCTGCAAGCTGACATTCGCATGACTATGTTTAACCACATTCAAGAGCATTCTCCTCACTATTTCAATGAACGGTTTGCTGGTAGTTTGGCCAATAAAATCACAGATATGACTACTTCAGTGGAATCGATCATCCAACAATTATTTTGGCCTATTGTCTCATCCATTGCCACATCGCTCTTAGGCGCGATTTTCCTTTGGTTCGTACATCCAATCCTTGCTGGAATTTTGATTTTATGGGTCATTATCCACCTTGGCATCTGCTTAATGTTCAGTAGGACATGTGATCTCTATGAACATCGGCATGGGGAATCACGTAGCACGCTGATTGGAAAAATCGTCGATAGCCTGACCAATTACTTTGCCGTTAACTTGTTCTACCGCTTTAGACATGAAAAAGGCGCATTACTTCCCTTTCAGAACGAAGAGGAGAAAACCAATGTTTCTGCCAGAAGATACGTCGAAAAAATGCGCAGTGTCACATCGTTTTTCTATGCTACTATCTGCTTTTTAGGAATCAATGGATTTGTCATCTATTTATGGCTTCATCATCAAATCACCACTGGTGAAGTCGCTCAAGTGGTTGGCACCATGTGGAATATAGCAGCAATCATGTGGGCGGTCGGTGGGGCTTTACCCGTCTTTTTCCAATCTATTGGAATCGCTAAACAGGCCTATTCTGTGATGCTTGACCCCCAAGACATGGGAGACAAGTCTGATGCCAAAGAGTTAAAGATCCAAACTGGCGAAATTATTTTTGACAATGTGTCATTCCATTATGGAGAAAAAAAGCTGTTCTCCAATAAACATGCTCATATCCGCGGTGGAGAAAAAGTGGGATTGGTTGGCTTTACAGGGGCGGGAAAGTCGACATTTATTAGCCTCATTTTACGATTTTTCCCATTACGTAGCGGCAAAATCCTGATTGATGGGCAGGACATAGAAAATGTTACCCTAGAATCATTGCGACGCCAAATTGCATTGATCCCCCAAGATCCTTCGCTGTTTCACAGAACACTACGTGAAAACATATCCTATGGGAAGCCTGAAGCAACAGAAGCAGAGATTTTTGCCGCTGCCAAATTGGCGCACTGCGATGAATTTATTCGCAACATTCCAACTGGTTATGAAGCAAAGGTGGGTGAAAGAGGAACAAAACTATCGGGGGGAGAAAAGCAAAGAATAGCAATCGCCAGAGCCATTCTGGTAGATGCTCCCATTCTCATTTTGGATGAGGCTACTTCATCTTTGGATTCTGTGACGGAAAAATACATTCAAGATAGTCTGCAGAAACTCATGCAGAATCGAACTACTATTGTGATCGCACACCGTCTTTCAACACTCTCTCGGATGGATCGCATCTTGGTTTTCGATCAAGGGAAGATTGTGGAGGAAGGAACTCATACTGTTCTAATGAGCAAAGATGGCCTGTATGCCAAAATGTGGAATATGCAGGTAGGAGGCTTTTTGCCTGAGGCATCAATATGAGAAGATGTGAATGGACGAGTTTTTCGCCGTCAACAGATAAATCGAGTTAAACGTCCTAAACAATTGTTATATCGAAGGTGCGAAGTAGCCCCGCAGCTTCTGGAAAAGAGAATTTTGCCTTCTTGATTTTATTCGTCCGCAGATCGATATCATATTGCGTGCTACTAGAAAAGTCTGCGTTGCATAAGTCGCAATTGTGAAAAATAGTTCCTGACAAATCGACGCCATCGAAATCGACGCCTTTCAATATCGTATTTGTGAAGTGGTTGTCTTTTAATTTGCTGCCTTTAAAAGAGCTGTTTTTCATGTTGAGATCGGAGAAGTTGCAGTATTGCAGCAGGCAGTTCTTAAAATTTGCAGAGAAAATTATCTTTTCGCATTTGAAGAATTCGGCTCCGACAATCTTGCAATCTGAAAATTGGACATCCTGTAGCCGGCAGCCCTCCAGCTTTACAAGACTAAAATTGCAATTCGATAAGGTGCATGAGCAGAATTTTGCATTCCGCAGAACAGCCTGAGAGAAATCGCAGCTATTAAAGGCGCAGCTTGTGAAAGAACGGTTTTCCAGGTTTTTCTTGGAAAAGCTCTCAGACTGGATTGTCTGTCCGTCGATATTTTGTTCTATTTCAGGCATTTAGCAGCCCAATTAACATTAGACCTCTTGTTTAAGTAGTGGATAGCTGTATACCAAATGTGACTCAATCTACCTCATATCTTAATTGCACTAGACCGCTGGGATAAGATTGAGCGGATATAAGGCGGCATTTGTGTTCCCTATTCATAGTGCTAAAGAGCGGGATTCCTGATCCCAAGACCATAGCGATTACAGATATTGTGATATCATCGACTATTCCTGCCTCTAAACATTTAGATACCGTGATCCCTCCATCAACCCATACATGACTAATATCTTCAGAATGAAGTATGGATGTTAGATCCTGTAGTTGTCCGCTAAACAGCTCTGCTTCCTTCCTAACCTCTTTTAATGTATTACTAAGAACGATAACTCTTTTGCCTTTGTATGGCCATTCATCAAAGAGGGAAACTATTTCATAGGTGTTCCTGCCAAGGACTAATGCATCAATGCTGTCAATAAATTTTTTAAAGCCATAATCTTCATCCCCCGTATGACCATACTTTAGCCAATCAAGATTGCCATCTTTACGGGCTATATAACCGTCGATGCTTGTAGCAATATAGATGGAGATTTTTGGTCGATCCATACGAGCAACTGTAAGACATTTTCCTATTTCAGTATCTTGTGGATCTCCCTCATAACCATCAGGGTCATTAAAGGGCATTTCTGCATATCCATGCCTGCGATAGAACTGACATGCCTCTTTTGAAGATTGAATGAGTAGCCTTTTGAATCCTTGATGATACAACCAACGCTCACAGAGTCTTAAAAATTGGCTTCCAAATCCAAGATTGCGATGGCGTTCATCAATTACAATAATCCTTAAGGAGGCTCTATTTTCAGGCCAAAGCTGGAGATGTGCATAACCAATTATTTCGGCGTTTTTATAAAAGACAAAGTGGATGTGATCTTTATGTGTAAATGTCCAAGTATAAGGATCTTCTTTTGATTTAAAAAAATAGTCCTGGCGAAGACGACGCACTGCATCCCATTCCCGATCCGTCAGTGCCTTTACAATACGCCATCCATCAAAACCATTCTTTGCGTCGATGCTTGCAACAAACGCATCCTTTCCATTGCAATACTGGAGAATGTCGTGAGGGAATTTCTTAGCTAATTCCAGTTTAAGCTGGCCATAATTCTCAGCGTCGGAAGCATGAGAACGCATCCAATCACGGAATTTCAAATATCTGCTGATTTCAGGATCGGCTTCTTGATATACATGTACATGATGTGTCCGAATACTCTTGCCTTTTTGAAAATATCTTCTAAAAGCCATGCCATATTCACCTTTGGCTTCGTATCCTAGGGATTCCATAGCCTTGGTTGCTTTATCGACTTCTTGAATATCTCGGACTACAGGGAGCATGTCGATAACAGGTTTAGCACTTAATCCAGGGATAGAAGTTGAGCCAATGTGGTGAATCTCTATGCAATTATGCCCCAACGCTTTTTTAATCCGTTCTGCCTCTACCTCAAATAATTCAGGCCAGTTTGGGTCATATTCAACAACTTCTATTTTTCTTGTCGTATCAGAAGGGGACATTATAGAGTTTTCCATTCGCTATGATTCATACGATAAAGTACATGTCTTCTCAGTGAGTGGCCCTCTGGTAGCTTTGGATGATCAAAATCGTCTAAAGAAAGTTCAGCAAGCCCTATAAACAGGGAAAGTTTACTGGTATTTTCTAGAGAAATCAAGCGATTAGAGCAATCTTTAATGCTAGAAATGTATTTAAGAATCGTTTTCTTGACCCTCACGTTACGTGATTCAGTATTATTTCCTCAGTTGTTTTGCATATGCCGCAAATTCTTGGGCAACTTCCTCAGGATTTTCAATCCACGGGAAATGTCCTGCCTCTTCAATTGATTTAAAAATGATATTTTCTCGGTTGAATCGCCTATCTTGCTGAAATAATTTCAAGGGTGTAATCAAATCCTTCTCTCCTGTCAAAATTAAAGTAAGGATGGTTTTGGGTATCCACTTGGCTTGATATCTTCGATCAAAATATTTGTCTGACCATTGGTATGTTTCATAATTGTAAGGCAGTGACTGTAATAATTTTATGCCAGAGGCTTGACCTTTTTTAGTAAACAGGTAGGGAGCTGAAGCTAGGGTTACCTCTTTTAGGGTTTGATTATTGGGAGTTTTTTCATATTTTTCTAGCAGAATTTCTAAACCTGGAACAGGAAAGTCCCTTATTACTTCTGCAAAAGAAGCTTGCCATTTTGAATTCGGAGCAGAATCGAGTAAAATAAGCCCTTCTAAAAGACCTTCTAATTCTGGCAAAGAAAGCGCATACATACCGCCAGTAGAATGAGCCACTAAGACCACTTGATCAAATGGACTAACTGCCTCAATAAGAGCTATAGGCCACTTGCTGAAAGACGCGGGATTATCTGAAGTCGTATTAGACCCATCACCCGGCAAATCCAGCAACCAAAAATTCCCAGGAAGTTTAAGAATATTTAGCAGAGGAAGAAGAGATTCTGAACCAAGCCCCGGCCCTCCAGGAAGAAAAAGCCAGTTGAAATCCACTTCTTCTGATCTGAGCACTAATTGTAAGCGAGCCCCAGATGCAGTCGATAAGACGGATTTAACCATAGCATTGTCTCCAAAGGTTGAAAGTATTGCAAGATTTCAATCTTTCCCAATCAAAAGTTTTCCATGTGTCTCTCCTTCCAAAACGATAGAGCTGGAAAAATCTACCAGCTTCGTCAAACGTGAATCATTTAAAGGAGACGACGTGGAATCTCGGCGTGGAAGAAGAAGCGAAAAGAGTATATCTCTTGTGAGGGGCAATCTCAGTCCAGCACCCGGTGAGGATGATGAAAAGCAAAACCCTCTGCTTTGATCTTGTGATTTGACACCCGTTTATTCCCTTGATGTAAAGAAGTGTGTTGTGGATCCCATTTGGCTTTTGGTAAGCTGAATTTTTTTGACACTGCATCATAGAGTTCTTTTCTTGTCGGATGTTCATCGTCAGCAACGTTATAAATCCCATCCAGGTGATGCCGCAAGACATAATCCATCGCGGCGCTTGCGTCTTTTTGGTGGACCATGTTGCTATATTGATCGCCACTACCTCCCATGACATGTCCTTCTATGTTTCTAACGCGTTTAGACAGTTCCCTTCCGGGACCATAGAGTTCAGCTAAGCGCAAAATACAAATCGACCAGCCTAGTTCCTGTAATAAGAGGTAATTGTTTTCCGCTTCGATGAGGATTTGTGTTTGGTCGCCCTTAGCGAGTAAGGGGGACTCTTCATCGACCCACTGCCCCTGGTGATCTCCGTAAACTGAGGTGCTAGAGATATAGATGAGCGTTTTGGACTCTTCGATGTCGCGAGATAAATGTTTAATCGCCTGGGAAGTATGGAGGTAGGTATGTTCGTACTGTTCCGGACTATCGGCTGCAAGCGCGATGATAATGAGATCATGATCGATCAAAAGAGGCGCTAACGTCTCTTCGTCTACGTCTCGAAGAAGGATCGATTTTCTGGAAATCTTGGACAGAGCTTCGAGCTTTTCCGCTGATCGGGTCGTGACCGTAATGGCATGGCCTTTTTTCTTCCAAAAAGCGGCTATATCCATGCCCAAATAACCACACCCAACTACTACGATCTTCATGCTAGCATTCCGAGATTTGTAAGCCGATTTTTTAACTCAGCGTTCTCTTTTTTATCCAGTGCTCCCTCGCGTAGGAGCCATTGAATATAAGATTTAGGAACTTCGGCAAGCATTTTGCCAGCATGCTTGCCAAAAGGCATTCTGTCCCCCTGGGGCGTAGGGGTAAGAAGCGACATCACGGTATCCATGTCGAGATCATCGATCATCGAGCTGAACACTTTGTAAAGAACCATCACATCATCAAGAGCCCTGTGGGCCTGATTTGCCTCTACTCCGTAAACTTCCCGTAAAAATTGCAGACTATGTTTGGGCAGATCGCTTCGATATTTTCGAGACCATTTCAAGGAATCGATAAACTTCCATTCAGGCATGGTAGTGTCCGCTCTTGCAAATTCTGAGACTAAAAAAGGTTGATCAAAAGCATCGTTATTGTGCGCTATCAGCATCACATCTTCCCCACAAAAAGCGATAAAAGCCTCTAGAGCTGCCCGAATTAAGGGAGCTTCTTTGACCATCTCATCTGTGATGTGGGTGATTGCCGTAGATTCTGCTGGGATAGGGCACTCTGGGTTGGTAAAGGTTGAGAACGATCGCTCCCCCACTGGATCATAGGCCGCAATCTCAATGATTCGGTCCTTTCCGATCTTTATGCCTGTTGTCTCAGTGTCGTAGTAAACGTATTTCATAAATCCCCTTTAATTAAGCGGAACTTAGACTTTTTCCTCAACTTTTTCTCTACTTTTGTGTATGATTTTGCTTTTTCAATGGGAGCGGATAGATGAAGCGTTGGTTAATCCTTTCCTTGCTTTTGCTAGCGGGGTGCTTTCAGGCGTATGATTCTGATGATGATTTGCGGACTGTGCCTGTGACGAACAACCCCAATATTGTCCCAAGTCATGGCAGTGGCCTCCCTTCTTTTGGCAATAACCTACAGGGTCCCTATTGACAATGTGTGTTGCGTCAGGTAGTCTTGGGATAGGCCCCAGATGAGTGAAGAGAAGACCCCCCGTTTTTTTCATGGAGATCCCCGGAAGGTAATTGCTGAAATTGGCAAGGAGGAGATTCTTGGTCACCTCAAAAAAATGCTACTCATTAGAAATTTTGAGATGCGCGGAGAACAGGCCTATCAGCAAGGAAAAGTGGGCGGATTTTACCACTCTTACATGGGGCAAGAGGCGATTCAGGTTGGATGTCTTGCCGCTGTGGGATCTCATTCGCACTGGTTTACCACAACCTATCGTTGCCATGCCCTCGCACTGCTCTTGGGAGTGACTCCGAACGAAGCCATGGCAGAGCTTTACGGTAGAGCTACAGGAAATGCCTTGGGCAGGGGTGGCTCTATGCATCTTTACGGTAATAGGATGTTGGGGGGGCTTGCGATTGTCGGCGGGCATGTTCCGATTGCTACAGGTGCGGCCTTTAGCATTAAATACCAAAAGCAAAAGGGGGCCTTGAGTTTTTGTTTTCTCGGAGATGGGGCAGTGGTCCAAGGGGCTGTGCACGAATCGCTGAATATCGCAGCTCTTTGGCATTTGCCTTGTGTGTATGTGGTCGAAAACAATCATTGGGGCATGGGAACGGCTGTCTCGCGAGCGGTATGTATAGAGCCGATCGCGGAAAATTTAGCCAAAAGTTATGGTATCCGCTCCTACACAGTCGATGGGGCTAATTTTTTTGATTGTTATTCGCTCTTTAAGGAAGTGTTGAGCGATGTGCTTGAACGCTCAGAACCCGTGTTGATTGAGGCGATTACAGAGCGATTTCGAGGCCATTCCATTTCTGACCCGGGACTCTATCGGACAAAAGAGGAACTTGCTATGGCAATGGATGAAAAAGATCCGATCCGTATCTTAAAACTAGCGCTGATGGAAGCCGGGCTCATTACAGAAGAAAAGTTTAAAGTTTTGGATAAAGAACAACGAGACATCGTCATTGCTGCCATGAAGTTTGCGGATGACAGCCCTTGGCCTGATCCCATTATCCTAGAAGAGGGTGTTTTTGCCCAAGAGGGGGGGTAGATGGGCATGCAAGTCGTTGAGATCCGAGAGGCGCTTCGGCAAGCCATTGATGAGGAAATGGCTCGAGATGACCGCGTATTCGTCATGGGAGAGGAAGTGGCGGAGTATAACGGGGCCTATAAGGTTACAAAGGGCCTACTCGCGAAGTGGGGGAGTGAGAGGATCATCGATACACCTATTGCGGAAAATGGATTTACCGGGATTGCAATAGGGGCGGCGCAAACGGGACTCAGGCCCATTGTTGAGTTTATGAGTTTTAACTTTTCTTTTGTCGCGGCAGATCAGCTGATTTCCAATGCTTGTAAAGCCCACTATATGTCAGGTGGGAGGTATACTGTGCCGATTGTATTTCGCGGGCCGAATGGAGCGGCCGCCCAAGTCTCCTGTCAACACTCCCACTGCGTTGAAGCGATTTACGGCAACCTCCCTGGCTTCATCATCATCGCCGGAAGCAATGCCTATGACATGAAAGGACTATTAAAGTCTGCTATTCGCTCAAATAACCCCGTGATTTTTTTAGAGAATGAGCTCGATTATGGGGAAAAAATGGAAATCCCTACCGAAGAGTACCTGGTCCCGATTGGGAAAGCAAAAATCATCCGCGAGGGGAAGGATATCACCCTTGTCTCCTACGGACGTATGCTTAAATTCTGTAAGGAAGCTGCTGATGAGCTGGCCAACAAAGGGGTCAAAGTCGAAATTGTAGATCTTCGCACGATCAAGCCGCTCGATATCGCAACCGTGGCAGCATCAGTACGGAAAACCCACCGCTGTGTTCTTGTTGAAGAAGGGCATCTTTTTGCAGGGATTGCAGCGGAAGTTGGTTTCCAGATTATGGAGCATTGTTTTGATGAGCTCGACGCTCCGCTTGAGAGGGTGTGTCAAAGAGAAACTCCGCTTCCCTATTCAAAAGTCTTGGAAAGAGAGACAATCCCCAATAAAGAAAGAATTTTAGTTGCTCTCCAAGAAGCTCTTGCCTAAAATGAGCTTTTTTAAAGGCCACCCAGGAGAGTGCTATGCCGTTTACTGTCACTATGCCTAAACTGTCTCCAACGATGGAGGAAGGGACGATTGCCAGGTGGCATAAAAAAGAAGGGGACAAGGTTCATGCTGGCGATGTGCTTGTGGAAGTTGCAACCGATAAAGCTACCGTTGAGTACAATGCGCTGGACGAGGGGTTTTTAAGGAAAATTCTTGTAGTTGAGGGGGGCCATGCGATCGTTAATCAGCCGATAGCCATTTTTACCGAATCGGCCGGTGAGAGTGTGGAAGGGTATCAACCTCAGGGGACTTTCCCAGAAGAGGCTAAAGAAAAGAAACAACAGGAAGCTCCCTCTGTCCCTAAGAGGGAAGCCATTCAGACGGCAGCAAGCATGCAACAGCCCGCGTTTACTCCGGAGCCTCCGCTGGATGATTATGAGTTTCGGTTCCCAACAGGGGCTTTGGGCCGTGTTGCGGTGTCTCCTCTTGCTAAAAAAATGGCGAAAAATAAAGGACTGAACCTTTCCACAGTGAAAGGGAGCGGTCCCAGAGGGCGTATCACAAGTCGAGACCTCAGTCTTGCGCAACCTGACCAAACAGTGACCTTTGGAAAACGGGAGCTCCCTTCAGAAGTTCCCGGGAGTTTTGAGGAACGATCCCTAACTCCTATGAGAAAGGTCATTGCCAATCGGTTGCAGCAGGCCAAAAGCTTTATCCCCCATATCTACATTAGACAAACCATCGATCCATCGGCCCTCATTACTGCTCGAGAGCAGCTTAAAACAGGCAATCTTGCCGTTACCTTTAATGATTTTGTCATTAGAGCCTCTGCTCTTGCCTTAAGAGATCATCAGGCTGTGAATAGCGGCTTTAACTCAGTTAGCCAGTCGATCATCTTATTTAAAACGGTCGATATTTCAGTTGCGGTAACCGTCGAGGGCGGATTGATCACACCTATTGTCCGGCATGCAGATTACAAGACTCTTGGCGAGATCTCCTTAGAGGTGAAAGAGCTAGCGAAAAGAGCAAAGGAAGGCCAGTTAAAGCCCGAGGAATATAAAGGAGGCTCTTTTACCATCTCAAATATGGGCATGTTTGGGATTACAGACTTTTGTGCGGTGATTAACCCCCCACAGTCTGCGATTTTGGCAGTCGGTGGAATCGAAGAAGTTCCCGTAGTAAAGCATGGAGCCGTAGTTCCTGGTAGCCAGATGAATCTAGTCCTCTCAGCAGACCACAGGGTTTTGGATGGGGCAGATGCCGCAAAGTTTTTGAAGACCATCCAAAAATATCTGGAAAACCCAGCCCTACTATTCATATAATACCATTTGCGAGAAATAAATTCATAAATTAGGGTCGTATAACGTGTCATCTTTGAACGATCCTTTCTTGCTCATGTTTAAAAACATGAGCTGCAAAACGACCATTCAAATCTGCCACGTTACCCAGCCCTAAT
>MGMD01000002.1:141795-150279 GCA_001796285.1 Chlamydiae bacterium RIFCSPLOWO2_12_FULL_45_20
CCAGCCCTAATTTATGAATTTATCTCTCGCAAATGGTATAACTAGAGCCAACGGTTCCTGCGAAACAGCCCTACAGTAACCAAAGAAACGGCAAAAGTGATCCCCATAATGATGGCAAAAGCATGGGGTTTACCTTGAAAGGGTAGTCCTACGTTCATTCCGTAAATCGATGCAATAATGGTCGGGATCGTAAAGACGATTGTCACAGCAGTCAAGAGCTTGATGGTGCGGTTTACATCATTCGTAAAGATAATGTGGTAGGAGTCTCTCAGCGAGCGGATGCTTTTAATATTCACGCTGCAAATGTCTTCCGATTGATGCATGGCGATCATCAAGTCTTCTAAAAGATCCAGATCCGCTTCATAAAAATTCATATATCTTCCTGATGACATTGTCTCTAAGAGGTTCCTCATAGGGACTAAGGAGGTGAGATACTGGTTTAAGATTTCTTCGTTCTTGGTTAGGATTACAATCGCGTTGCTATCTACAATCTTAGGGGGTTCTTCCGCACCCAAAGTGCTTGCGCGTACCCGTTTAATGCTGTTTGTATATTCCTGTGTAATTTTGAGCAGGATATGGAGAAGGAGTTTGGATTTTTGTGTGGTTCCTAGGTTCGTATTCATGGAAATGAGGTTTTCGATAAGCTGCGATCGGTGAGGTGAAATGGCTACAACATAATGATTTGTTAAAATAATCGTTAAAGTTTCGGTATAAAGGCCAAATTCATTCGTGCCAGGATGACGCACGAAAAAAAGGATGTTTTCGTCAAAGTGCTCGATTCTTGGTTGCTCATACTTATCTAGACTATCGCGAAGATCGGCGATGTCAATATTTGTGACCTCAGAAATTTTGCTGAGATCCTCCAGATTCGCTTCTTTGAGATAAATCCAACTGCCAGGGCGGAAGTCACTGATCTGCTTGAATTCTGTATCACGTACCGTTTTAAAATAGATTTCGATCATGCCTTTCTTCCATAACGTAAAACACGCAGGAAAGCAAGAGAGGCAGTTGCAAAACTCAGCTTCTATCGATTTTGAGGTTCTTTTGAGCCGTGTTTGCATTTTTTTGAGGCGCTAGAGAATTGTACAGAAAGAGCTTCTTCTAAATCTTTGATCCTTTGGACATATTCTTCGAGTTTACGCACATGTACCTCCTGGCGATGATATTCGTAAATAGGCATTGCAGGACTGCCGCGGTATTTGCCGCTTTTCAGAGATTTGCTGACTCCGCCACGAGTCGCCACAAGAACCTTGGAGCCGATGGTTACGTGCCCTACCACGCCGACCTGTCCGCCTAGCATAACGTTGCTACCGGTTTTTGAGGAACCTGCGATGCCTGTTTGGGCAGCGATAACATTGTGTTCCCCAATTTCTACGTTATGAGCAATTTGAACGAGGTTATCGATTTTTGTCCCGTTTCTAACGATCGTTGTTTTAAACCGGGATCGGTCGATGGTTGTATTAGCGCCAATCTCTACGTCATCTTCTAAAATGACAACACCTAGTTGTTCAAGCTTGATATGTTTGCCCTGGCTGTTTTGTGCGTAGCCAAAGCCGCAGGAGCCAACCACAGCCCCAGGTTGGAGAATCACTCGATGGCCCAAGATACACCGCTCGCGGATGGTGCAGTTGGGGTAAATGGTGCAGTTGGATCCAATCGTTACATCAAAACCAATGGAAACATTCGGGGCAATGTATGTGCCAGACCCGATTTTTACTCCTCGATCGATCACGACATTAGGGCCGATGGTCACTAATTCCCCTAAAATCGTGTCTTCGTGAATCACGGCTGATGGGTGAATTCCATGGAAACCTGAGCGTGAGCGGGTAGGCAGCAAGCTTTCAACAATGGCTTGAAAGGTAAGAGTTGGATGTTCAGAAATGAGGAAGTTTTTCCCCTCAGGGCGAGGATCGCTTGGCCCAATGCAGATGACTCCAGCTTCTGATTTTTTCATCGCATCTAGGTAGCGAGGATTGGCGAGAAAAGAGGCGTCTTCCGAGGTTGCCTCATCAAGAGTATCCACTCCCGTGATCACATGTCCAACATCGCCGACAAGCTCGGCGCCCGTAAGGGCGCTAAGCTCAGCTAAAGTATAGCGCATCAACCAGCCTTTTCTAGAGTTTGACCAGGCTCGTTTAAGTCCGTAAGCTTTTGAGCTTTTTGATCGAGATCAAACTTTTTATCCATCTCGCTGATGATGGATTCGGTAACGTCTAAACCGGGACGAATATAGAAGCAAGCGTCTTTATTCATGACATAATCGAGCGCATTTTGCGTGGCGATGATTTCTGCAGCTTTAGCTACTGTATTGCTCACTTTTTGAATCATTTGGTAGTTTGCTTGATTGAGGACTTGATAGAACTGATTCTGATAGCGGCCGAGATCCTCTTGAAGGGCATGGAAGCGATTTTTTAATTCTTCTTCTGCTTTTGGAGAGAGGCTGTCGAGGTATTCTGGATCTTCAAACTTCGCTGAAATCTCTCTTAATTCCTTCTCCGTATCTTCAACGAGCACTGTCATCTGCTGTCGCATACTTTCCATGTTTTCCTGCTCTTTTTTTCCGGCCTTGGACTCGGTAATGCAGGTCGCGAAGTTTACAACGCCAATCAGAGGTATTTCTTCAGCACAAAGAGCACAGGCCCCTAAAATTACTGCTGAGAAGAAGAATTTACGCATAGGTCGCTCCTTATAACTTGTTTAAAATTGTCCACCCATTGAGAAGAAGACTTTCTGCCATTTTCCATCATGGCGATCTTTTTTGGCCAGAGGAATGCCATACCCGACGACAATCGGGGTGCGATTGCCTAGATCGATGCGGATTCCAACGCCTGTCGAGGGTCTAATTTGGTCGATATCAAATTCTCCAAAAGTCACGCTGCCGACGTCGAAAAAGGCAAAAATATCGAGCATTCTAAAAATTTCCTGGTTGTATTCAAGCGAGGCTAATGAAGAAGAAAGTCCTCCAAAGGGGGTATCTGTGGGTTGTAACTCTCCAGCGGCATTTTCCAACTCTACGACGGGGCCTAAGAGGAAGGGTTTGTAGCCTCGAACGGTTGTTTCTCCACCTAAAAAGAACCGTTCGCTATAGGGAACTCCATTTCGTTGTGTTTTGCCAAATGGAAGAATATACTTGAAATCCCCTCGTAATTTGATGGTTCCTTTTTTCCAAATTGGGAAGTAGATCGCGTTGAGGTAGCTGAATTTAAAGAAGTCGTACTTTCCTCCTACGCCAACCACCTCTGATTCAAAATAGGAACGCCAGCCGCGGTGGGGTTTGAAGGCGTTATCGGTCGAATCATAGCTTACATTTCCGCTAAAAGCAGAAATGAGACCATCTTGATTCAAAAGTTGTTTGACATCGTTCACAGACTGCTGCGCTCGAATAGAGTCGTCGACGGGGTGAAGGTTTAAATGATCTTTTGAGTGGCGAACGCGCTGTCTCATCCCAACGGTCCAGTAATTAGTCAGCGGATAGTTCGCATAGATAGAGCCACCATAAGTCACGACAACGACATGCTTTTGTAGTTCGCTGAAGGTTCGGCTGATCTCTACGCCGAGACGCCAGAGAGAGTCATAGACATAAGGGTTCATCCATGAGATGAGGATGTTGTTTTGTTTTTTGCCTACTGTTCCTCGGACGTGAAAAAACTCTCCTCCCCCGCGAAGCTCAGAAATCCTTCCGGACAAGGCTTTGGAAAGGCCGCGCAGGTTAAAATTACGCTCTGTCAAATCGATCCCGCCAAAGACATCATCCATGGAGCTAAAGCCCATGAAAAGGCTCACATTCCCTGTGGTGGTTTCTTCGACTTCAATATAGACGTCGCGATACGTGCTGCCGAGCTCATCATCCTCTGCAGTGCGTACTGCATAGACGTTCACGCTTTTGAAATAACCAACTGCTTCCAATCGCTGTTGTGTGGCTTTTAATTTGCGAGAATCAAAGGTCTCTCCTGGGACAAGAAGGGATTCGCGCAAAATGACATTGGACTTTGTCGAGGTATTTCCAAAAATATGAATCAATCCTACCTTGTACTGTTGCCCTTCATCGATACAGAAGTGGACGTCGAAGGCTGGCTCGTTTTCTTTCAGGACGATTTCATACTGTACACTGGCATCGATGTAGCCTTTTTGCCCATAAAGATCTTTAATCGCTTGGGAAGTTTCGCGAATTTTCTCTGTTGAAAAAGTTTCTCCATGAAGAACCAAAGATTTCTTATCAATGGAGACATCGTCAATGAGGGTATTTCCTGAAAAAGTCACATTGCCAATGCGATAAATCTGACCTCGGTGGGCTGTGATTTCTATGATCAGCTTGCCGCTATTCACATCATCGGTCAGATCGATCGAGACACGGGCGTCCGCATACCCTTTGTTATGAAGGTAGTTAATGATTGTCATCCGGTCTTGCTCAAGGGCCTCATCTCGGTAGATCCCCGACCCAGTTAACCAGCTGGTAAGAAAGTTGTAATTTTTTAAATACATCTGCTCTTCGAGATCGCTTGTTTCCGCTTTGGTGAAGCCATTCAGGACAATTTTTTTGATATGGCCTGGCCTCCCCTCCTGGATGTCGATGAGGATATCGATTTCATTGGTTTCCCCAGCAGGTTGAATGGAATAGGAAATTTGGGATTCAAAGTACCCCTTTTTGAAGTAGTACGCCTTGATTTTATGAAAGGCTTTATTGAATTCTTGTCGATTAAAGACGGTATTCGGGTGAATGCCGAGTTCGTTTTGAAGGGTCGACGTTTTGTATTGATGGTTCCCATTCCACTGGATCTGATGGATGACTGGTTTTGGAACAATGTGGATTGTGATCAACACTTGCCCATTTTCGAGTCGAATACAGGGCTCGACCCGGTCATATTCTTCAGCGAGCGTCTTTAAATCGTTATCGAAAGTGAGCTGTGAAAAATCATCCCCTTCTTGTGTTTTGAGTCGTGAAAGAATAGGAGTGGGATCAAAATTTGCTTCATTGCCCCCTTCTAAAACCACATCGATATGAGAGACTCTGCAATCATCATACAGTTCAGCTCCGTGCAGGGATATTGTTGCACTGGCGAGCAAAAGAGAAAGAAGAGCGTAAGATCTAATCAAGCGCATGCGGTCAGTCCAGTAGTTGTCTGATTATAAGGAGGGTGGCAAATTTACGCAAGACTAATAAAGGGTTTGACGGCCTAAGAGAGCTCGGGCCAAAGTAGAGCCATCGATGTACTCTAGACTGCTGCCTACTGGCAAACCGAAAGCAAGTCTCGAAATGACAACATTTTTGAGTTGGCTTTTTAAATATAAAGCGGTTGTATCCCCTTCGAGTGTAGAATCAAAAGCGAGAATTACCTCTTGGATGGAATGTTCGTCGATTCTCTTTTGGATTCTGTCGATACGGAGTTTTTCCGCGTGTCTTCCATCAATCGGAGACAATAGATGTTCGATGATGTGATATAGCCCTCGGTAGCCTGTTTCCTCGATGGCATAAGTTTCCCTTGGCGAAGCGAGGATGCATAAACAATGTTCGTCTCGCTCTTTGCAAAAAGAACAATTTCCGCAGTCGGTAAGACATCCGCATGTTGTGCAGGGGACGATTTGGTTGTGGAATTGCATCAAAAGAGCGCTCAAAGAACGCAAGGCCTCTTTGTCCCATGAAATGAGCTCAAAGGCGAAGCGCGTGGCTGTTTTAGTGCCAACGCCAGGAAATTTTTTAAAATGAGTGATCAAGGCGAGGAGATCTGAGGGGAATTTGTGTGCCATATCCCTTTAAGGGTAACATAAATGAAGATTTTCCTGAGAGGATATCTTTGGAAAGATCGTTGCTTCCAAATTAAAGCATGATCGGCTAAACTCGCCTCCGGCATGACAAAGCAAAGACAAGCAAAAATTATAGGCACTGGGTCTTATTTGCCAGACAAGATCTTAACCAATCAAGATCTGGAAAAGATGGTGGAGACGACAGATGAGTGGATTGTCACTCGCACTGGGATGAAAGAGCGCCGTATTGCTAGGGACGACGAATATACCTCTGATATGGGGCTGAAAGCGGCCCAAATAGCGCTTGCTGATGCGGGAATCTCGGCCGACCAGATCGACTTTATCCTCGTGGCAACCTTGACCCCAGATTACGTGTTTCCCAGTACTGCTTGCCTAATCCAAAATGCTTTAGGCGCTAAAAAGGCATCAGGCGCAGATATCCAGGCGGCATGCACAGGGTATCTCTATCTACTCTCTATGGCCAAATCATTTATTGAAAGTGGTCAGTATCAAAATATTCTTGTCATTGCAGCGGAAAAGCTCTCCGCAATCACGGACTATAAGGATCGCTCGACGTGTATCCTTTTTGGGGACGGCGCTGCCGCGAGTGTTATTTCTTCTGAAGGGGAGGGGCTTGTCATTGAAAATATTGAGCTTGGCGCTGACGGGGAACAAGCGAACCTCATCTTTCTTCCAGCAGGTGGAAGTCGCCAGCCAGCTTGCCAAGAGACTGTTGCAAGCGGAGGCCACTACATCAAGATGGCCGGAAATGAGGTGTTTAAACATGCGGTAAGACGAATGGAATCGGCATGTAAAAATTGTCTGGATGCGGTGAGCCTAACGGAAAAAGATATTAGCTGGCTGATTCCGCATCAGGCCAATATGAGAATTATCGATGCAATAGCCAAACGTTTTGAGCATTTGCCTTTGGATCGTATTTTTAAAACCGTTCAAAAATATGGCAATACTTCTGCATCGTCTGTAGGAATAGCTCTCGATGAACTTCTTCGCAGCCAATCCTTGGAGAAGGGTGAGCGGATTTTGCTCACAGCCTTTGGGGCGGGGCTTACGTGGGGCGCAGGAGTGTTAAAAAAATGAAATGCGCTTATCTCTTTCCTGGCCAAGGCGCCCAATACGTTGGGATGGGCAAGGATTTTTACGATTCTTTTTCTATAGCTCGAGACACCTTTACTGAGGCAGACGACATTTTAGGTGAAAATCTCTCGAAGATCATTTTTTTCGGTCCCCAAGATCTTCTCACCGAAACGCAGTGGGCCCAGTTGGGTATTTTTGTCACGAGTATGGCGATTTTTCGGGTCGTTAGGCAAGAAAGACCCGATTTGCCGCTGAGTGTTTGCGCTGGGTTAAGCTTGGGGGAATATACGGCTCTTTCTGCATCAGGACGATTGAGTTTTAAAGAGACGCTCCTTCTTGTGCAAAAAAGAGCGCAGCTTATGAACGAAGCTTGTGGCAAAACAGAAGGGACTATGGCGGCTGTGATAGGCTTGGATGCCGCGCAAATTCGAGAAGAGCTCGAGGAGTGTGAGGGAGTTTGGGTTGCCAATTTTAATGCACCTGGGCAGACTGTGATCACAGGAACGCTGGAGGGGGTCAAGCGGATGGAACCTCGACTTAAAGCGCGGGGAGCGAAGCGTATCTTCCCGCTAAAAGTGCATGGAGCCTTCCACAGTCCTCTGATGCAGCTTGCTCAAGATGGACTAACCCCCTTTCTCAAAGAAGCTCCTATTCAAGAAAGCTCAGTCCCGTTTGTCATGAATGTCTCGGGGAGTTTTGTGGAGGGAATAGAAGCGGTCCGAGAACATTTGAGAACCCAAGTGACCCAATCTGTTTGTTGGGAGCAAGGGGTGGAGGCGATGAAAGAGCGTCAAGTGGACTTTTACTTGGAAGTCGGCTGCGGTAAAACTTTGAGCGGTTTAAACAAAAAAATGGACATCCCATCGATGGCCTCGATTGACAAAGTAACAGATTTGGAGCTGGCACATGCAATTACTTAAGGGGAAAACAGCTCTCATCACAGGCGGAACAGCAGGAATTGGCAAGGCGATCGCCTGTCTTTACTTAGAGCACGGCGCCCATGTTATTATTGTAGGAACGAGCCTAGAGCGTGCTCAAGCGGCTTTGAAAGAAGTGGAAGAGCATAGGGCCGAACCAGGGCAGAAAGCGGCTAGCTTTCTTGCCGATGTGTCCAAGACAAAAGAAGTAGATGGGCTCATTGGAGAGATTTTAAAGAATTTTGGGCAGGTAGACATCTTGGTTAATAATGCGGGAATAACCAAAGATAATCTTCTCATGAAGATGGACGAAGCTGATTGGGATCTTGTCATGGACGTGAACCTGAAGTCCGTTTACAACACCTGCCGCGCTTTATCCAGGCCCATGATGAAGGCACGGGGTGGGGTGATGATCAATATCACTTCTGTAGTAGGGTTGACAGGGAATGCGGGCCAAGCGAATTATGCTGCCTCAAAAGCGGGGATGATCGGCCTGACAAAATCTCTTGCCAAAGAGCTAGCATCAAGAGGCATCCGCGCGAATTGTATCGCCCCTGGTTATATAAGGACACAAATGACAGAAAAACTCCCTGAGCCAGTGAAAGAGGTGATTCTTTCGAAAATTCCGATGAGCCGGATGGGGAGCCCTCAGGATATTGCCCATGCCGCTCTATTTTTAGCGAGCGACCTAGCTAGCTACGTAACGGGTCAAGTATTGACAGTCGATGGC
>MGMD01000003.1 GCA_001796285.1 Chlamydiae bacterium RIFCSPLOWO2_12_FULL_45_20
CGTGCGACTTGCATGCCTCATCCACGCCGTCAGCATTCGATCTGAACCAAGATCAAATTCTCAGAAAAAATTACATTTGACTAGTAGAATGCACTTCGTGCACCTACACAAGCTTAAGTTCTTAATCTAAATACTCTTCTCTTTTTCCACTGTCAAAATAACCTAAGCAGTCTTTGCTGCTCTTTTCTCTTTCGTCTTAGCTGAAAAAGAACACCACCTAACATACATAACAAGAAGAATTTCTTGCAATCATTTTTAAAATATACACCTCATTTCTCCATGAAGCGGGTGCCGAGAATTCTGAATGAATCTAAAAAACGATCCTTTTTTTTTGCATCTGCCGTTTCGACCTTCAGATGATAAAGAAATTGATCCGTTTGTATGTATTTGCTGTATATCGGAAATGATTCGAAAGTCGGCTGTTTAGCTGCGTCAAAGTACCTAAAATCGTCTGATAAAGCTGGAGGTTTTATGACGACTAACTGGAAAATGGACGCCCCCTCTCTGGCAGAAATTTCCATCTGTCCTAAATCATTTGTCTTATACGTAGGATCTTCGGGAAGACGGAGCATAATAGTCTCCCCCTCTATTTTTTTAACAAAAAGAACCCAACCGGAAGCCACTTCCTCAACTTGCTGAGCGTCTATTACTGGCGGAGGATCCACAGCATACCAACCATTCTCATCTGAAAAAAGAGGCACCGCAGCTACCAAAAGACAACGAAATAAATTATCAAATAGCAACATTTTAATTAAATTTCAGTTATAAATATTAAGAATAGTAACAAAACAGAAAATTGAAGTGAAATAAAAAAAGTATTAGACAAAATCCAGCTGAAGAAATTTCACAGAAGGGGTATACTCGACTTTGTACATTTTTTGAACTCAGGGTTTGATGATTTGGAAGATGCCAGTTACTGTAGAAGAGATCAACCATCGATGTAAAAACACTCTTTGCGACCATTTGGGCATTGAGTTTATCGAAGTGGGAGAAACGTTCATGCGAGCAAAGATGCCCGTCGATAAGCGCACGCATCAACCCATGGGGATCGTCCACGGAGGCGCCACGGCTGCTTTAGCAGAAACGGTGGGATCGGCGGCAGCAAACTACTGCGTAACGGATGAAAAAATATGTGTAGGGATCGATTTGAATATCAATCATATCAGAACCGTCAAATCGGGATTCGTAATAGGAACAGCAACACCCCTTCACCTCGGAAAGAGCACGCAAGTTTGGGAAATTAAGATTGAAAACGAAGCCAAGCAGCTGATCTCAGCTGCCCGGCTAACACTACTTGTGATTAATAGCGATTGAAAGGTCTTTCGGCACGAAATCCGCCACCTTCACGGCCACCTTCACGACCCCCCTCACGGCGAGGACGTCTGTCTCCAGCAGATGATGCTGGGCGGCTTGTTTGCTCAGAGCGAGCCCAATCGATCACGAGGGATTTTCCTTGAAACGGCTGTCCGCTCAAAGCGTCCTTCGCTTTTCCAGCTTCATCAGCTGTAGCCATGCGGACAAAAGCAAATCCTCGAGATCTTCCTGAAAAACGATCCATGATGATTTTTACTTCCTGCACTTCTCCATAACTTCCAAATAATTCGCGAACTTGATCTTCACTCGCGTCAAAGTTGAGGTTTCCAACATAAAGTTTCTGATTTTGTTGATTCATTGAGTAAACTCCAATAAAAAAAGAATCGATGTACTACGTCCAAATTTTCAGGAAGATTTTCTGGAAAAGTGAGACCAAGACAAGATTCTGGGCTAATGTTCAAAATATCCCTTACAAAACTTGCCCGTTGCCCGTTTTGCTTAAGATGCTGTTAATTTTACAGGATCTGCGAAATGGTGTCAAAATGCTTTTCATTTGTGCGTCAAAAATTGGTATAATCCTTGTTTATGGATAAATGGGAAGAGTTAATGACCCGCATGCTCAAACTGGGATTACAGGAGGGTGATCTCATTGAAAAATTTATTTTAGGGACAGGTAAAGGGGGGCAGAAGATCAATAAAACGAGTAACTGCGTCTATTTAAAGCACCTCCCCACCGGTATAGAGATCAAATGCCAAAAAACTCGTTCCCAAAAGCTGAACAGGCTTTATGCCAGGCGGGCGCTCTGTGAAGAAGTAGAAATGGGGTTGTTACAAGAGAAAAGCGAAAGACAGCAAAAAGTCGAAAAAATTCGCCGTCAGAAAAAAAAAAGGTCCAAACGGGCTCAAGAAAAAATTCTTTCTCAAAAAAAGTCTCTCTCCGAAAAAAAACAGCTAAGAAAACCCCCCTCTTTTGATTAAGGGGTCAATCGGGTATGATGCTTCACATGGAATACTCGCTCCCTAAGAACATGACTGTTCTTGAAGCTCTACACAAGATGTATCCCGATAGCTCTAAAAGGACATTAAAAAATTGGCTTGGGCTCGGGAGATTTACCATTGACGGTTCCCCCTTGGATCGAGGGAACATCTCCTTAGTGAAAGGACAAATCCTTCGGTCGATGCAAACATTTAAGCCTCCCAAAATCCCCGGCATCAAAATTCTTTATGAAGACCGATTCATGATTCTTATCGATAAGCCGATCGGGCTTCTCAGCGTACCCCTCGATGAACCAGATGGTAAAAACGATGCTTTAACCCTTTTACGCAAAACTTTTGGTACGGATCAGATTTTCGCAGTCCATCGCATTGATCGAGAAACTTCGGGCATCCTACTCTTTGCAAGAGGAAAAGAATCAGAAAAAGCGTTTGATCAGCTATTCGAGAAACACGACATTCAAAGAGAATACTTTGCAATCGTTGAAGGAAGGCTGAAAGAAAACAAGGGGACATGGCAATGTCCCTTACTCGAGCTCCCTTCTTTTCGTGTCATTCACTCTCCTGATGGGAAAATGGCCATTACACACTTTGAAGTCATCCGACGATCCAATAAATATACGTACCTAAAACTTCATCTAGAGACTGGCAAAAAGCATCAGATTCGGGTCCACGCCCAAATGGCGTCTCATCCTATTTTAGGAGACGCCCGTTACGGTTCGTCGGAAAACCCGATTAAAAGATTGTGCCTTCACGCCTGTAAGCTGGGCTTCAAACACCCCTTTACGAACAAATACATGGAGTTTTGCTCCGTCCTACCAAACTCTTTCCTCGCTCTTGGGGGCCGAGGCGGCTCTAAGGGACTGTAAAACCATTTCATCGCGCCAAATCAACCAAAAGTCGAGTTGTCAAATTCTCCCGCTTTGCATATAATTAGTTTTTGAGGTACCTTCCTTGCAATTATCAGATTTTGCCAATCATTTTATTGGACTGCTCGTCATTGCCAATCCCTTGTCAGCCCTTCCAGCTGTACTGAGAATTACCCGTAACCAAACTCTCCAAGAGAAACGCCATACAGGACTCGTCTCTACATTTACTGCTGTAATTATTATGCTCATCGTGACATGGGTCGGCTCTCCCTTACTGTTTATTTTGGGGATTCAGCTCCCTTCCTTCCAAGTCGCCGGTGGGGTTATTCTATTTATGATTGCCCTTTCTATGCTCAATGCTGAAGAGAGTTCTATTAAGCACAACCCTGAAGAAGTGAAGGACAAGGGTGATTTCGGTGCTGTTGTCCCTTTAGCCATCCCCATCATCGCAGGACCTGGAGCCATTAGTACTCTCATTGTCAGCGTGAGTCAGTATCCTGGTTTGCTAAACCAACTTTTTATCAGTATTTCTGCCATCCTGGTCTGCATCTGCATGGGAATCTTGCTCTTTTTTGCTGTGAGCCTAGAAAAGCTTTTTGGCAAATCGGGGATTAACATCATCAATCGGCTCGGAGGATTGATCCTAGCGGCCATTTCCATTGAAATGTTAGCGAATGGGGTCATCGGCCTCTTTCCGATCTTAAAAGGATAGTTCGACAGGCGCTTGAAATTCCAACTCAAAGTGAATAGGACCCATCATCCGCTCTTCTCTTCCCCCATACTTTAAGAGAACCTTCATCGCATAATGTTCAGTACGCAGCCAATAGCCATCCCCTACACGGGTAATCTCTTGAATCACCTCTGCACTTCCTAAGGACTGATAGAGACGTGCGTCCGACAGAAGAGCTTGTAGCTCGCGAATCGACTGCGCAAGGGGCGGAAGAAGAGAAAATCCGGTCGCAGCAAACAATATAAACAACCATTTCATAGGGTAAAATGTAGCGAAAAGTTTTATTCTTGAAAATTCTTAAATTTTTTTTTACATTGTGTTCAACTTTGTACTCTAGACCTCTTGCAGAACCCGCGTGATGCAAGAGGTCTACTTAAAAAAGGCTTGCTATGAAGTGGATCTTTCAAATTGCCGTAATCCTTATGATCCCGTTCACACTATCCAGCAAACAATTAGAGTGTCTGTGTCGCTGTAACGATCCTTGCTATATTCCTGATGGAGAGCCTGATCTTTTTAGGCGCTGCGATCAAATTTATTCGGGTCATGTAGAGCTGCTATACTGGACCGCCTCTGAGAGTGCCCTGGACTACGCTCTGAAAATGAGAGCAGATGCATGGGGTCCCACTCCCTCGTTTGCACAAGGAAGGTTTGAAAATGCCACATATGGCATGGATCTGGGATTCCGTCTTGGATTCCTGTATTTCCGAGCCCCCCACTATTGGGAAATGCGCTGGCAATACACCCGAATGACGAATCGCGGAACGGATCATTCGAGTAAACCCTCCGGTGCTCAGCAATTTTTGACAGGAACGTGGCCACAGATCATGAACCAGCCCTTGGCGGCAGTGAAAAGTTCCATTCATCTCAACTACAATGTCTTTGACTGGTTGGTCGATCGGGTTTTTTTCCCCAACCCACATTTAAGGCTTCGGGTTCTTGGCGGCAGCTGCGTTGTTTGGATGGACCAAGACTGGAAAGTACGATATTCTGACTCCACTCCGAATACAACCACCATTCGCAATCGATGGCACTTTGTAGGCGCAGGCCTGAAAAGCGGCTCGATTTTCGATTGGTATTGGACAGGAGACTTATACATGACTGCTGCTGGCAGTTTTGGCGTATTGGTAGGAAGTTACTCCAACCATGCAAAACAAACAACAAGCTTTCAGCCAACAATCAATGATAATCCCAACGTTCCTCTTCGCAATCTTTCCTATCACGACACCAGGGCTGCCGTTACTCTTCAAATGCTTTTAGGTCCTTCCTATCAGAAAAATTTTACTAAAAATCGTGTGGAAATGTTTGCAGGTTTTGAAGTGACGACTTGGTATAACTTGCACGAGGTCTATCGATCCACCGCAGGGGCCCCGCAAGAGGCCAAAGAGACTTGGATTAACTCCAGCATACTGGCGCTGTATGGCCTGACTACAAGAGTTACCGTGGATTTCTAGGAAAAGCTGAAAAGGCTCCATAGGGATGAATGAGGAGAGCCTCTTCTACCTGACCTTCTTTGTTTAATACAAAACGCACAGTGGATCCCATCATGGATTTGACGGTAAATTCATTGTTTCCCGAGGGGATCAATTCATAGTGTGGCTGGCCAGGTATAAGGGCCATTAGAGTGTTGTCTCTTACGACAATTTCCACAGTGTACCCATAGACCTCATAGATTCCTGTGAATTTTTTTAGATGAGCAACCGTTGAAAGACGCTCTATAGGTCTTCGTACAAAATGAATGTCGTCCGCACAAGGTTCAAACGGCACTCTTAACTCGCCAATATCCCCTAGGGGGTTATTACAAAAAGTGAATTTTGCCCCTTCAAAAGAAACAATCATATCCTGCATCTCCTTAGCTACTCTGAACACATCGTAGTGCCAGTGCTCCAAGATGAAAATCAAATCATTGTAAGTCACCTGAAGTTTGTCATCGATGACTTCAATGGCTAGCTTCCCGTATCCTTGATTTTCATAGACGCCCGCATAGTCTTCTAAATGATGCGATGGGTTCGTGCCTTGCTTGCGCGAGAGACTATCTTGAATTTTACACTCTTTGGCGCTTTCTTTATTCTTACGTATATTTTCCAATCCACCCTGCATCCACTCGATTGTAGTTAGCGCGAGCAACCGATCGATGATCTCTAAAGAGAGATAGCGCGGAAGAGAGGTCATATTTTTATTTGCCAGAATAACTACGCCAATATTTTCTGAAGGTAATAGCCCCACAACGGAAGTAAATCCATCTGACACGCCATCATGACTAACAAAATAATGTCCTCTATAAGAAAGAACGCCCCACCCCATGGCATAGGCATAAAGTAGACTTTCGTTAGTTTCTGGAACTCCAGGAATGATCACCTGAGGCGCCTGAATCTCTTGCAAAGTCACAGGACTAATCAGAAGCTGGCCTCTCCATAACCCTCCGCTGAGCTGTAACTGCAGCCAGCTGAGCATATCGATAACATTGGAATTAATTGCGCCAGCAGGACCAATTAGGGAAAGATTGCGAAAGGGCATTTTTTTTAACTGATCATTTTTCTCAAGATAAGGAAAAGCATAATTATTTTGATTTTTTGTCTCCTCAATAGAAAAGTTGGTATGTTTCATTTCTAGGGGAAGAAAGATTCTTTCCTTCACTAGTTCTTCCCAAGACCTTTCTGAAGCCTCTTCCATGGCAAGTCCTGCTAAAAAGTACATCAGATTTCCATACTGATATCGCTCTCGGATCTCGAGAGACGGCTGCAAATAACGAATGCGTCTGAGCATTTCTTTTTTTGACATTTTGGAGTTATACCAAAAAAACTCGTGTCTCGGCATGCCAGAACGGTGTGTCAATAGATCTCGAATGGTCAAATTCGTCGTGGCATATTGATCCCATAGGCGAAATTCAGGCAGCACGTCAATAACCGATGCATCCCAATGCAAAAGCCCTTCATCCACCAAAGTTCCCATAACAAAAGTAGTAAAAGCCTTGGTACAAGAACCGATTGCAAAAAGAGTCTCTTCAGTCACAGGCATGCAACTTTCCAAATCGCGATACCCAAAACCTTTTGCATAAACAACGTGTCCGTCCACAGTTACGCCAACGGCAAGCCCAGGAACCTCATAATCCCTGAGAGCTCTTTCAATGTTGGCATCAAAACTCTCCAACATTTCTTTAGCTCGTTGCGCTTTAGGAGAACAGGCATCAGCCCAATCAAAAAGACCAGCACTCAAAAAAAATGGAAAAAGAAAAACGATCACATACCCTTTAAACACGGATGCCCCATCATTTGCGTTGTAGGCAAGACATTCTACCGACATCAAAAAATATTGACAACTTCAAATTTTGATTCTCCGAGATTCAGCCTTTACATTTAGCCTTCTTTTTCTCTATAATTCCCACGAATGAAAAAAAATCGCTTAGTTATATCAACAGGTCTTGCGCTATTTTCGATGTTTTTCGGCTCAGGGAATCTTGTATTTCCTCTAGTGGTCGGAAAAACTAGCCAGGGGCACTTTAACCTAGGAGCTCTCGGTATTTTTCTAACAGGCGTTCTCGTTCCTTTCCTAGGTGTTTTGGCCATGTGTCTGTTCAATGGATGCACCAAAACTTTTTTTGGAAGAATGGGCCGACCTGCAGTCTTTTGGTTTCCCCTCATCGCTCTATCTTTGATGGGACCTTTTGGAGTACTGGCCCGGTGCATTACGGTTGCCCATGCGGCTTTCAAGCTCTTGGTTCCTGGGACATCGCTTTGGGTTTTTAGCATCGCCTCATGCCTTGCCATTTTTTGTTGCACGATTCAGAAAAGCCGTATCGTCCCCATCCTGGGAACGATTCTCACCCCAATTCTACTCGTAGCTCTTGCCTGTATTGCTATCTTCGGCCTTAGCTCCACGAACTTGCCTCCTCCAATCGATGCGGAAGCTTGGGGGAGTTTTAAAAATGGGATCTTTCAGGGATATCAAACAATGGATCTTCTTGCCGCCTTCTTTTTTTCCGTTTTTGTCATTCGACATTTGAGAGAAAAACAAGAGGGACAAAAAACCGCACTTCTCCCCGTGTTCTTCAAAGCTTCCCTAATCGGCGCAGGACTCTTATCTGTCATCTATTATGTACTGGTTCTCTTAGGGGCCATGTATGCCACAGAACTAGCCCAAATCCTTCCAGAAGACATGCTTGCCTACGTCGCTCAACGCTCGATCGGCCCGCTGGCTGCGCCAATTGTTTGTTGCGCCGTTGTTTTCGCATGTCTGACCACAAGTATTGTTCTGGCATCCCTTTTTGCAGACTTTTTGAAAAAAGAGATTGCGAAGGAAAAAATTTCTAACTGGGCAGCTTTAACCATCACTCTCATCATCACACTTTTTATATCGACGCTCGAGTTTTCAGGAATCGCACGCATATTAGGACCCATTCTGGAAGTGATTTATCCAGCGTTAATCGTTCTCACCGTGTTAAGCATTTTGCACAAACTCTGGGGATGGACCTCTCTTCGCACCCCGATTTTTATTGCATTCATTCTAAAACTCGCCTCACCCTGGCTTGCCCGCCTATGAATTGTCCTTGTGGAAACTCTCAACAATCCTATGAAACATGTTGTAAAAAATTTCATGAAGGAACACCCCCCTCAACAGCCATTGAGCTCATGCGATCCCGTTACTCAGCCTATGCTTTAAAAAACGCTGATTACATTATGGATACGACGCATCCAAAGAGTCCTTATTTCGAAAAAAAACGAACACGCTGGAAGCATGCCATTCTTATGTTTTGCAACCAAAATACTTTTAACCAGTTAGAGATCTTGGACTACGGAGAAAATTGGGTGCACTTTAAGGCCTACGTAAGTGACTTCGTTCTTAACGAAAAGAGCACCTTTGAAAAAATCAACCAACGATGGTTCTATCTCAAAGGCGAATTATCCCAAAAAGCGACGAACCCTGGGTGATATAGTCGTTTAAAATTTTAACGACTATAAGAGATCTAATATTCGTCATCCTCTTCTTCGACCACCCCCCATTCTTCGATCAAATAGGCGACGAGCAGTTGGTTTTTCCCTTTAAAGCCTGGACTAGAAGGGACGAAGAGACTCCAAATTGGAGTGAAATCGAACTGGCTGAGTGCCAATGAAAGCTTGGCAAAACTGCATTTCAATCGGGTGGATCATTTTTTCCCCTTCTTGCTAACCTTCTTTTTTTTGACAGTTTTTGTTTTTTTCTGTTTTTTAGAAGACTTTGTTTTTTTTACTGTTTTCATATTATTGCATCCTGTTTGTTATTACATGATTAATTATAATAAAATGATGTATATTTATTCAAATAAAAAGAAAGGAAAACCGCCACTAAATATATAACTATTTAATACTCAATGAATTATACCGAACGTGATCCTTGAATCACGTTCAGTATATGGAGATCTAGAGGCCTAGATGTTCTTTAAAAAAGTCGACCACAAACTGCCCTACTTCTTGATGAACGCTCAAGCGATCGCGCTGAATAATCTCTGACTGAATTTCATCGCGAATCACACCTTTCCCTTGTTCTGAGACTCGATTTAAAAAAACATAATGAGAAACGGTATCTTTCAAGATTTTCAGCCTGGCGTGATTAAGATATTGAATCACAGGGTAGGCATGTTCTTTGAAAGGGAGAACTTCATCCCCTTCAGAGGTCACAAGAGCAATAGGCATTGTGATGCTCTTGAGGCTTTGCGGAGGGAAAATATAGGCTGCTGGCGAGAGGAGCACCATGGCTTTAATGCGGCGATCATAGAAGCTGGCATACCCCTCTTTAAAGTCCAAGCTCTCAACCATGGCATCATCAATTTCTGGAATAGATCCTTGGATTTTTTTTGCAATGGCCTGGAGGTTCTGGGCCCTAGCCCCAGCTAGAGCAAGACCTGTCATCCCTCCCAAGGAGTAGCCGATAAAGCCCACACGCCTGCGATCGATTTTCTTTTTAAAAAAAGGCTCTTTTAAAAGTTTCGAAATAGCGAAACTCACATCCTTAGTACGATCCCAAAAACGAAGGGAAAGGAGCGGGTTATAAGAGCGCCACGAATTCCCGTAATGTTCAACGGAGGCAACAACATATCCTTGGCCAACGAGATGCTCAACCAACCAGCTTCTATCACGGCGATCCCCCCCGTGCCCATGAGACATTACAATTAAAGCGTGCCGTCCCTCCGAAGGGCTTACATCCCGAATTTCTTTCGGGTGGATCCAAACGGAATCTTCGGGAGAGTCGAAAGGACCTGTTTGCTGGGTTGGATACCAAACCTCCACTACAACCGGGCGCCCCCCCCTTTGTATATCTTCAAATTGCAACGTGCGAACTCCTATTTGCTCCAGCCCACTAACCGGTTTGGACATCGCCTGGAGAGAACTCACCACGAGAAAAAAAATAGCCAAATAACGCATACGAAAGAAGACTAACAAAATATTGATACTCTTTGCAAGAGACAGAAAAAGGACCGGCAGTTTACTTCAGGATAAATAGTCTTGAAAAAACCGAATCGTCTTTTCAACCCATTCCACGGATGCTTTGGCATTCTCCTTCGGACTTCCACCAAACACAAACCAACGATTCATGATTGCATGCAACCCAATTTCTCCTTTTGATGGAGCATGCCCAACATGTTCATAGCTTAGATGAAAAAAAGGAATGGAAGAACCGTACTTTCGGAGTCTCTCAACGATCTGATCAGCAAAAAGTTTTGAGGGCCACATTTGATCATCTCCCGCCGAGATCAAAAGAAGAGGTGAGCGGAGTTTTTCTACTGGAATACTAGCTCTTTCAAAAGCCTCTCGATCCTGCATAGCCTTTAAAAAGCAAGGTGTGGCTAAAATCGCACTGTCCCGACACTCTCCCATTGTTTTTTGCGTATATTTAAACGGGGCGCTCGGCAAAATAGGTTGATTGCGATAGGTCCAAGCCACCCCGCCTTCACGATCAAGGGTTCCGAATACTACACTCGAAGGGACATGTGCAGCAATCGCATCAATTTGGTTAGGAAAAAGAGTCCCCAAAATAAGCGCAAGCTCTGCTCCCCGCGAACCTCCCCAGAGGGCGATTTTTTCAATGCCCGACTCCTCTTTAACCCTTTGAATAGCCCGTTCGAAGTACTCCAGGGGCACTGATTCCAGCCGGGGGGGGAGGGGGTCCGTAGCAAAATAGGCTAAAGCTAAGCTCAAAAAACCGCATGAGGCCAATGCACAAGCAGGTTGATCGGAGAGCACCCCGCTAGACCCTCCGAGATAAATCACTGCGGCCTTCGGACGTCCTTGTCGAAAAAACGTTCCAACCAGTCCATTTTCTCTAAGGGGGATGCGTTCCATCATTCATCAACCTCTAAAGAGCCAGCGACTCCCCCAGCCTCAAGTATAGTTCCTCTACTAGACATCTTGCGTAACCTGAAGAAATCGCCCGGCTTGCGGCGGCTTTACATTTTATCCGCTCAAGCCCTTCGGGTTTGCCTTGTTAATAGTTGACCACTATTAACTTCGGCAAAAGCGCATAAATTGTTTTGCCGGCGCTAAGCCATTCTTGCCGAGATTCGCTCGGCATTTCTTCAGGTTACGCAAGATGTCTACTTTCTCTCCAACACGAATAGCAGTGTAAGCTAAAAAAATATTTTTCTCAAAAGCTAAATTAGCTTGCATAGTTTTGTATTTTCGCTACAATTTCCCGCATGTTCAATTTTTTCCTACTATTTAGCCTCTTTCTACCTGTAGAAGACCCTCTCTTGAACCAAACAATCCCTACATTGTGCCCTTGCTCCATTCATAGTGAAGAAGTACAAAATTCGATCGACACAATGCTAAAAATGGCACTAGACCACATTCCTCGTAGAGATCCCCGTAAAATGGTCATCGCTGGGCTTGCAGCGCCTCAAATTGGTATTGCTAAAAGAATCATTGTCATCGATGAGGCTGCACCGGGCGCCTTAGCTAAGATCACAGTCATGATCAACCCGGAAATTCTTTGGCAATCGGAAGAACGGCAGTACGATCAAGAAAGCTGTGACTCTACTTCAAAATTCATAGGAATTGTCCCAAGATCAACATCTATTTTCGTAAAATATTATGATCGCGAGGGCAATATTTTTACCGTGGAGCATAGCGGATACGCAGCTCGGGTTATTCAACACGAAGTGGATCATCTGAACGGCATTCGGTTTCCCGAACGGATCGGGGAGCAAGGGGTGCTTCATTGGGTGGAAGAAGGGGACATCCCAGAGTATGGTTTAAACTGGCAGAATTGGCCTTCTTGCAGTTGGGATGATTGGCTGGAGGTTCGTGATGGGTGCCGCTAGGAAAATCTCAAGGCTCTTTTAGACCATGAGGGCCATTTTTCTTCTTTTCTCTATCTCCTTTCTTGTCGCAGTTGAATATGACTGTATTATCATCGGAACGAGCCCCTTTTCCCTTTTTGAGGCGCTGTATCAGTACCACTCAGGTAAAACAGTATTGATCCTGGAAGAATCGGAAGATTGCGGTGGCGCATGGAAGTCTATTAATATTTGCGGCATTCCCAATGCAGATCTCGGATGTCATCAGGTGGGTAAAGACAAGTCTCTTAAAACATTTTTAGAAGAATATGCAGGGTGCCAAATCATCTCTTTAGATACCCCTGAACTATCCTTTGAAGAAAATCAGGGACCGAATGGCTGGTATTTCTCTCAAGGCTGTCATGAACTCATCGATCATCTCTTGGAGTTGATTCGAGAGACTGCTATCGAACTGCATAATGGAGAAAAAGCGGAAACTTTCTTTATCGATCCTTCCAACCACATAGCTGTCCAAACAAAAAACCACATCTATTATTCCAAAAAGCTGATTCTTACCCCGATGTGTTCTCTCTCTGGTAATCCTACAAACAGTGCTCCCGTGTATGGGAAAAGTCACTACTATCACTTATACCTGTTGATCTACGATCCAACACCCTTCCGCTTCACATACCGCAGCGGAGTAGCGCAAGGTATGTCTCGCATGATGAATCTCACCTATTTTGTAGGACTCAGTGGTACCAATGAACAACTCATCGCCATTCAAGTGCACAGTGACCAGTACTTGGATAACGCTCAACAGTTTCTCGACTCTTTAAAATCTCATGGACTGGTAGACGAATCGGCACATCTTTTAGATGTAGACGCGTATGTTTATGAATCGGCTACTTTTAACCAAAAGCTTTTGCATTCATGGACAACGGATGCTACCATCGAAATCCTGCAGACCGGTCACATTCAAAACCTCTCTCGATACATCCCAAGATGGAAAGAGATATTAAAACCCTGGTCTAAAGATTAAGTTTGGCAAATTTCACTAGGCTATGAATAATGGCATTATGCAACCAAAGGCTTTAGGCAAATACCGATATTACTCGTTACCAGAGAGGCTCGGAAGAAAATCACGGCTTCCTGTATCCATCCGTATCATGCTTGAATCTCTCATGCGAAACTGCGACGGGAATAAAATCCGGGAAGAGGATGTGGCCCGTCTTGCTCATTACAATGCAGCAAATCCCAGTGAACATGACGTTCCGTTTTGCGTTGCGCGCGTTATCTTGCAAGATTTTACAGGAGTGCCTCTTCTCGTCGATTTAGCCGCGATGCGAGACGCGGTTTCTGACCCTAAAAAAATTGAGCCCGTAGTTCCCGTAGACTTAGTGATCGATCACTCTGTGCAAGTCGATCAGGCGGGCACTTCCGATTCCTTCCTCGTTAATTTAGAGATCGAATTTGCGAGAAACCGGGAACGCTATGAATTTCTGAAGTGGGGCCAAAGCGCTTTTAAAACTTTTAAGGTAGTGCCGCCTGGCATTGGAATCGTGCATCAGGTAAATTTGGAACATATTGCCGACGTCGTCACAGAAAAAGACGGGGTTCTTTATTTTGACACTTTAGTGGGAACAGACTCCCACACAACGATGATCAATGGATTGGGAGTAGTCGGTTGGGGCGTGGGCGGAATTGAGGCGGAAGCTGCGATGCTGGGACAACCCGTTTCGATGCGAACGCCTGAGGTAATCGGCGTGCATTTGTATGGCAAAATGCAAGAGGGGACAACGGCCACTGACTTAACGTTAAGAATCACAGAACTTCTCCGAAAAGAGAGTGTCGTTGGTAAGTTTGTAGAATTTTTTGGAGAAGGTACAGCTTTTTTAAGTCTTGCGGATCGAGCTACCATTGGAAACATGGCGCCCGAATACGGGGCTACGATGGGATTTTTCCCCGTTGATGAAAAAGCGTTAGATTATCTACTTTTAACAGGGCGCGACCCAAATCATGTGCAACGAATCCGGGAGTATTTGGAAGCCCAAGACCTTTTTGGCATCCCCAAAAAGGGTGAGATCGATTATACGCGCGTCATTGAACTGGATCTTGCCTCTTTGCGCCCTTCGGTTGCTGGGCCTAAACGACCGCAAGACCGTATTCAGTTAAGCGACTTAAAAAAGAAATTTCAAGAGCTGTTAGTCGCCCCCACCTCTGATAGAGGATATCAAAAGACCCCGTACGAGCTAAGGCAAACTGCTTACATTCATGAAGATGGTTTTTTTATTGTGGACCAGCCTGCAGAAGATTCTGGTGGTAAGACAGAAGCTGCCGGCGCCAAAAGCATATGGAGCGAAGAAGAGATGGTACTGAATCGCCCTTTTACGCACCCAGTCACTTCACCGAGTTCTCAAGATGCTGTTCCCATCCGAGGGCTTTTAAAGCATGGCTCCATTGTGATCGCCGCTATTACAAGCTGCACGAATACAAGCAATCCATTTGTGATGCTCGGAGCGGGGCTTCTTGCTAAAAAAGCGGTGGAAAAAGGGCTCAAAGTCAATCCCATGGTAAAAACGAGTCTTGCGCCTGGCTCTAGGGTAGTAACAGACTACCTAGATAAAGCAGATCTCCAAAAATACTTGGATGCATTGGGTTTTCAGCTCGTTGCTTATGGCTGTACCACATGCATTGGCAATAGCGGTCCACTCGATACGAGAATTGAAAATCCCCTGAAAGAACACGATCTTATCTGCGCGAGTGTGCTCAGCGGCAACCGCAACTTTGAAGCACGCATCCACAGTGCTGTGAAGGCCAATTTTCTCATGTCCCCTCCCCTTGTTGTAGCCTTCGCGATTGCTGGAACTGTAAATATTGACATGACCCAGGAACCCCTCGGACTGGATAAAGAAGGCAAGCCTGTCTTTTTAAAGGACATTTGGCCATCTAACGAGGAAATTCGATCCGTCATCCACCGCTGTGTCCTCCCTGAAATGTACCAAAAGCGCTATGCAAATATCGCTCGAGACAATCCGGTCTGGGACAAAATTCAGACAAAAAAAAGCGACCGCTATCCTTGGGATGTGAATAGTACCTACATTCGTAAACCTCCATTTTTTGAAAAACGTAAGCCGCCCAGCTTTCAATCTATGCGCCCCCTACTCCTCCTAGGGGATTCTGTGACAACAGACCATATTTCTCCTGCTGGGGCCTTCCACCCCGACACTCCTGCTGGGCAGTATCTGATGGATCATCACATCGACCCGATCCATTTTAATAGTTATGGCAGTAGACGAGGCAACCATGAAGTGATGATGCGCGGCACCTTTGCAAATGTGCGGATCCAGAATTGTATGGCACAAGGCAAAGAGGGGGGTTTTACTGCGCACATGCCGCAGGGCGTCATCATGACTGTTTATGAGGCGGCTGAAAAATATAAAAAAGAGGGCGTCTCCCTCCTAGTCTTTGCGGGCAAGGACTACGGCATGGGTAGCTCTCGCGATTGGGCAGCCAAAGGAGCCGCCCTTTTGGGCGTTCAAGCAATAGTAGCCAAAAGCTTTGAACGTATTCATAGAAGCAACCTCATAGGAATGGGAGTTTTACCTCTCCAATTTAACGAAGAGGACAGTTGGGTAAGCCTTGGCATCTCAGGCAAAGAACTCTTTACCCTTCATTTCGAAGAGATAGCCCCAAGGGGCAAGGCTACTTTAGAGTTTGATTCGAAACGAGTGCCTCTCACGATCTGCATCGAAACCCCCATTGAAGTAAAATATTATAATGAGGGCGGCATTTTACCCTACGTTCTCAAAGAGCTTTGTTAACTCGACCTAAGCTGCTTACGCCAGTTCCCATTTCTGCCATTTTTCGACTAAACACATCTTGCAAAAGCTCCGCCGCAGGAAAAAGCTGGTACCCCTGAATCTTGCCCTGATTCCAGGAAATTGTATCAGAAAAGGGCAATAAAAAATCCTCCTTTGACAAAAATTTACGAACAGGATATACATTCTTAACAAAAACGTCGAATTATTATGGAAATCGTATCTGCTGCAGAGTTTGAAGAGGGCTGGGATCGCTGGTTTTATAATCAATCGGCTCGTTTCGGGGAAGTTCCGTGCCGTATCTTTGAGCACCTCCGCTTTCGTCTAGTTGCTCCTCTTGGAAAATTTGATTGTTATGAAAATACGGTCTCAGAAATTGCTTTTAGAGCCATCGGTGCTGTTGCCGCCTTCTTCGCCCTTTTTACTATTGCCATTCCTGCCGCTTTTGTCTGGGTAGGGTTCAGATCTATTGGATATTTTTTGCAAAAAAATGGATTTACCTACATCAAAGGAACGTCTTCAGAAGTAGAACGCAACGAGAAGGTTACCTGTCTTACGGCCAATATAGGTGGTATAGCGGGTGGTATGACTTATGATCACTGTGGTATTCCTCACTGGAGAGAACGGGTCGAGGCCATTGCACAAAAGATCCTTGAGAGTGATGCTGACGTCATAACGCTTCAAGAGATTTATGACGCGACGTTGATGGAAGAGCTCGTCACGCGGCTAAAAGACCATTATCCACATTTCTTTACCCACCTAGGGAAAAATATCCTAGGTAGCGAAGGCGGAATCTTGATGATGACTAGGTGCCCCGTCCATTCGTTTGCCAACACTCTATTTGACAACAACTCTAGAGAACTGCAGCGATCTTTTGGCACTTTGTTCATCAAGAAAAGCGAAAAAGATGACGCTCCTTCTGCCTTGGTAGTGGGGACACACTGCATCCATACTAACCCTGAAGACGCCAAACAACAGATCAGGCAAATTGTAGCCGTTACCCAGTCCGTGGAGTGTCCGCTAGTCCTCATGGGCGATCTCAACCTCCAGCGAGACGACCCCCAGGAAGGAGGATATCTGAGCACCTTGTTTACGCACAGCTATCAGGGAGATCAGCCTACAGCGACAAACGAACTGCTCGCTCAGTGGAATTCAGAGTGGAATCCAAAGAAACAGGGAACCCCGGGAGAATTTATTGATTATATTTCTCTTCTAAAAAAAACCGCGGGCACCGCGTACTTTGCAAACACCCGGCTCTTCGAAATGTTTAACAACACCTATAACACCAAGACTGCACTCAGCGACCACAATGGGATTATCACAGATCTTTATTACAACTGAAAGTTGCAAAGTCGAGTTGACAGTTTTATCCGTTTTCTTCACAAGCAGGACTTGTGAAGGTCATTTCGTTTTTTACAAAAAACACAATCTACGAAAAGGAAGTGGAGGATCTTGCCGCTTCCTGCCAAGCCTTGAACCTTGATCACTACATTGAAGAGAGGAAAGATTTAGGATCATGGGAGAAGAACTGCGCCCAAAAACCCTTATTCATCTATGAATGCTTGGAAAAATTTCATACCCCCCTTCTTTGGGTCGATGCGGACGCCATTATTTTACAAAAACCCAATCTCCACCTTGGACCTTGTGACTTTGGTCTATATTTTAACACACTGAACCCTAAACATGTAAGATCAGCTACCATTTTCGTTAACCCAACGCAACGCGCCATAAAATTTCTCTGGAAGTGGCATGAGATACTTGTAAAAATCAACCGTACAAGCCTTTCTCAAGATCAACCCATTTTGAATACATTAATTAATCAAGAAATCCTCGATATCGCCCACCTGCCGATCGAATATATGCAGATTTTTGACCGCGACCCAAATCCCCCAGAACAAGCGGTAGTCCTCCATTTTCAAGCATCACGCACTGCTAGAATGGATCCAGCCTTCTGGCGTCATTTAAGCGGCAAAGAACTCAAATTGATGCGTATAAAAATTTCAGAATCTGGAAACGTAATAATATAATAATTTTTTTAAAACATCCATTTTACTCCAATTCAACATTACCATTTTATTGAAATAATACCGACAATATATTACAATTAACGTCTAACAATTTTTATATGGCCATGAATCTGATTTTCGAACCTGCGATTTCAACTTTCCATTGGTTGAAAGAGAAGTCAACATCTACGAGATCTTTTTTCAAAGATCTGGAGCCTTACCATCCGGTGGCGGCTAGCTGTACGATTATTAGTAAAATTTTTTGGAAACAGTATTCTACTCCAAGATTATCAAAAGACATTAAGGAGCTGGAGAAGAGTAGATCTATCTTAACAGTCTTAGCCAAGAAAAAAATCATCGACAAAAAATTATTAGAGAGACATAATAAAAAAATTGACATCTCCAAACATTCGCTCCAACTATCCTGGTTTGATTATCTATCCGGTCTTAGCCTGCTCTATCCCCATCCAGGTGCCAATATATGGAGTTCCATGAATAACTTAACGGGGAAGTGTTTTTCTATTTACCATCATACGATACCACTCGTCTATTCAGGGCTCCAGATGCGCACTGGCGCTGCAACACCATTAGCGTTAAACATCCTGCACGCTTTAGGGGCCTTGCAATCCTTAACAAAAGAGTTAGGGCTTATTCAAGGGAACGATTCTGTATCTCAAACCATCAACGCAGCTTCTTTTACCGCCATGGCCATTGGGTTCGTGATCATGGCACAAGAAAGATTCTTCAGAAAAAATTGAGCCGGTTTAGTACAAAGCACGGTGGTAAGATGCGGCTATGGTCAAGCACAATAAGTAACTGTGCAGATTTTTTATCCTTTGTATTATCCGACTGTTGTCCTGTGATACAGGCATGTTCTTAACCTTAATAAATAGAGCATGAACACGCTGGATCAAGTAAACAGGATAACTTTCAGCATATTTTTTTACATCACACTCAAGAGCCTCAACCGCTTTTTGTATCTTTTGGAAGTCTGCGACAGAATGGCTGACAGATATCATAATTGTCCCTGTTGTTGCAGGAAAATATACAGCAAGAAAATGTTCCTATCAAGATATGAATATGGCGTTTTCTCAGTGAAATACCCGCGGCCTACGTAAAACCAGCATACCGATCAAAAAAAACCCCAAACAACTCCAGTAAGGTTGATAACTCATGGTCGTACAAGAAGCCCCCTCCCCGCACAGTATAGCCATAGAAAGAGAAGGAAAGAGTTGGCTTGCTGATTGATAAAGAGCAAAAAGCCCCCCAAACACAATCAAAGGCAATGAATAAAGAGCCATTTTTTGATCCCCCTTATACCATGCAATTCCCAAAAATAAGGCCAACGGGAACATCCCAATCCTCTGATACCAACAGAGCCTACAAGGCTCCATTTGTAAAACTTCCCCATAATAAAGGCTTCCAAAAAGAGCGATTAAAGCAATCAGCCAAGCTAAGTAAAGTCTCATGGCCCTCCTAAAATTAACTCAATTTGATGCTTCACTGCCTCGAAAGAATAGGTAGAACCCGCATCGCCATTGACATAAAGAGCCGGAGTACGAAACTGAGCCCCCATAAATTGTTGCGCCCAGTCCAAATTTTTATGCAGCTCTTCACTATGACATCCTCGGTCTATACATTCCTGGAGTTTATCCAAGTCAATCCCCCGTAAACGGCGCGCAAACCTCAAAAGATCTGCAGGCTTAGGCTCCCCCTCCATCTCCAAAATACTATACAAATAAGGAAAAAAATTTTGGGTGTTTTGCCGATAGATCTCGCAAGCAGCATTGCCAACCATTTGAGAACCCCGTAAGAAAGCAACCGGAACAATCATCAACCGCACCTGGCCCGAATCGATAAATCCTTTCTGTAATTGTGGAATGAGTTTTTTGCTAAAAATCCTGCAGTTTGTACACTGAAAATCCTCTATTAAAACAACTTCCACCGGCGCATTCGCATTCCCAAACGAAAGAAAGTGGCTTTGGAGTTGAAGCCGACGCTGCGGCTGCGCAAAATGGATGGCGCTTGCCAAGAAAAATACAAAAAAAATCGTCGCAAACGTTGCGAGCGCAAGGGATTTCTTGCCTTCCATAATCTCCCCATACATGAGCTGTTTTTTTTTGAAAAGAGAGAGCTCATTTGAGAACACTTGAATCTTGATACCTCAAGAAGGTATAGTATGACTTGAAATGAGTCTGAACATTGCAACCAAAAATTTATGATGTCGGCGAGCATCGCATTGCTCCTGAAAAAATCGACACCCACGCCTTCTATGTGATCCAAAAGCTGAAAAAAGCAGGCCATACGGCCTACCTCGTAGGAGGAGGAGTACGAGATCTTCTCCTCAACAAGAGCCCCAAAGACTTCGACGTCTCTACCTCCGCAAAACCCGACGAAATCAAGCTCCTCTTCCGAAACGCGATTCTTATTGGAAGACGCTTCCGACTCGCGCATATCCGCTTCGGTAAAAAGGTCATAGAAGTCTCCACTTTCCGCTCCGGCTCTATCGAAGAAGCCGGGCTTATTGTCCGAGATAATGAATGGGGCAATGAAGAACAAGACGTCTTAAGACGTGACTTTACCATTAACGGCCTTTTTTATGATCCTGAAAATCAAAAAGTTATTGATTACGTTGACGGCTATCCCGATATTGAAAAAGGGATTTTAAGGGCTATCGGCCAGCCTGAAGTTCGCTTCACCCAAGACCCAGTACGGATGATTCGCCTGATCAAATTTTGCGCCCGTTTTAATTTTGAAATTCATAAGCCTACCTTTAGTGCTCTTTTAAATTGTAAAGGCGAAATTCTCAAAAGCTCGTCAGCCCGCATTTTCGAGGAGCTTCTTCGTATGCTAGAGTCTGGGGCTTCCCAATCTTTTTTTCACCTCCTGAATGAATATGGTCTATTGAAAGCACTTTCCCCCACTCTCTCTCATTACCTAGCGGCTCGAGATAATGTCGTGCTGCAACTCCTGGGTGTCATCGATGATGAAATGAAAAAAAATCTGGGCAACATCGACCGCTCGATTCTACTCTCAGCCCTTATTTTCCCTCTTTTTGAACAGGCGATCCAGGAAAAAAGCAAGGCACAAGAAAAACCGCTGCATTTAGGTCAGGTTACTGATTGCGCGCATCGCACAATTGATGGAGTCTTCGCCCCATTTTTTAATCTTCCAAGGCGTATGAGAGGGATTATGGGTTTCATTCTTTCCGCACAATACCGTTTTATATCTCTGGATGGGAAACCCCCTCGCAAACTGCGCGCTCCTAAGGATCGCAGCTTTCCCCTAGCCCTTCACCTTTTAAAGCTCCGCTCAGCGATCCATACCGAACTGCTTCCCACTTATACTCTATGGACTGAGGCCTCCTTCCTGTCTCATGAGGACTCGCTAAACAGGAAAAACCTGTCCCAGCAAGAACAGCCAAAAATCAGAAGGCGCCCCCGCCGAAGAAAACTGTGAGGAACCAGTGAAGAATCGATGTAGCGCCCTGCAAGTAGCTAATGATGTAACTCTTTACCACGTGGGGCCAGCTCTAGACCACGGTCCCCTTCCTTCCCTGTTTTATTTCGCTATTTCAGGCCCCGATAGTCTGTGCTTAGATCCCTACAATCAAATCGTCCAATTTTTAGCGGGTCACATGATCCGTATTTTTTCCATGACCCTGCCTGGCCATGAAAATGGCCTGCCTGCAGAAGGAGCCATGAAGATCTGGGCTGAAGATTTCTTAAAAGGCAGAAATTGCATAGAAACGTTTCTCCAAACTCTCGATCAAGCCATCGATTTTGCAATCCGCGAAAAATTTGTAGACCCCACAAAACTGGCCTGCGCAGGCTTATCAAGGGGGGGCTTTATCGCCTCGCATTTGGCAGCTCGTGATACAAGATTTCGCTACCTTCTCTTTTTTTCTCCATTAACTAAACTCTCTGCAATCAAGGAATTTAAGGGACACCCAAATCTTGCACTCGCAAGCCAGCTGGACGTAATCCATCTAGCCGATTCAATCAGCGATCGGCACATCCGCCTCTACATTGGCAATGACGACACCCGGGTAGGGACTCGCCACTGCTTTGACTACGCCATGAAGATCGTTGAAAAAAAAAAGACTCGGTCTGCGCACGTCGAGCTGGTGATCTATCCTTCCATCGGTCAAATGGGCCATGGAACCCCTCCTGAAATTTTTAGCCTCGGAGCGGATTGGATCCGAACCCTACTACTGCAATAGATCTCTTTATTTCAGCAGGAGAGATCAGCGGAGATCTACACGGCTCGAAGCTGATTGAAAAAATCCACGAGATCAACCCCTCTTGTGCCATCGGCGCAGTGGCTGGCCCAAAAATGAGACAGTGTGCCATTCAGGAATTTTTCAAAATGGAAGATCTCCTGGTAATGGGATTCATCGACGTCGTTCAGGCGCTTCCCAGGCTCTATCGACAATTTTTTGCAATCCGAAACCAAATTGTCAGACTCAACCCCAAAGTCGTTGTTTTGATTGACTATCCAGGCCTACATTTAAGACTCGCAAAAAGCCTAAAAAAGCAAGGATTTCTGGGAAAAATCGTCCACTATATTTGCCCTACTGTTTGGGCGTGGAAGAAAAACCGCATCTTTTTCATGGAAACATACCTCGATCATCTACTGACGATTTTTCCTTTCGAGCTAAAATGCTTTGAAAATACCACGCTTTCTGTAGAGTATGTCGGCCATCCACTGGTTCCAACAACCTCCAGATTTCAGCCCTCTGGAAAATTTCAAGGGAAGATTTTAGCTCTTTTTCCCGGCAGTAGAAAAGCGGAAATCGAACGCAACTTGCCCTTGCAGCTCAAAGTTGCCAAAAGACTACAAGCTCTTGATCCTGAACTGCAAATCATTCTTTCAAAATCCCCACTGGATCTAGATATCCCAGGTGTCCAAACAGTCCCCCCAGAAGATAATTACGAACTGATGAGCGCGGCCCTCTTGGCCATCGCCACCTCCGGGACAGTAACGCTTGAACTCGCCTTAATGGGCGTTCCCACCGTTGTCAATTTTGCAATCAGGCCCATGGATTGCTGGATAGCTAAGAACATTTTTCGCATCCATTTACCGTTCTACTGCATCGTCAATATTCTTTTAGAACAGGAGGTGTTTCCTGAGCTCTTTGGACCGCACTTTACAGAAGAAGCGCTATTCTATTGGTCAAAAAAATTCTGGGGCGAAGAATCCGCCAGGAAGCACGCTAAAAACCTATGTAAAGAAGTGCGTAAGTATTTGGGTATCAAGGATGCATCGAAAGAAGCTGCAAAAACTATTGTCTCTTTTATAGATTTTTAACTTCCTGATCTTTAAACTCTCTAATTTATGTCGGCGTGTGATATTTTAATCGACCGTTTAAAAAATGGAGCAGTCGAGAAGATTGCCCAAGAACTCGACTCGAGTCTTTTGGGACCTGATGAGGAAGATCTTAAGTTTTCCTTCCCGGTAAACGTTTTAGGAGAGGCATACCTAACGGACGATCATTTAATCATCCACTTAAAGGTGGAAACCAAGATTTTTATGCCCTGCGCCATTTGCAACCAGATGGTCTCGGCCGACTTAAAGGTAGACCACTTGTACCAGGCCATTCCTATAGAAGAGATCCCGAGCGCTGTATTTGATTACAAACAGCTTTTAAGGGAAGCTCTTTTACTGGAGCTGCCGAAAACTGTTGAATGCAATCAAGGAAAGTGCCCCGAAAGAGAGTTAGTGGAGCCTTACTTGAGGAAAGATTGGGATAAAGTCAACTTTCCCTTTGCAGATATGGATAAAAATACTAACGATTAGGAGTAAAAATAATGGCTGTACCACGCAACCGGACTTCCAATGCGAAAAAAAACTCGCGCCGTTCGCACCACGCTAAAAAGCCAAAAAATCTGTCAAGCTGTCCCAATTGCGGTAAACCCCGATTGTCCCACCGGATTTGCCCCTCTTGTGGCCAATATAAAGGCCAGGCCTTTGGAGCACCTGTTTAAGATCGGTGTCGATTTAATGGGGAACGACAATGACCCCAAGCGGCTTTTAGAAGCCTTAGAGGCTCTTTTTTTGCCAAAAAATGCGCAGTTAGTCTGTATTGGCACAAAGGAGTTCGGCACAGATCGTTTTGAATACGTCTCTGTCGATGAGTTTATTGGCATGGAAGAAAGCCCTCTTCTTGCGCTACGCAAGAAAAAAGGAGCTTCGATCCCTGTCGGTTTTCGTATGCTGAAAAAAGGGCAAATCGACGCCTTTGTGTCTGCTGGTAATACGGGAGCCCTTGTCTCGGCAGCGAAAATGATCCTTTCCACACTGCCTGGGATTTTAAGACCTAGTCTATTAACTCTAATGCCGACAAAAAAAAGTCCTGTGGCTGTTTTAGATGTGGGGGCCAATATTCAAGCGAAAGAATCCCATTTGGTGCAATTTGCCAAACTCGGTGTGGCTTTTCAAAAGATTCGGGGAATTCAAAACCCGAGAGTCGGACTGTTAAACATTGGATCGGAAGCCGTGAAGGGAACCTCCCAGCTCAAAGCCGCTTATCACCACTTACAGAAAATGAAAGGTTTTACATTTGCAGGGAATATTGAAGGAAAAACAGTCTTTGATGGCGACGTCGACGTGATCGTCACGGATGGGTTCACGGGCAATATTTTTTTAAAAACGGCCGAAGGGATTGCGAGCTTAATTCTCGATAAAATTGAAAAAAACAGCCATGAGGTGGAAAGGTTTCAGTCTTTACATTATTCTGAATATCCTGGAGCTCTTCTTGCTGGCGTAAAGGGGATTGCGATCAAATGTCACGGTTACTCGTCTTTAAAAGGTTTTACCAATGCGGTACTGGGAAGCCTTGATTTAGTCAAAGAGGGGTACGTACAAAAATTCATGAATGAGCTAAACTGCATTAAATAAGGCGTATGTTCTATGCACGATATTCTCCTCAATATTGAATCGAAAGAGATTCGCTTTGCTTATCTGAAGCATGGGCAACTCCATGACCTAATTTTTGATCGAAAAAAGTCACGCCAAATCACGGGCAACATCTACCGTGGGAAAGTGACGAATATTCTTCACAATATTCAGTCTGCTTTTATCGATATTGATGCAGGAGAAAATGGATTCATTCACATTAGTGACATCTTGGAAAATAAAAAAAAATTTGAAGAGATGTTCGATATGGATTTTGACCTTGATGACGAAGCCCCTGTCACTGGGAAGACCCTAAAAGCGAAAGAAATCTCTCAGGTATTAAAAATTGATCAGCCCGTTCTTGTGCAAGTCGTCAAAGAGCCCATTGGCTCGAAAGGGGCGCGTCTGACTTCCAATCTTTCTATCGCAGGTCGCTACCTCGTCTTGTTGCCGAACAATCCGCATCGGGGCGTTTCTCGAAGAATTGAGGATAAGGGGACGCGCGATCGTCTAAAAAAAACGATTCGATCCTTTGAAATGCCCCAAGATATGGGGCTGATTTGCCGGACGGCAAGCGCCCATGCGACAACCGACCAACTCATAGATGAAGCAACAGAGCTTTTGCACAGTTGGGAAACAACTGTGGAAAACTTTGAAAAGTCGAATAAACCCCAGCTTCTTTTTGAAGAATCTGATCTCATCAAAAGAGTTGTAACGCAGTGTGTTGACAAGAAAGTGGATCGCCTTTTGATTGATGATCACGCGACCTACCTTCGTTGTAAAAAGCTATATCAGAAGTACATGGAAGAACACCCATTGAAAATGGAATTATATCGCGATTCCACTCCGATGTTTGAGAGATTCAATGTGGAAAAAGAGATTGACCGTGCTGTAAAAAGAAAAATCTGGCTGGGCTCAGGGGGTTATCTCTTTTTTGACCGAACGGAGGCGATGCATACCATCGACGTCAATTCGGGGAGAAGTTCAACAAACCCAAAAGGGACTGATGTAGAAGAAACACTTGTCCGCATTAATCTAGAAGCGGCAGAGGAAATTGCAAGACAGCTTCGGATTCGCAATATTGGCGGGCTGATTATTTGTGACTTTATCGATATGCGCTCGAAGAAGAATCAAAAGCGTGTTTTAGACAGATTAAAAGACTGTATGAAAGAGGACTCAGCGAAGTGCACAATTCTGGGAATGAGCGAGTTTGGACTGATCGAGATGACCAGACAAAGGAATCGAGAATCTCTTTCCCAAACCCTCAATACTTCTTGTCCCTACTGTGTGGGCACCGGTCTAGTTAAGACCCACGAGAGTATTTCTGTGGAAATTGAAAGAGCATTAAAAAAACTCATCCACTGCCACAATCAGTATGCACTCAAGTTAATTGTACATCCAGAGTTGAATAAGCACCTGGATTCTGGCGACAAAGACTATTACTTGGAACTTGCTGGCAAGGCGAATGCCCATCTTGAGTTTGCCCTCAATGACAACCTTCATTTAAACGAATTCTTTTTCTTCTCGACGATCAATGGACAGAAAATTGACACATGACCATTTCCCCCCAAAAACCCAAAAAATCCTGGAGGGTTTTTTTGACTCCTATCAGAAAATTACAAAGCAAGATGTGGAGATCTTAAAGACTTTTCGCAAGCTGTTAGAAAAACAACTGAAGAATCCCTTTCAGTTTGAGCCTTATCATAAAAAAGTAAGAAGCCCCTTTGACTATTACCAGTTTGGCCTAGATTTTGTTAGGCCACTGATCGATTTATCTCACTCAAGAGTAACGGGTCTTGAAAATTTAAAAAAAATAGATGATCAGCTCCACAAACAAGAAAACGTCATTCTTTTAGCCAATCACCAAACGGAAACAGATCCACTGGCCATTTCTATTCTGCTTGAAAATAGCCATCCCCATATTGGAGAGAAAATCATTTATGTCGCTGGGGAAAGAGTGGTTACAGATCCTCTGGCTATCCCCTTTAGCATGGGATGCGACCTTCTTTGTATCTACTCCAAGCGCTACATCCACCATCCTCCTGAAGAAAAAATGCAAAAACAGCTTCATAATAAGCATACGATGGAGTTGATGAGCCGCCTCTTTAAGGAAGGGGGAAAGATTATCTATGTGGCCCCTAGCGGGGGGAGAGATCGGCGAGGCCCCTCTGGAGCAGTAGAGATCGCTCCGTTCGACCCGGCGAGTGTTGAGATGATGCTTCTGATGGCAAAAAAATCTGGGGTGATCACCCATTTCTATCCCCTGACTCTTGCGACCTATGACCTCCTGCCCCCTCCTGAAACGGTACAGAAGGAGCTGGGAGAAGCACGAAAAGCCAAGCGATGCCCGATCTATATGGATTTTAGAGAAGAATTCGATATGGAATGTTTTTTTGGATCTGACGAGAAAAATAAAGTCCTAAAGCGTAAGATGAGAGCTGAGGCAATCTGGAAGATTGTCAAGGAAACGTACGAAAGGATAAAATGATTCAGGAACTGATCTCGGTGACTTCGTTGCTACTCACTTCATTTTCTTCCCTGAATCCCTACACTGTGATCGATGACCAGTCTGAGCTTACGTATTTAAACCCAACCTTGCAAAACCGCAAAACCCTAAAACTTCAACTGGCCAATGGCTTAGAAGCACTGATTATCTCCGATGAAATGGCAGACCAGTCTGCGGCTGCTGTACGTGTTGGGGTGGGATCCTGGAATGATCCTTTCGAGTATCCGGGCATGGCGCATTTCTGTGAGCATATGCTATTCATGGGCACAGAAAAGTACCCGAGCGAAAATGAATTTTCTTCCCTGATTACCGATTATGCAGGAGAGACGAACGCATTTACGGCACCAGATCGAACCGTCTATATGCTCTCATGCCAAGAAAGGGGGTTTTTACCTCTTCTAGATCGATTTGCCAACTTTTTTATCAATCCCCTCTTTAATCCGTCCAATATTGCAAGAGAAATGCACGCCGTGGACCAGGAGCATGCGAAAAACATCGAAAATGACGGCTGGCGGGAATACATGATTTTTAAAGAAACCGGCAATCCTGAGCATCCTAACCGATCTTTTTCGACGGGCTCTTCAGAGACGTTAAGCAAGATCCCTCCCCAGATGTTAAAAAAGTGGCATAAAGAGCAGTATGGCGCTGATAAAATGCATCTTGTGGTCTATTCGTCATTACCGCTAGATCTTTTAAAAGAAGAAGTCGTCAAAATCTTTTCTGAAGTGCCTATAAGCGCACAAAACCACATCGATACCAATGGTCTTTTAAGCTCTCGTCAGCAGCTGGGCGCCATCACTTTTATCAAGCCGGTTCAGAATCTGCAAACGGTCACCTTAACTTGGGAGCTACCCCAAGAACTCTCGCTAGACCCGTCCAAATCAGTAGAACTGATTGCTTTTGCCCTCGATAGGGGCCAACCCCATAGCCTTTATGAAAAACTGCAAAAAGAACACCTGATCGACCATCTATCAGTTCGCGTCGATGATCTAGGAGGGCCAAGCCATAAGCTTTTGCAGATGAGCCTCGAGCTAACAAAAAAGGGCATGGCTGAACTTGAGATCGCAATTTTACACTGCTTTGAGGGGATTGCGAATATAAAGGAACACGGAATTCCTGAATACTTACACCATGAAAAAAATGCGATGGCGAGGCTAAACTATGAGTATCAAGAAAGGGAAAGTCCATTTAAATACATCACCTCGCTAGCAGACCATATCGCATATGAACACTTAAGCACCTTTCCGAAAAACACCCTTCTTTCCTCACACCTTGACCCAGCCAAAATTGCCACCGTCCTTTCTTATCTTTCTCCTCAAAACTGCATGATTAGCGTTATGGCGGATCCCTCTATAACCAAAGTACAACCGACTAAAAAAGAGAAGTGGCTAGGCGGCGAATATGAGCTTCGCCCGATCCCAGAAAAATGGATGCGTTCATGGACTCATGCATTGGCCAATCCTGATATTAAAACGCCAGGCCCCAATCCCTTCATCCCAGAGAATCTCCGGTTGATACAAACGGCAGGGAGCCTTCCGACTCTCATAGCGAGCGATCATCTGGGAGAGGCCTTTTATGTTCGTTCCTCTGAGTTTGGAGGTCCTGAGAGCGTCTATCACCTCCACATCCTCTCTCCTAGCCTGAACATCAGTGTAAAAAGCTCCGTACTCGCCTCCCTCTATCTCGACCATCTAACGGATGTGCTACACCCCACCCTCTCCGCTGCTAAATCAGCGGGGCTGAGCTGCGCATTCAGCCTTGAGAGGTGCTCCCTTCATCTAGCGCTTTCTGGCTATAGTGAAAAAGCTCCTTTACTCCTGCAACACATCGCTAAGGAGATGTCCGAGGGCTCTCTCCCTTCCTTAGAGCAATTTGCGATCTACTTCGACCGACATGAAAAGGCTTATTTGAACGGGGAAAAAGAGCTGGCGGCTAAACAAGCAAAAGAGCTGGCCGATGCAATTGTGAGCCCACATGCCGCTACGCGTAAGGAAAAACTACAAGCACTGCGTAGTATTCCGTATGAAGAATTCCTGGCCTTTCACCAAAACCTTCTTGAGACAACCTATCTCAAAGCCCTTTTTGCAGGGAATTTGACGATCAAAGATGCGGAAAGAGCTTGGCTTGATGTCATCCACTTCCTTGGAAAGCCTCCATATTCCAAAGAAGACCATCCCATGATGAAAACCATCCAGCTGCCGGAGAAAGGGGGGCCCTTTAAACTGACCCAACAAATAGATGTGCAAGGCAATGCGGCACTGCTTTTGATTGATGAAGGGGATTTTTCTTTTCAAAAGAAAGCGGCCCAAGAGGTTCTGACTGGGGCTCTCAAGGAAGCGTTTTATAATGAACTGAGAACCAAACAAAAAACAGGCTACATTGTATCGAGCGGATCTAATGAAGTGGAAAAGAGACTATTTCGAACCTTTATCGTCCAATCCAACTCGCATCAACCTGAGGAACTGCTTTTTCGCTTTGAGCAGTTTATCGAGATCTTTAACGATTCGCTTGCGGAAGAAATTCCACAAGAGCGCTTTTTGACGTTAAAGCGAAGTCTCATGGATTCTTTGAAAAACCGCTTTCGAAACCTAGCTACCAAAAGTTCCCTTTGGGATTTTTTGGCCTTTGAGAAAAAGGGGGACTTTGCATTTGTGCCAAAAAAAATCCAAGCTCTAGAGGATTTAGAATACAGCGACTTTCTTCATATAGCCCACGACTTTTTATCTCGGGAGAATAAAAAACGGATGGCTGTGCTCTTTGAAGGGAAGCTGGCAAACCCTTTTGCGTACCAGCCGATTACCTTGCCTGAAATGAGCGAGATCGCAAACAGTCCAGCAACCTTACATCATTAAACAGTTACCAGTGTTTTGCCTTTTGGCATAGATTTGGACGCAAGCATGCTTTCTAGCTGGATGCTCCTCAGTGTTAAATTCTTGGAAGGTTCTTGAAACAACCTGGTTCGCTGTTTCCTGACTACTATCACACTGATACCATTGTCGCTCTGTAGCTCTAGGCGTAAATCCCTTATCAGGCGAAATAAGCCTGGATATCATAGCACCAGCATGATTGTCTTTAGTGCTAGGATCCTGATAGACCACGCCCACTAAATCGAACATCTGTCCACACGTACTTGTGATGACTGGTGAATGTTCAACCTTCTTGTTGCCGCAAGCTACAATAATCTCAGCGCTTGAAGAAACCCCAATGAATTCATCAGGGTTCTGCCTGAACTGTAAGACATCATGGTTGCTATTGTCATTAGGGATAACGTGCTTTAGAATCTCTGTTATCATCTCGCCAGGCTTTGACTGTTGCTGGATACCAAGCAAGGAAAAACCTATCTGAAGATCCTTCATCCTGTTTTTATTAAGTACGACCGTTGATACGGTAAGCCTATTCAAAATCAATAAACCTAACAACTGGCCTGCGCTATCCTGATTCACCCCTTCTGGCCACCCATCTTTTGATAATGTAAGCAAGGCTTTGCGCAGACTCCTTAGATCTTTGCCTGCTAAAGACTTTTGTTTTGCAAACACTTGTAAAATCGTATAGGCCGCCTCTCTTTTATTCGCTGTCAACTGAGGATTTGTTGGAATTAAAGACTCGTTACGGCAAATCGCATGGAGTGCATTTTCGTGTTTCTTGGTCTGGCCAAAAATCGTAGGATCGACAAGACTTGCAATGGCCTTTGGTATTTCCCTTCTAAACGCATCTAAATTTATGAGCTGTTGAAAAACTGCAGCAAGACAGGCATTTGGATTCTCTCTATCATAATTCATGAAAAATGGCTCTTGTGCAGGGACTGGCTGGTGTGTAAAAGCCACCACTCTTTTACCGTTAAGGGATTCGCAGATCTTTGGTAAATTCTCCGGATCAAATGAAACTGTCACAGGAGCTGCTGGTGGCTCAGTAACAGGCGGGTTATCAGGAGAGGTAGATATTATTAAGGTCTGAGCTGCCGGACGAATGAGTGCCAATCCGAGCGTAGCGGCTAGAAACGCCGCAGGAAATTTCCATGCCCCAGGAACGAATCCCGCCACCGCACTGGTCACTGTCGCGATCGCACAAGCTCCCTTCTGGCCAATATTTTGAAAACGGGGGCTAGCCCAATTGTGTACTTTATCTCCCAAAGATGCTGCTGCTTTGCCTGCACTCATTACTACTGCTTGAGCTGATTGGACGAAAGCTTTACAGCAGCCTACCGTCTTACCAGCGGTCTCATATACTTTGTAACTTAATTCAGGGGCTAAAAAACCAAGAGATCCGCCAACACTGGCTGCTAACAATCCCCATCCTATCCCAAAATTTTTAGTCATTTGATAGCTTAGACGACCGCCCATCGCTGTCCTAGCTAGATCTGGAGCTATCGCTAAAACGGTGCTGCCAGCTATCGTAGAGATGAGTGTAGGCGTCCAGGCAGACTGTGTTGCATCATTGAGCATACTAACACCTGCCACCACCGTAAAAGCCGCACCCGTCCACTGATTCACGATGCTTCTCCACTTGTCAGGTGTCGTAGTCCCTAAACAGAAGTCCTTTAAGGCACCTAAAGTTATTTCCATATTTTAACCCAATAAAAATTGTTATTACAACATTAATTAATAATTAAAGACTATTATACAAAATATTTATATTTAAGTTAACTAAAAAAATAACTATACAAATAATTCAAGAATCAGTTTTTTGATCGCCGAATTCTCTGACTGTCTGACCAACTCTAGGGAAATGCTTGCGCCGCTCTGTCCAGTTAGGAAACTCTTCCTGAAGAGAGCGTAATAAAGCTCTTGCTTGCTTTGTCAAAACTCGTGGATCTTGCAGATCAAAAATCGCTGACTCGATGATTTCTTGTCTCATTAATGGAGGTAGAAAAAATGGCACTCCCTCAGTTTTATCCTTAAACTGAACCAGGAAATGTACCTTGGCTGTCGCTTGCCATTGTCTAAACAATTGGTTTGCTCGTTGAACGTTTTTGGGAAATGTCCCCTCTTTTTGAGAAAAGAAGACCAGCGACCAAACAGCCGCTTCCAAAGAAGCCCATAAGCAGTTACCTGTCGACTGCAGGGGGAGATGGCAGGCTCCTTCATAGAGCATTGTTTCTTGTGTGCGCTGGATGCCTGGGATGTTTTTAAGCCCAAGATATATTTTCTTTCGATAATCGGACTCAAACCCGAAAAAACATGATACTAAAGTACCCAAAAGGTTCTTCAGATCTAGAGAGCTTGTGGTTTGGTAGATTGCGATTGGTTTTTTTTGCATTCCTCCCGTATCGCACACACAAAAATATGTCTTCAAAAAAAGATATCTTACTGAGTGTCCACTATAGCCACCATTGAAGATTAAGGGAAGATTGTTTTGACAGGCATTTTCTCTAGCTCTTTGCAATTCTGATACCGTGATACTAGATACGCAGTCGATGCTTTCATAGAGCGCCCTTTGCACCCAGAGGCAAAGAGGGTTTGGCAATCCTTGGTAATTCACCTCTTTTTCAAAAAAACGGGAATAATGCGGGCACTGCCCCTCTAGCAACTTCCGACCTGGCGGGCAAATGTTGTACCCAAAGATCGCGGAAAGATTAGTGGTAAACGCCGAAGCGTCTGCTCGTCTGATTACAGGGCCTGACAAGGACTGCTTGATGTAATCCCAGGACTTCTTACGAAGAGAAGCTGCGAAAGATGCGGCGGTGTGTCCCTGATCCCCCACAATCTCAGGCTGGGCTTTATGTTTCAGAAGAAGCTGAACCATAGGAGCATAGTCCTCGAAAATGGCTAAGCAAAGAGGAGTCTCTCCCTCATTTCCCGCAGTATCAGGCTGAGCTTTATGTTCCAGAAGAAGCTGAGCCATAGAAACATCGTTCTTTAAAACCGTTAGGCAAAGAGGCGTCTCTCTATCTTGACGTACCACATTAGGATTTGCCTTGCTCGCAAGGAGGGTACGGGCTGCTCCCAAGTCTCCTCTTTCTATGACCTGATACAGTCGCTCAGAATACTGCCTATCCACGTCCCTAGGATAGGCAGTCCTCTTTCTTGGAGACAACTCAATTGCCGAACAGGAGTGAGTAGATGAATAGTTACGCTTTTGTTCTAGTTGAGGAATCATTTCATGAATTTTATCATAATACTAAATTAATTTATTCATTTAATTTTAATATATTATACCGAAAATGATTCAAGAATTAGTTTTTTGATCGCCGAATTCTCTGACTGTCTGACCAACTCTAGGGAAATGTGTGCGTCGATTGATCCAGTTAGGGAACTCTTCTTCAAAAGAACGTAATGCAGCGCCTGCTTGCTTTGTCAAAACTCGGGGGTCTTGATGCAGATCAAAAATCGCTGACTCGATGATTTCTTGTCTCATGAAAGGAGGTAGAAAAAATGACACCCCCTCAGTTTTATCCTTAAATTGAACCAGGAAATGTACCTTGGCTGTCGCTTGCCACTGCCTAAACAATTGGTTTGCTCGTTGAGATTTTTGGGGAAACGTCCCCTCTTTTTGAGAAGAGAAAATCAGCAACCAAACAGCCGCTTCAAACGAAGTCCATTCGCAATTATTTGTCTGCTGCAAAGGGAGATGGCAGACGGTTTCATAGCGCCTCGTTTTATTCGTGCGATGAATGCCGGGGATTTTTTTCAGTCCGAAACATATGTTTTCTTGGTAATCGGACTCAGTCCCTCGAAGACATGCTACCAGATTACCAAGAAGGTGTTTGAGATCCAAAGAGCTCGTAGTTCGGTAGATGGAGACCGGTTTTTTTTGCATTCCTCCCGTATCGCACACACAAAACAAACCCTTACCTGGACCCTCATCCAAGAAAAGATACCGCACTGCATGTTCTTGATAGCCCCCAGATAGGAGTAAAGGGCCATTTTGTCGACAAGCTTTCTCTACAGCTATTAGCAACTCCGATGCAGTCGTACTACATACGCAGTTGATACTTTCATAAAGCGTCCTTTGCACCATACGACCAAGAACTTCTGGTAAACCCTGGCAACTCACCTCTTTTTCAAAAAAACGGGTGTTAAAAGGCAATTGACCATCTATCAGCCGCCCGCCAGGCAGATAGATGTTATACCCAAAGACCGAGGAGAGACTTGCGGTCCAAGCTGCGGCCCTTGCTTGTTTGACGATAGATTGTGATAAAGCCCCCTCTAAAAAATTCCAAACTTTCATATGACAAGAAGCAGCCCAAGAGGCAGGAGTCTCCCTATAATAATCCACAGCATCTGGCTGGGCTTTATATTCCAGCAGCTGTTGAACCATAGGAACATCGTCCCGAAAAACGGCTAAACGCAAAGGTGTATCCCCATTCTCGTATACAACATTAGGATTTGCATTGCTCTCAAGGAGAGCTTGCACCTCCTCTACCCCTCCATCTTCTATGGCTTGATACAGTCGCTTAGAGCGTTGGCTATCCATGCCCCCATGTGATAAGGCAGCCCTCTTTACGGGGATCCACTCGATCAGAGGTGAAGAGGAACGCTTACAATCGGGTAAAGATATCATTCCATGAATTTTATCATAAAATGATATTAATTTTATTTAGTATATTTTAATTTATATACAATTAGTGAATTTTCATATTATGGTATACAGCATCCACATCGTCGAGACTCTCCAACCATTCTATCAGCGTAATATTAGAGTCCGCGGTCTCATCATCGACCTCAACCCAGATTTTGGGGACCATAGCAAGTTCCGCCTCCTCAATGATCACTCCCGCTTTTTCAAGAATTTCTTTGATATAATGGAACGATTCTATTGTAGTAATGATTTGAAACACATCCTCTTCCCCACTAAAATCTTCAGCCCCAGCCTCCGTTGCAAGAAGAAAAAGCTCATCCTCTGGAAGTGTCCTTTTGACTCGAATAACGCCTTTACGGTCAAAATTGTAAGACACAGATCCCGGTGTTGCAATGGTTCCCCCACATTTATTCGTTGCGATCCGAATATCTGAGCTAATGCGATTTTTATTGTCCGTCATAATATCGACTATCAACCCCACCCCCCCAAATCCATAGAGCTCATATGTCATAGACACATAGTCCGTGGAGTCTTGAGAAGCCGCTTTTTTAATATTCCTCTCCACATTGTCATTAGGAATGTTGGCGTCTTTTGCCTTTTGAATAGCGACCTTAAGTTTTGCATTGGCCTTCAGATCAGAGCCTCCCTGCTTCACCGCACTGATAATCTCTTTCATAATGCGAGAGAAAATCTTACCTTTTTTCTTATCAGAACGCTCTTTTCGATGCTTAATGTTCGCCCATTTGCTATGACCTGCCATGCTTTTGCCCCCTTTTAAAAAACTCCAGGCTCTTCTTTTCCCATTCTTTGGCAAGCTTAAAGCGTGGAAAGAGCTCTTCTTGTTCTTTAAACTCTTTAGAATGGATCTGACACTTTCCTTTCCCATCCATTTTCGATGGGTAAATAGCATGCAGCAACTCGTGATAAACAATGAACTCTAAAAAATAAAGAGGAACCTCGCTTTGGTCTAAAATAGGGTGAATGCATATCTCTCGAGTACACCTATTAAATGTCCCATAAGTAATCGAGCGAAAGCTACCCACCCGAGATCTTTTCGACCACCCAATCGAAATATTTTCCACCTTTATTGGCATAAAAACCTGCATTCGATCCAAGATTTCCTGCAGATTGTAGACTTTTCCCTGGCTATTCATGAGGGAAGGCTCTAATACCAAGCTGGAAAAATATAGGTGTGCCATCTGCTTGATCTTAACCCCCGCCTCTCTATCCCTTTTGGCAGCATACAAGAGGAGCGCTTCTAAAATAGGTGTCGGTGCATGAAAAAACAGACGGTGCAACCTCAAATGAAGGACGCTTTTTTCCTTCCGCACCGTCAAATAGGTCGTTTTATTCTCATGCCAAGTGAGCTTAAGGGGGTATTTCGCAAGGGAGTACAGACGATGTTCCATGTCTTCTAAAGATACTTCTGCATCAAAATTTTGTCAGCATACTTGCCATTTTCCTTCATAAACCTTTTGTGAATCCCATACATTTTAAATCCTAGCCGCTTATACAAGTCGATCGCCGGATTTCCTTGATACACTTCGAGGTGGAGAAGTTCAATGTGAAAGGTTTCTTTAGCTAGCACCATCAGCTCTCGGAGTAGTTTCGCTCCAATCCCCTTGCCGCGATGCTTTTCGTCGATAATGATAGCAAAGAGGCACTGGTGAGACAATTTTTGATACGGCTGTAAGTAAAGGTTCGCAATCCCACAAGGTTCCCCATCCCAAAGAGCTGTTAAAACGGCTCCCTGTTTTGCATAACTCAGCCAAATCTTCGCTGCATCTTCCACTTCCCTCAAATCATAAAGAGGAAAACCATCTAACACCCCAGGCTGGAGTAGCCATTCCACTAGATGCTTTTGGTCGCTCTCCTGAGCAGGACGTATTGTCAAAAACTCTTTCACGTGCGGACCTCCCACACCAAGCGGGCCCTAGACTCCCCATGGACTTTTACAAAATTCTGCTGTCTAATGATTTCGACGAAGTGAAGCTTTTTAAGAATAGGAATCAGACCTGAAGGCTCAAACACTTCTACGTGGACAGCTTCCAAGCGAAACCGGGTTTTTGCAAGGTTGATCAAATTTTTGACCATCATAGTGCCAATGCCTTGCCGTCGATACTTTGGGTCGACCATCAGATAAAAAGAACAGTGGTGCGCAACCTTCCGGTACGGCATAAGAAACAAAGTACCGATCGCCACAGGTGCGTCGCCAAGAAGCCCAGTAAGACTGGCCTTGAACTTCGAAAATCCTATCCAATTTTTCAGCGCCTCTTCTTTTTCCTTTTCAGAAAACGGATAATCATCCACTGCACGCTCATCTGTAAACCATTCCTTGAGATACCGAAAGTCATCCATTGTTGAATAGCGAATGTCAAAATCAGTTTCTAAATTCATCCGAATTCCTTGAGATAGGCGTTGACAAATGCATCGAGATCTCCATCCATAACAGCCTGAATATTCCCTACTTCTAGCTTAGTGCGAGTATCCTTAACAAGCGTGTAGGGTTGAAACACATAGTTTCGGATCTGCGATCCCCAAGCGATCTCTTTTTTCTCCCCCCCTAGCTTAGACAATTTTTCCTCTCTCTCAAAAACCTCTTTTTCATAAAGCTTGGATCGAAGCATGGTTAAACAAGTTTCTCGATTTTGGATTTGGGAGCGCTGGCTTTGACTCGATACAACAATCCCCGTTGGGATATGAGTCATCCGAACAGCCGAGTCGGTCTTATTGACATGCTGACCTCCTGCACCAGAGGCCCGGAACGTATCCACTCTAATCTCTTCAGGGCGAATGTCAATTTCTACATCTTCAACAATCGGTGTCACATCGACAGAGGCAAAGCTGGTGTGCCGCTTGGCGTTTGCATCAAAAGGAGAAATGCGAACCAAACGATGGACCCCTTTCTCAGACCGACAATACCCATATGCAAATGGACCAGAAATCTGAAATGTAATGCTCTTGATGCCTGCTATTTCTCCGTCTAAACGATCGATAATCTCAAGCTTCCACCCCTTCTTTTGTATCCATCTTTGGTACATGCGCGAAAGCATACCCGCCCAATCACAGGACTCCGTCCCACCAGCCCCTGCATTAATCTCAAGATAGCAATCCTTGCCATCAAGATCTCCTGAAAGCATCCTACGAACTTCCAGATCATGCAAATCTTTATCAACCTTCTGAAGAGAAGCCATAAGCTCTTGGACAAGTTCTCCGTCGCTGACTGCTTCTGCTTCAGGTAACAGCTCCTTCACATCAGTAAATCTTTGAAAAATCTCTTGATAAGGAATCGTCCAGGCCTTCAAAGCGTTACACGCATCGATCGTTGCTTGCGCAGCCTCCCCATCCTCCCAAAAATCGGGGATTGTCATCTTTTCTTCCAAGCTTTGCACTTCTTGCACTTTTTCTTGTAAGTTAAAGATACCTCGACATTGCAGAAAGTCGATCTTCGAGCTCTTTGAGCTTTTCTTGCGTTTCAATATTCATTGCCATCTTCTCCTCGGCTTTTTCCACAATTTTTGCCTAAAAGCAAGGTAAAAGTCAAAGGGTCGAGCAAAAGAATGTACTTTTCTTTTGTATATATTTTTTTTATCCTACGGAAAAAAGAGGGGCCCTTTGAGACAGCTGTTTTCCTTTATGGTCGCCTCGTTGACGGCCCTCTACTCAACCCTTGATCCCACATCCGTCGCACAGCACTTTGCTTTTTATGAACTGTATCCAAAAACAGTGGAAGGCAAACAGGCATTGAAAGTGGCTTGGGATCTCTTAAGCGGGGGGCGCAGCGGTTCCGACCCTGAAATGGTGCTGCCTACCTTGGATCCCAAGCCGATCATTAATTTTGTAAACCGCTCTAGCCAAACAAATTTTGAGATGCTCACTGAAGAAGAGCTCGCCGTCATAGAGAAACTCTCTCAGCACTTGGGCAATCGCAAGCTAAAAGGGTCCCATATATGGGACCAACAGGCGCTTCTCAGTCTTCCTCCCGAAGAGATAGATCTCGCGCGCGGGCTTATGCTCGTAGAGATGGGAGGAGGAGCGGATCTAAAAAACAAAGTGAGAAGCTACGAGGCCAGTATGGACCTCATGGCTCTTCAGATCTCTGCCAGGCTAACCAAAGAGGCGGGGCCCTTGGAAAAAATTCGAGCGATCAATGACTACATCTTTTCTGAAATGCGATTTCGCTTCCCTCCTCATTCTCTTCATGCCAAAGACATCGATGTGTACACGTTTCTTCCCTCTGTGCTTGATGGGCGGCGCGGCGTCTGTTTGGGTGTTTCCATTCTGTACTTGTGTTTGGCTCAAAGGCTCGGACTCGAATTAGAAGCAATTACCCCACCTGGGCACATCTACGTTCGCCACCGCTCTTCCGAGGGACTCATCACGAACATAGAAACAACGGCAAGAGGGATTGACATTCCTTCAGAGAGGTACCTGGGAATAGAGACCAAAAAGCTCCAAACACGCACCATCAAAGAAGTGATTGGTCTTGCTTTTATGAACCAAGCTGCTGTCAGCTGGCATCGGGAAGATTCGAAAACTGCTGCAACGCTCTACGAAAAAGCGCAACCGTTTTTAAAAGAGGACTACCTTCTCAATATGTTTTTAGGTTTTAACTATCTTTTTATCGGAAAAATCCAGGAAGGAAAAACCCTTTTAAAACAAGTCAAAGGCCATATTCCGGAACATGCCATAAGCGCTGACACCATTACAGAAGACTATCTTCTTGGAAGAGCGGATGCTGAGGCGATTCAAGCAGTCTACGCCGAGGTCGATGAAACGCGGGATTCGATCCTAAAAAAACAGAAAAAATTAGAAGGAGTCGTGCAGCAATTCCCCCACTTTCGGCAGGCGGTATTTCACCTAGCAGTGACCTATCTACAACTCGGACGGGAAAAAGAGGCGCTTCCCCTACTAGAAAAATATATCGAAATGAACCCCGAAGACCCCACCGTCAACTACTACATTGCAGCCATCCAGTTTCAGCGGAAAAACTTCAATAAAGCCTGGAAGTTTTTGAAGCAATCTGAAGCGATCGTCTTTCCCAAGGATCACCAACCCAGGGCGTTAAAAGATCTTCGCAAAGCTCTTCTCCGCTCTTGTCCAGAAGCCTAAAATCCCTTATAGTCGCTGTTATGTTCATCTTTCTACTTGTTACAGCATTGACTGCTTTCGATGCTAAAATGAGCGACAGGGAACTCCAAAAGACGGGGGTCTCTAGGCTAAGCCTTCCTGAAAAAAAGGCTCTCCACGAGTGGATCGAAGAACATTATGAAAAAAAAGTGATGGCTCAAAATCAACAAAAAGAACCCCAGCTCCAAGAAAATCTGAACAATGGGAGTCTGATTCGGCTTACTGATAATACCCTTTGGAAAATCGCTCCCAAGGACACTCCCGTAACGCAAGGGTGGATTACCCAGGTCGAAATCAAAATCTCCAAAAGCGAAGATGAAAACTATCCTTTTCTTCTCACTAATTCACTGACTGGATCCTCAGTAAAAGCGCAGAAAGTTCCGATATAAAAGGAGAAAGAACATATGGCTAGCCCACAATTCACAGAAGCTGTTCAAAAAGCCATCGAAGAAGCATTTCAGACCGCAAAAGACCGCCTACATACAGAAGTAACAGACAATCACCTACTCCGCTCGCTTCTCTTAGAATCAGGGGGGTATTTTCGCTCCATTATAGAAAAAGTGGGCCTGGATCCGCTCCTTTTAGAGCCTCGATTAGAAAGCGCTCTGCAGTCCCTCCCTACGTTTTCTGAGCCCGGCACTGCCCCTCAGGTATCAACCGGATTGCAGAAAAAAATTCAGCTCGCTGAAAAACAAGCAAAAGCGCTAGGCGACACCTACATCAGTAGCGATCACCTCTTTCTCGCCTTTTGGGAAAATCCTCAAGAACCTTTTGCCTCCTGGGCCAAACCCGTAAAAAAATCACTAAAAGATATAGTCCATGAAATCAAAGAGCTTCGGGGTGGCAGTACCATGGACTCCCCGAACGCGGAAGGCAATCTACAGGCCCTCGAGAAATACTGTAAAAATCTCACCGAGCTTGCCAAGAAAGGAAAACTTGATCCTGTCATTGGCCGAGAGGAAGAGATCCGCCGCACGATTCAGGTTCTTTCCAGAAGAACCAAAAACAACCCTATGCTCATTGGCGATCCTGGCGTCGGGAAAACAGCCATTGCCGAAGGGCTAGCCGGCCGAATTGTTCAGGGAGATGTACCCGACTCTTTAAAACACAAAGAGCTTCTTGTCTTAGATATGGGAAGTCTCATTGCAGGAACCAAATTTAGAGGAGAATTTGAAGAAAGACTGAAGAGCATCATCGATGAGATCGAAAAAAGTGAAGGCAATATTATCCTTTTCATCGATGAGGTTCATACGCTAGTCGGTGCCGGCGCTGCAGAAGGTTCAATGGACGCAGCGAACTTGTTAAAACCTGCGCTTGCAAGAGGGCTTCTTCACTGTATTGGCGCGACCACCTTGAATGAATACCAAAAATACATCGAAAAAGATGCAGCTTTAGAGCGGCGCTTTCAGCCCGTCATGGTCTCAGAACCCTCTTTAGAAGATGCGATTTCTATTTTAAGGGGGCTGAAAGAGCGCTTTGAGATTTTCCATGGTGTCAGGATCACTGAAAAGGCCCTTCATGCAGCAGTATTTCTTTCTTTTCGCTACATTCCAGATCGGAGGCTTCCCGATAAAGCCATTGATCTAATCGATGAGGCAGCAAGCCTGATCCGAATGCAAATTGGCTCGCTTCCGTTGCCCATCGATCAAAAGGAACGAGAGCTTGCGGGGCTGATTGTCAAGCAAGAGGCAACGAAAGAAAAAACCGATGAGGCAAAAATCGCCAAGCTCAAAGAGGAACTAAATACCCTCCGCGCCCAATGGAAAAAAGAAAAAGAACTCATCGAAGAGTTGAAAAAGAAAAAAAATGCACTTGAAAAACTCCGTTTTCAGGAAGAAGAAGCGGAGCGGCAGGTCGATTACAATAAGGTAGCCGAGATCCGATATGCCAAAATCCCCGCAATGACAAGAGAACTGGAAGCTTCTCAAAAAGCGCTCGGGAGCTTAAAAAATCGGCTGCTACAAGAAGAGGTCGATGAACACCTGGTAGCCCAGATCGTTGCCAAATGGACCCGTATTCCAGTCGAAAAAATGCTTGAAAAAGAGATGCAAAAAATTCTGGAGCTCGAAAAATATTTAGAAAAGCGAGTAGTAGGTCAATCTTTAGCAGTCAAAGCGGTCAGCGAGGCCATTCGAAGGTCGCGGGCCGGTCTCAGCGATCCAAACCGCCCCATCGGCGTCTTTCTCTTTGTAGGACCGACTGGCGTAGGAAAAACGGAACTGGTTAAAGCGTTAGCTGAACAGCTCTTCGATAGGGAAGATGCCATCCTTCGTCTCGACATGTCAGAATACATGGAAAAACACAGTGTATCAAGACTCGTCGGCTCGCCGCCAGGCTATATCGGCTACGAAGAAGGAGGCCAACTGACGGAAGCTCTTCGAAGAAAGCCTTACTCTGTTGTCTTACTGGATGAGCTTGAAAAAGCACATCACGATATCTTTAATATTCTCCTTCAAATTTTCGATGAGGGACACCTCACCGATAGCAAAGGAAGGAAAGTCAACTGTAAAAACGCCTTATTCATCATGACCTCCAATTTGGGATCAGATCTCTTATTGAAAAAAACGGCCAAGACCAAAGAAGACCTCCTCACAGTGATCGATCCTATTTTAAAAAAGACGTTTCGACCAGAGTTTTTGAACCGGCTCGATGAAGTCCTTCCCTTTCTTCCGCTAAAACTTGAAGCGATGGAAACCATTGTCGCTCTCCAACTCAAAAAACTAGCGGATCGATTGGAGGATCGACAAATCACCCTCCAATGGGATCCAAAGGTAGTGGAGCACCTAGCTAAAGAGGGGTATGACCCCGACTTTGGAGCCCGCCCCTTAAAGCGGCTCATCCAACAGGAAGTGGTAAATCTTTTTTCCACCGCGATCCTGGAGAATAAAATTCCTAAAAATAGCCTAGTCCATCTTCACGGGACAAAAGAGGGAGAATCCTTTCAGCTGAAATTTAATGTGTCAAATAGAGGGTTGCTGTCAAATTCAGTTTAATGCTAGCATGAGTCCTCAATTTGGATTAAGGAAATTGGTATGTCAAGAATTTGCCCCGTTACTGGGAAAAAAACTCGGGCTGGCCGCAGCTATTCCCTTCGAGGGATTGCGAAGAAAAAGAAAGGAATCGGCCTAAAGATCACAGGAAAGACCCACCGAAGATTCCGGCCGAACCTAAAGACGAAACGCCTCTGGGTTCCAGAAGAGAAACGATTTATCACGCTTCGCCTTTCGACGTCAGCTCTTCGGACCATTGATAAAAATGGGATTGGAGCGGTCATCCATAAGATGCGGAAAGAAGGGCAGAGAGTCTAAGTCGGCGGGTTGAAAAATCAAGAAAATTTGTCCCCACCACCGCCGCCATCTTCCAGGGAACGCAGATTTCCCTGGGGGCTTCTTTTAGTTGTCGTTTTTGTCTCCTGGTTCGTGTGGAATTCTCTTGTTCCGAGCCTGCCAGAGCCCAATAAAGCGCCCAAGCTTTACTCGAATCAATGCCAGCAAGACATTCGATCTACCCTACTGAGCGCCATTCAGGCAGCAGATCATTCCATCTACTTAGTCATGTTCGGCTTGAGCGACCGCGCTATTTTAAGCGCCCTATCGAAAAAGATCCGAGAACAAGTGCCTACGAAAATTTTCTATGACCGCTCAGGCTCTTTGAACCTCTCCCGCTATCTTCGCGGCGGAGATATTTACCCTATCAAAAATGTGGGCCTGATGCACCAAAAAATTTTAATCCTCGATCATCAAACTGTTTTTATAGGCTCTGCCAATATGACTACAGCCTCACTCAGAATGCACGACAACCTCATGATCGGCTTTGTGAGTAAGCCCATCGCCCAATTTTTACAAGAGCACGAGCCCTACACCTCAGGGTATTTCAAATCCGCTGTCGGAGGCCAAGAGGTAGAACTTTGGCTGCTACCAGACCCTCGAGGACACGCGCTGAGCGAGCTTAGAAAAAAAATTAGAACAGCCCGGAAGTCGATCCAAATTGCCCTATTTACCTTTACACACCCAGCTCTTGTAGAAGAGGTCATTGCGGCCCATCAGCGAGGGGTCCATGTTTCCGTGATCGTCGACCTACACTCTGGGCTGGGCGCCAGCGCAAAAGCCGTAGAAAAACTGAAAGAGGCACATGTCCCTGTGCTCTTAAGCCAGGGAGTGCAGCTTCTCCATCACAAATTTATCTACATCGATGAAAGCACCCTCCTGACTGGCTCAGCGAATTGGACCAAATCTGCCTTTTATAAAAATAGCGACTGCATTATCGCCCTTCACCGATTGAATCCGGATCAAAAAAAGTTCATGAGCCGACTGTGGACTAGTATCGAGGCGAATGCGTCAGAAAAATAGATGCAAAAAATCTGTTCGATCGACTAACATTGACCTCCTTTGCTAACCCAAGTGAGTAGCCGCTTGACCATACCCCTCAAACAAGACCCCTGGGCTTCTTCAGAGGCTGCATTAGAAACTTGTAAGTGTTGCATACAAAAGAAAGAATGGCTAAGGGCCATCGTCACAGCTAAGAGCATCCAGGTGGATCTCTACAAACGCACAGCCTTTTTCCATCTCTATCAAGGCTATGTGGTAAATGGTCGGCCAATTCCCCCCCTAATTAAAAAGGAATTCCAGGCTTTGACCACCCCTCCTCCGATCGCATCCGAGCCGGTCTCTCCTGAAGCTCAATTCGATCAAGAGTATATCTTCCAACTTTTAAAGAGTATCAAGACACCGTGATACTGCAGCCGCTCAGTTACCCATCAGTCACGACAAAGCTAGAAAACGGTATAAATAACTATTTCAATCTCAGAAACTCCTCCATTGTAGAAACGATTTTAAAAGTGGCCTCCTATGCCACTCTGATTCTTCCTCTCATTGTCTTGGCACTCCAGTGGTATCTGAAAGCTTCCTCCCCTATCATCATCGCTCCCGTATCAGTGATCGCCCCCATCCCCTTGGATGCCAAGATCGAAGCTGTTATCGGACAAACCCCAGCCTTTAATGGGTACCGCATTGGCCGCTCAACCCCTTATGAGGGCATTACTCTCACAACCCCTACTATTCGCCCGGCAAATTTGTTGCTCCACGCCATTTTTGGGAACGGGTGCACGACTCTGCCAGGCTCGGGAGAACTATTTCGCTTTACCCGCCCCCATAAAGGGCTGAGAGACCAGATCAACAATACCCCACCCGAACAAGTTGTAGAGGTTTCTGCACGAGGAGTTCCTGGGAAGATTGGGGAGGTAGATGTACCCGATCTAGCGAGTCTTTATGGAGAGAAAACCTTTAAAATCTCTTACAAGGAGCTCCAAGGAACACTGGCAAGTCGTAGGGTTTATTGTGCACCGAGCCTTCCCATGCTGTTTTATCAAGGCTTGAAAGCTGCCATGCAGCAAGACCAGATCGTCATCCTACCCGGCAATGACCAAACCCCCTGCAAGACCGGGGATTTTCCGACACCTGCCTGCCAAGCTTTTCTGAAGCAAGTACGACTCAATCCAACAAAGTGGGGCTTTCACAGTGCCGATGACTGCGAGAAAATGTTCACCCTCTCCCTCTATCAACTTGGTTCTTTCGTAGTCAAGACAGAAGATTTTCGAATCCTCCTTGATCAAAATGGAAAACTGCGAGAAAGAGAACCCGGTCAACCAGATGCCATCCGCCTCATCAACCTGTGCGGTATCCGCGGTCTTTCTCAAACGCCTGGGGACATCAACCGGCAGATCATGAAAGAAACATTTCAGACGGGTCTCCAAGCCGCAGGGGATGGGTTTTTCATACTACCCGCTGTGGGCATGGGTATTTGGGGAGGCGACCCCGATCTCTACTGGAGAGCGCTTCTCGATGCAGTAGTCGACTGTCAGGCGCCTATTGAAAAAATTTTCATCAACCCAGGCCACCAACAAACGCAGAGAGGATCCTACCGGGGATGCAATGGGAATGAATTCAACCATATCTTCGGTGAATATCTGGATCGCTATAAAAACGACCCCGCTTCTTACGCCAAACTCCAAAACATCATCAATCTCCATGCTAAAAGCACAGATATCGTTCACCTAGCCCAGCATTTGAAGGCAGCCTATCCTAACAAAAGCGTCTCCTTGGTCAACGCCTCTGATCCTGACGTGACCCTTGGCAATCATGTAGGTCAATATGTCAACAATCTAAACCATCCGTACACCACTGAAGAGAACCTCTCGGCGTTGGGGACAAACCCGCTCCTAATAATTTACTAGCAGCCAAACGCTTCTGCGTTGTACTATTGTAGCTGCAATGTACGACCAGTCTTTATTTTATGTCGCCTTTTCCCTCTTCCTATTGATGGATCCTATTGGAAACATCCCGTTTTATATCAGTTTTTTACGAGGGATTGAGCCAAAACGACAACGCGTCATTATTTTGAGAGAACTGGTCATTGCCCTGCTCATTATCTTTCTTTTTACTTTTCTTGGTAGCGAGCTCATGGTATTTCTTCAAATCGACAATAATACCATTCAAATTGCTGGTGGCATCGTCCTCTTTCTCCTCTGTCTGAAGATGATTTTTCCCCCTCCGCGCAACCAAAGTGAGGGGCTCTCTCATGATCCAGAGCCCTTTATCGTACCTTTAGCAGTCCCCTTAGTGGCAGGGCCGGCTGTTCTTGCCGCAGTGATCATTTACTCTAAGCAAGTAGAGAGTACGATGGTCATGCTGAGTGCCATTCTCATTGCTTGGTTTGCCTCTCTTCTCATTCTGTTAGCCTCTTCTCAGCTAAAAAAAGTGTTGGGCACCAGGGGGATTACGGCATTGGAAAGATTGATGGGGCTGATCCTGATTTTGATCTCCGTCCAAATGTTTTTAAGCGGCCTTGGCGGCTACATTGTAAAGTACCAGAGTCATGTATAAAGCAGTTCTTTCCTACAAGGGCACCCGATACTTTGGCTGGCAAAAAACGAACATGGGTCCGAGCATCCAAGATACCGTGGAACAAGCCCTTTTGAGAGTGACACAAGAGCCTACTGCTGTAGCTGCAGCAAGCCGTACAGATCGTGGAGTTCATGCTATGGGACAAATCGTGCAATTTGCACTCAGAGAACCGTGGGAGCCGGCGAAGCTGCTTGCCGCTTTGAATGGGGTGCTTCCTTGTGACATCCGTATGCTTCACATCGAAAGAAAGGAATTTCACCCAACTCTCGATGCGGTGCAAAAAGAATATTTCTATAAAGTCTCCACCGAAGAGGTACAAGATCCCCATGACAGACTTTTTTCTTGGCATGTCTACTACCCCATCGATGACTACAAAATCAAAAAGGGCTGCCAAGAGCTCTCCGGAACCCATGATTTTAGTGCTTTTTGCAACTACAAGAAAGAGGGCAGGGGCAACCCGGTCTGCCATCTGGAATCGATCCTTTTTGATGGAACTGCCTTCCACATCCGCGGCGATCGGTTCCTCTATAAAATGGTACGCAATCTCGTGGGGACGTTGATCTACATAGGGGCAGGTAAACTCGGTTCAGCCAAAGAAATTTTATCCTCTAAAGATAGAAAGCGTGCGGGAATTACAGCTCCTGCACACGGCCTTTATTTACACCAAGTTTTTTATCCTGTAACATAGCGAAGATGATTGGGCGAAATGACTCCTGTTGGTGTGGAAGCGGCAAGAAATGGAAAAAATGCCATTATCCTGAGTTTCCTGCCGATCTCACTCTAGCGCAGCAATACTTAAAGAACTACCGCATTGTTCTAAAAACTCCCGAACAAGTGGAAAAGATCGGAAGAGCTTGCAAAATAACTGCGAAGATCCTGGATGAACTGTGTAAAGCAGCAAAACCAGGGGTTACAACACAGAGCCTCGATGAGTTATCCAGGCAATTGCACAGCAAAGCGGGTGCTACGCCCGCCCCCCTCGGTTATGGCAGCCCTCCGTATCCGAAAAGCATTTGTACTTCGCTCAACGAAGTGATTTGCCATGGGATTCCCGATGAGCGTCCCTTACAAGAAGGCGATATTCTGAACATTGATGTGTCCTCTATTGTCGATGGCTTCTTTGGCGACTGCAGCCGCATGGTCATGATTGGCAATGTATCGGAGGAGAAAAGGCACGTCGTAGAAGTTGCTTTACGGTGCCTGAACCTAGCCATAAATGTGTGTAGACCTGGGAACGCCATCTGGCAAATTGGAAAAGCCATCGAAGACTATGCGACTAGCTGTGGGTGCTCGGTGGTGAATCAATTCGTGGGCCACGGTGTGGGGATTTCCTTTCATGAGCCACCGGAAATTCCTCACCATTACAATCAAATCATGACCCCCTTCGCCCCGGGAATGATTTTCACAATTGAACCGATGATCAATGCTGGAGTTAGAGAAGGCATCCTAGACCCTAAGGATCGTTGGACTGTAAGAACCAAAGATCTCAAACCCTCAGCACAGTGGGAGCATACCCTTCTCATCACAGAAAAAGGCCATGAAATTCTAACGATACCTTAGACCAGGCAGTTGATTCTTTTTGTACCATGCCTCCGGGTCTTTTTTGAGATCTGCAATCATGATGGGAAGAGTTCTTGCAATTTTTTGTTTGGGTTCCCATCCGAGCACTTTTTTCGCTTGATCAATATTCAGTTCAAAGTGATCATCTGCAAAGTCAATCATCCAGGGGCGAATGAAGGGTTTATGCTTCCATGCCGCTAAACACTGAAGCCATGCGCCCGTTTTAGCAAACCATTTGGGAACACTCAACGTTTTCATCTCTTTTTGATAGAGCAAGAAGGAAATCACTCTTTGCATCTCGTCGTAGCTTAAAGTTTTTGGTTCCCCAATCAGAAGCCGTGTTTCGGGCGGGAGTTCCCTTCGTTTTTCAACAGCTAAAGCCATGGCAGTAACCACATCATCCATATGAACGAAAGCGGCTCCATGAGAAATGTCTCCCGCCATAAGATGTGCAGTCCATTGTTTCTCATAAATTCTTTGGATCTGATGGCTGATGGGAATCGAATGACATCCATCGTCGTACACTCCTGCAATGCGCAAGAAAACCGCAGGGATCTTTCCTCTCTGTTCGTGGATCAAAGCCTCTGTTTCAATTTTTGAACGGGGATACCCCCAGCTGCCACAAAGCTCCGACTCTTCAGTGATGGGATAGCCTGGCTCAGTCGGTTTATGAACGAGCATTGTAGAGGTAAAAAGAAATTGTTCTACGTCAAAATCTTGGAGTGCATACAACAACTTTTCCGTTCCTTTTACAGTAATCTTTTCATAGAGGGGGGATTCTTTGGTAGCAAAGGAATAATAGGCAGCGAGATGAATGACTGATGCAATCTTCTTTCCGTAGACATTGCGGACATGCATAAAGGCCTGATGGACGCTCTCATCGGAAGAGAGGTCTATAGGAATAAGCTCTGCTTGCCTCGATGCATAGATAGCCTTTAAGAGTTCAAATCCGACCACTTTGTACGCCTCTCCGAGGCGTTTAACGACCGCTGTTCCGATCCGTCCGCAGCTTCCCGTAACAAGAACAACATCTTTTCCCATACCTATACCGCAATTACGTTTTCTGATCTTCCCGGCATGGTCTCTCTAGAATCCTCACTAATTGCGATTTTCTTTCGTTAAATAACCGTCGTCCAGATTCAAGAATCGTCTTCTCCTGCTGATTAAACCATTCCAAGTGGCCTACAACGTAGTCCCGCACACAATTTTGCCATGTACAAGGCAACGCGTCAAAAGAATTCTCGTCAAACGCACTATTTTGTATCTGATCTAATAAGTCTGATTCCATACCTATATAAGTGACCCCCAGGCTTCCCTTAGCGATGATATTGATCTGATCTAGCAGCCCAGCCGCCTGTAACATCCAGTCAAGCTGTGACAGAAAGTGTTCTATAGATACCTCCAGTAAGGCGTCGCTTAAGACCATCATGGCTGCTGTCATTGTGTAATCAGAAATGAGCTGTTGTAGTTTATTCTGAAAAAGTTGCTTGTCAGAGGTAGAGAGTGAACAGGAGTTACACAAGAGCTGCGAGAAGTTCTGGTATACAAGCCTCAATCCACGTACCGTTTCGTTGTTTGCACAAAGGTTGTCCATCACCGCAGTAGCAGATAGCTGAGGACTCTTGCCTTGTAGCAACTGGAGCATGTCCTGAGGCTTAAAAATACCATCGAGAAGGAAACGCACGAAAGCATAAGGAGTGCTCAAAGTGTAGCGCACTGCCCCCTCCCACTTTAGAATCTCTGAGGATTCACAGGCCTTCACCAAATCCTGAGTCCATTGAAAGTATCGTGGATACCACTCCTTCACATACGTCATTTGCTTATCCGATATTGTATATTTCCCCATTTTGACGATATGAGGTGCTCCGTAATTCGCAGAAATTTCCTCCCCCTTTTGTATGGAACGGAGCGCCACCACTACATCCCCGACAGCACCTGGCCCCTTCATATACATGACATTGGGTGGACCATCACCAATTAAAGAGCCCCAATTGCCCGCCTTATGTGCTGAAACACTGTCACATGCATAGATCTTTTTTTCTCGTATGCTTCTCTGATCACCACCCTGCATGCTCTCTCCAGCATATATACAAACATATTGGTATGGCTCTATTAAGGAATGAGAGCGTAGGCACCACTGTTTTATGGGATGCCAGAATATTTGAAGACTAGGAGGATTGCGTAGAAATATTAAGAGAGCCTGAGGAAGACGCTGCCCACATATCCGCTCCACTATCGTTTTTTCCTCTGCAATGTGATTCTTGCCATTCATATCGAGAATTTGCTTTGGGGTCGCAAGGAAACCTTGCAAGAACTTACGCCCAGTTAACCGCTGAAAAAGAGCCGGAGTGACTGGTGCCCCTTGACACGTTACGCTCTGCTCTTTTATAAAAGGGAGTGTTCCCTGAATCATACTCAGCACGTCATAACAAGTTTGATCTGCCTTAGACTTCAGATAGAAAACCTCTTGTGTGCTCTTTCTCACTTTCTGGATTAAAGCAACCAATTGATCAAACTCCTTGCGTCCTTGCAAAGCTGCCCAATGCAAAGCAGTAAAACCGTGGTCATCTTGAAGAGTAAGCTCACTTCCAGATATCAAAAGCAATTCAGCCCATTGTTGATTACCGATAATTACGGTAAGCATCAAAGGTGTTACATGGTAATTGCATGGATCCCGGTAGTTAATGCGCGGAGATATCCAGCTCTTCTTGGTCTGAAACAAGCGCTCCGCACTCTGTTGGCCATGAAAACTATAAAAATGCAAAAGGTCGAGCCCTTTTGCCTTTACCTGTATCTCGAACCGATCTTTAGAATACTGGAGGTTTAAGCCCCATTCTTGGGCGTAGTCAATCCCTTTTACAACGGGTGCTGCAGCGGCCATTTTTTTATTCCTTTATTAAGGACTTTCACCTTCCAAATCGATGATCTTTTGGGCAAGGGTTTCAAGCTCCAAAATACGCTTTTTGCTTGGTGTTACGTTTTCTGATCTTCCTGGCGGTATTTGTCTAGAATCGCATTCAATTGCGATCTTCTTTCGTCAAAGAGCGTTCTTTCAGACGTATGAATCGTTTTCTCCTGCTGATTAAACCACTGCAAGTGCACCCACACGTTTTCCAATACGCACTGCTTCCACAAGGGGGTCAACCGGCCAAACATCCCATGATCAAATACGCAGTTTTTCACACCCTCGCATTGATTTGACGGCACTCCTACATAAGTAGCCCCTGTGTCCCCCTTAGCAATGATATTGACTTGGTCTAAGAGATTGGCCGCCGATTGCATGTTAAGAAATTCTGCTTGAAACGCGCTATTTGTTTCTGCGGCACTATTCTTTGAGGGATTCTTAAGGAAACACCATAACACTGTCATAGCAGCGCCCACTGTATTATTAGAGATGAGCTCTTGTAGCTGCTGTTTGTATACATTGTCAGTGAAACCTCTCAAGGCTAATGAAAAGGCAATGTAGAACTGCTTCCGCTGCTGCATTTTCTCATCTTGAACTACTTGTTGTATGAACTGAGAAACTATAGATCGCGACGAATCCGTAGTTAACAAGGAGTACACCAGACCAGGGAAACTATCGTTCCGAAGAAGAAACTGCATGCAAGCATAAGGAGTCTGAAAGACATATTGGATTGCCAATAGAACCTGGACCATCTCCGTATCGGAGATTGTCTTCTGTATAAAATACTCTGGATACTTCTGCAGCATATACTGCATGCGCTGTGAAGATATTGTATACCGATCAAGCTTACAAATATCATCCGCCCCACTATCAAACACGATTTCCTCTTTAGGCCCAATGGGACGCAATGCTCTCAAGAATACCCCAATAGGATCGGAACACTCAAAGAGACCGGCATTTGGCGGTCCATCGTTAGCCAAGCTGCCCCAATTTGAGCCTTTACATCCCTGAATGCTCTTATATCCGTAAATTCCAGACTCGCGCGTTTTATCCTTTGGCTCGCCATAACCTGTTATTTTCCCAGCAATCGCAGCAATACAGTCACCACTTTGTATCGAGGAATTGGCATATAGAGAGAATTTCTTAATGTCATCGAAGCCAACCTTCAGTTTAGGGGGGTCATTGAAAAATGTTTGTAGAGTTGCATGATCAAGCGCCAAGTCTCTTTCGACAGACTTTTGTTCCACTACAGTGGAACCATCATGATTCATAGTGAGAATTTGCTTTGGGGTTGCAAGGAAACCTTGCAAGAACTGACGCCCAGTTAACTGCTGAAAGAGAGCCGGAGTGAGTGGGTTCCCTTGATACGTTACGCACTGCTCTTTTGTAAAAGGGAGCGTTCCATGAATCATATCCAATACGTTGTGACAAGTCTGAGCTCTCTTAGACCTCTGATGGAAAATCCCTTCTGTGCTTTTTCTCACTTTCTGGATTAAAGCAACCCATTGATCAAATTCATTGCGTCCTCGCAAAGCTGCCCAATGCAAAGCAGTAAAACCGTAGTCATCTTGAGGAGTCAGCTTACTTCCAGATTCCAAGAGAAATTCAAACCACTTTTGATTACCGGTAATGACGGCAAGCATCAAAGGGGTTACATGGCGATTGGACGGGTCCTGGTAGTTAATACGCTGAGATACCCATTCCTTCTTACTCTGAAACAAGCTCTGAAGAGAGTCAATAGGCTGACCGTGGAAACAATAAAAATGCAAAAGGTCGAGCCCTTGCTGCTGTCGCTTTGCCGAGAACTGGTTTTTAGGATACTGAAAGTTTACGCCCCATTCTTGGGGGGAGTTAGTGTTCTTTACAACGGGTGCTGTAGCGGCCATTTCGTGACTCCTTTATTTAAGTGCGGAGATTTTAGCCACCCAAAGAATACAATGCACTCAAAAAAGAAGAGGTTGGTTACGCTGCGTCTTTACTTTTTTTTTTGGGGTATTGTCTTTGTTAAGAGAGTCACCAGCTCTTGGAGCTCCTGATTTTCCTCTTCCAAATCGAGGATCTTTTGGGCAAGCGTTTCAAGCTCCGTGTCCATTTCTTTAGCAAGCGGGCTCATCTCCAGAGCAGATCGATCCATTTTTAGCCCCTGCAGTTCTGTGTCCAATAGGAAAAGACTCCTTCTTGTTTCCTCCAAAACCGTGCTTTTCTCTTCAAACTGCTTCTTTAATTGCTTATAGAGAGGTTCAAGAGCTGAAAGATGCGCCATCTTCCCTTCTGCATACTGGAGTCTTTCTGCACCCTGCGATGTTTCAAGCTCCGCAATACGTCTTGTTGCAGCACTTTCCCTTTCAGTAACGGCATGCCGCTCTTTTTCAAGAAGGGCACGCTGGGCAGCTTCTTGCTGCAAAAGCTCCGTCTTTTCTTTTTGGAAGACATCCTCTTGCGCTTTTCTTACCCCTTCTACTTTTCGAACTTGTTCGTGCGTGGCTGAAAGAAGTTCTTTCAAAGAAGCCACCTCATCGAGGGCATCCTGGGCTCTCAACTCCTCGACTCTATGCTGGCGCCGGAACACTTCATTCGTCAGGTGTGCCTGCTCTTTATCAAAACGGGTCTCATTTAGCTCTTCCAAAAGCTGCTTGTTCAGCGCTGCCATCGTGTCGGCATTAAGAAGCCGCTCTAACTCCTGGTTATTAACAGCAAACGCGCCCTGCAACACCTTAAATTGAGCCTCCAACCCCATCATCCCTACAGCGATCTCTTGACTCTTGTGTTGCGCCTCTTTCGTTTTTTTCCGAAGCACTTCGTTGAGAACTAAAATAGAAGAATGTTCTACCCGAAGCTCCTCTAACTCTTTTTGCACCAAAGCAATCTTTTCCTGATACGCAATCTGCTGCTCACCCGTCTCTTCATGAAATTTTGACAGTGCCTCCTCGAGATTCAGACAAGAAGTTTTGCCTATTGCTATCTGAGACTCTAAAGACTGCACCCACTGAGCTCCCTGTTCTGCTGTAAGAGCAGTAATAAAAAAGGCCAGAGCTAAAGAACCCTCTACCCCCAAAAACCACAGGTGCTCGTCAGATAAAAAAGCGTGTTTTACAATCGATGTGATCCCCAAGAGCACAAGAGCATAGCAAAATCCCCGTACATGCCACCTCCAAGACAGAACAAAACCAATAGCCGCCGTCAGAAAAAGATCCACGTGCATAACTGTCGGAGTCGCAATCACTAAAGAACTCAAAAGAAAAAGGGGGCCATAAATCGCTGGATCTTGATACAGGAAACGAAGCACTTTTTGCATGGGAACTCTCATACCATTTCTAAAGCTCTTGCCACGGTCAAAAAGCCCTTTTCAAAACGTTGAAAATCAAAGCGTTCATTAGGCGCGTGTATCGCATCCGTCGCAAGCCCATATCCCATCCCTATCACTTCCACCCCGAGAGCTTCGATCATCTCCGCTATAATAGGAATTGAGCCACCAGAAACGATATTTTTGCAAGCCTTTCCACAAACCTCACGGCAAGCTTCGGCTACCGCTTTTCCAAGTAAAGAATCGGGCCGGCTCCGAAACGCCTTTTCCCCACCAAGCTGCTTGATCTCTACCACTATCCCCTGGGCGACCCGCTCATGAAAAAATTTCTCCAGCGCCTTCCCGATTTTTTTGGGGTCTTGGTTCGGAACCAGCCTACAAGAAATCTTGGCCAAAGAAAGAGCCGGAATCACAGTCTTAAATCCACGACCCGTATATCCACCGCTCATCCCATTGATTTCAAAAGTGGGGCAAAATCCATTCCTTTCCTTCATCGTCTTCCCTCTTTCTCCCCCTATTCTCCCCACACCAAACTCCCGGCAATAGGCTTCCTCTTCATAGCCGAAGGCAAAAGCCTTTTCATCCACTTTTTCTATATCTTCATAAAACCCTTCGATTTGGATACGCCCATTGGCATCCCAAACTTGTGCGAGAACTTCCACCAAAGCTCGATTGGGATTATACGCCAAACCACCATGCATCCCCGAATGCAAATCGCTCTTCGAACCCCGTAAAATCACTGCAAAAGCAGCAATCCCTCTAGCACCCAAAGTAATCGCCGGAGTGTTCTTATCAAAAAGACCAAAATCAATTACTAAAAGAAAATCAGAGGCAAGCTTTTTCATTAATTTGGGCAAGGATTTAGAAAGACCTCTGCTAGAAGATTCCTCTTCCCCCTCAATGCAAAACTTCACATTGACCGAAAGCCCTATTCCCAGCTCCCTCATTGCCCGCATAGCAATCATTGCATAAAAAATTTGTCCCTTATCATCCTGAGCTCCCCGCGCATAAATGTGCCCATCTCTTTCCTCCGGCTCGAAAGGGTCGCTATCCCAAAGCTCCAACGGATCTACTGGCTGTACGTCATAATGGCCGTAGATCAACACCGTGGGAGCATCCTTGCCCGCACTCATCTCCTCTGCGTAAACCAAAGGCGCGCCTTCTGTTGGCACAAGTTCGACGACCATCTTTGTGTGCCTCTCTAAGTAGTTCTTCAACCACTCGGCACACCGCTCCAAATCCTTGGAGAACGCAGGATCTGCGCTTATGGATTTAAACCGCAAAAATGCAAAAAAATCTTCACGCACCGCTTTCCGATGTTCATGCATCCACTGTTTTAAATGTTCGATTGAAGGCATAGTAAATCAAAAATTATTGCGATTCTCTTTGAGACGTTTTGCGATCGAACACCTGCACTGCATTTTCCACTAGAAAAGCCGCAAGAGTCTCATCCCCTTCATAACTCAATTCCACATCCATTTTGCCTTCCCCATTGGGAGGACTACACGTAATCAGGACATAGCAGGCGATCTCTTTGTCCATGGCCTTCTTTAACTTCGTCACTTTGATGGTTTTACACATCCAAAATTCTCTTTGTCAACGGACTTTCATGTGAATTTATCTCCGAATAGATGACAGATCACAAATTTTCATGCAATCGAAATTCAGAAATTCGATAAACTGGGAGAAAAAAATGATCAAGGATCCATCATGGTAAAAAGAGTGGTACTCTTTCTTGCAGTTAATTTTCTCGTTGTTCTGATGATCTCTCTTTTCACAAGCTTTTTGAATCTCCGCCCCTATCTTCAAGCCTATGGGATCGACTATCAGTCGCTCCTCATTTTTTGTCTTATCTGGGGCTTTGGTGGGGCTTTCATTTCGCTGGCCCTCTCTCGCAAAATGGCAAAGTGGTTGATGGGGGTCAGAGTCATTGATCTTCATGCCAAAGACGCTGAGCAAAGAACTCTTTTAGAAATCGTACATAAGCTTTCAAAAAAAGCCAATCTTACCTCCCTTCCTGAAGTGGGCATTTTTCATTCCAACGAGCCGAACGCCTTCGCAACAGGCCCTTCAAAAGCCAGATCTTTAGTCGCCGTATCAACGGGTCTTCTCTCCCGCATGAATCCAATAGAGATAGAGGGGGTGATCGCCCATGAAATCACGCATATTGCGAACGGAGACATGGTAACGATGACCCTTCTGCAAGGAGTTGTCAACGCCTTTGTCATGTTCCTTTCTCGCGTCTTTGCCTATGCGCTCTCCGGCCTTGGTCGCAACCGCCAGCAAGGGGGCGGGAGCATGATGAGCTACTACCTGTTTACCATCCTCTTTGAAATTGTTTTTATGGTTTTAGGCTCTCTCGTCATCGCTGCCTATTCTCGCTACCGAGAATATCGAGCGGATGCAGGAGGGGCTCGCCTTGCTGGAAAAGAAGCGATGATTTCCGCCTTAAAAACCCTTCGAGTTCTTCAGGAAATTAAAGATCCCAAGCAAAACCCTGCCATGGCTGCTTTTAAAATCTCTCACCCGAGCCGCCCAGGACTCCTCTCCCTCTTTGCAACGCACCCCCCTCTCGAAGCCCGTATTGAGAGGCTGTCAAGAGGATGAAAACCGTTGTTGTAGGCTTGTCCGGTGGGGTCGATTCCTCTGTATCCGCCCTTTTATTAAAGAGGCTGGGCTATAACGTGATAGGACTCTTCATGAAGAACTGGGAAGAGGAAGGGCAATGCAAGGCAGCTGAAGATTATGAGGATGTGGTCAAGGTATCTACTAAACTCGGTATCCCCCACTATAGTGTGAATTTTACCAAAGAGTACCGAGAAACTGTTTTTCAGGATTTTCTTGTCTCCTATAAAGCTGGCTACACGCCCAATCCTGACATCCTGTGCAACCGAGAAATCAAATTTAAAGTTTTTTTGGAAAAAGCGCTAGAGCTAGGGGCAGACTATCTCGCGACTGGTCACTACTGTCAACGGGACCCTGACGGACGCCTACTCCGAGGCGAAGATCCAACCAAAGATCAAAGCTACTTTCTTCATGCCGTCTCTCAAAAAGCCTTGCAAAAAGTTCTTTTCCCCATCGGAGATAAACGAAAAAGCGAAGTGCGGAAGATGGCTAAAGAGCAGGGACTAGCTACTGCAGAAAAAAAAGACAGCACAGGCATCTGTTTTATTGGAAAACGAGCTTTTAAACCCTTTCTTGAAGATTATCTACAACCTCAGCCAGGCCCTTTCGAAACTTTGGACGGAACAGTAGTGGGAACCCATGATGGCATCCAGTTCTACACCATCGGACAAAGAAAAGGGATGAAACTTGGCGGCGAAGGAGACGCTTGGTATGTGGTCGATAAAGACGTGCCCCGAAATGCCGTCATCGTTGTCAGAGGAGCGAACCATCCTGCTCTTTTTAGCGACTGGCTTAGAGCCAGCCATTTTACCTGGATTGCTGAAACGCCCCTCCTCCCCTTGCGCTGTACGGCTAAAGTACGATACCGTCAAGAAGATACGCCTTGTACATTGTTGGAGTCGGGCGAAGTGCTCTTCGACAAACCGCAACGAGCCGTCACTCCTGGACAGTCGATCGTTTTTTACGAAGGGAAGCTTTGTTTGGGCGGTGCCATTATTAGATCTCCGAGGCTTGTAGGATCCTCTCTTTTTTCTTGCATAGCTAAGAGTTCCAGAAGATTCGCTGCTGATTGAAAAAGCACTGGGCAGTCTTCTTGCAATCGGTACACTGCATGCGGGTGGATCGTACTGCAGAGATTTTGCAGGCTTTCTGTTTGCAGAATAATGCAGTTCACCTCATGTAAAGAAGCGAGAAGGTGGGTAAACTCATCGTCTGGATGGGTATCCTGAATATAGATAATTAACGCGCTTTCCCTATGAGAAAGTTTTCGAATGGTGCGAAATAGGCCATTAGTCATCGTCTGTCCCTTTTCTAATACAAGAAGCGTATAGAGCTTCTTTCGCAACACTTGATGCAGGGCGTAAGAGTGGCTTTCGTTAAAAATTTTCGTGCCCGAATCTACTGTGAGAAGTCGTTCTGCGAGTTCTGAAAGGGTGATCTGTACACAGCCGACTCGTTCAATAGAAAGGCCTGCGGCAATATTGGCCAGTTCAGCAGATTGTTGGATATCCAGCCCATTGGCAACGCCTAGGCAAATCACAGCAAGTACCGTATCTCCCGCTCCTGTGACATCCTTGACCTCTTTGGAACGCACTGGAAAATCAGATCGTTTTTGTAACCCCTCAAAAATCGTTATCCCTGCTTCTGAACGAGTAATCAAAAGGCAGTCCGTGTATTGTAAAAGATGGCTGGCCACCTCATCTAAAGAGACGCTAGGAAGACACCGAGCTGCAGCATAAGCTTCGCCCAAGTTCGGTTTCAGAATATACGCCCCCCGATACTTATTAAACTCAATTCCTTTTGGGTCAACAACCGTGGGAACCTTCGCCTTCCTGGCAGTGTCTAAAGTATATCGCAAAATCCGTTCCGTTAAAAACCCCTTCCCGTAATCAGAAATCGCAATCACCTGCATGGTCGGAATTAAGTGAGCCAACTCTTGGATCACCCGCATCTCTATTCCTTCAAGCGTGGGAGAGATCGTTTCAAAGTCGATGCGCAAAAGCTGCTGGCTATCAGAAATAAGTCGATTTTTCACGGGAGTTTTATAATTGGGCTCAACAAGAAGGACGTTTGTATCTGCAAGCCCCAAAGAATGCCGGAGTCTGACCCCTTCTGGATCTTCTCCTAGGCGGCCCACGGCAGTGACTTCTGCTCCTAGAGATTGGAGATTAAGAACGACATTTCCTGCACCACCTGGCCTGGAAGTTTGGCTCATCACCTCCATCACAGGGACAGGCGCTTCTGGAGAAATGCGCTTCACTTTCCCCGTAGTATACGTGTCGAATAAAAAATCACCCAGCACGAGCGCCTTAAAAGGCTTAAAATAGCTGAATGCCTTGGAAAGATTCACCATCTAGCTTGTCGCATAAGATACTGTTGCACATATTCTTCAACGGCTTCTTCCGTTGCTACCGCTTGGTAAGAATTATGAAAGATCTTATGCAATTTACCCATGGATGCGCAAGTGTAATTCTGATATTGCCCCGCTAGATCGCTGGGCATGGGGATGTAAGCAATATTGGTGGGTTTCCGAATCGCTTTGAAAAAGGACTCTGCAAGGACATTCCAACTGGTAGGAACGCCCTGCCCGATATTGAAAATGCCGCCTACTGCTCGATACTTTAATTCCAAGAAGGCACAGGTCATTTTCACTGCATCTTTCACGTAAATAAAATCACGCATTTGTCCGCCATCGGGATAGTGGCGATCGTTGGATTGAAAGAGCTGCACCACACTTCCGTCTGATGATTTTTGCATCATTTTTAAAAGCATGGAAGCCATACGCCCTTTGTGATATTCGTTGGGGCCAAAAACATTAAAATACTTCAGCCCTACCACCTGATCCAACACTCCCTGCCGTTTCATCCAAAGATCCACAAGGTGCTTAGAAAACCCGTACATATTCAGCGGCTTTAAGGTTTCCAGCTTGGCTTCATCGTCCTCAAATCCCCATGCACCATCGCCATAAGTTGCGGCAGAAGACGCATAAATGAAACGCTTATGATACTTTAAGGCCCATTCCGCTAACCGAATCGTATAGCGAAAATTATTCTCCAAGAGGTAATCCGCATCTTGCTCCACAGTATCAGAACAGGCCCCTAAGTGAATGATCGCATCCACTTCTTTTTCTTTTCCTTGAAGCCAACTGAATAACGCGTGTTTCGAGATAATATCGACAAACTGTTTACCGACTAAATTCTTCCATTTTTCTGATTTTTTTAAATCATCCACAAGTAAGAGATTTGTCCACCCCTTGTCATTTAAATAGCGGGTAACTCCCGCCCCAATCATGCCGCTTGCGCCAGTGATGATGATTTTTTTGTCCATTGCAGACTAGGATAACAAAAATGCCTCTCTAAAAAACACAACATTTTTTACAGTGCTAGTCTCGACAGATGAGTTCAAAAAATGTACAAAGTCGAGCTAGTACCATCTTTCTAAAGAGGGTCTTGAGAGGGTTGTAAAGGGCATAAACGTCACGTCTTCCATGATTGGAGGCTTGCCTCCTAAACAAAAAAAGGCAGAGCCGCTTCCTGTCATTACCACGGTTGCAAAATGTCTTTGAAGCTCTTCTTTCAGAATATGGAGACGCGGCTCAATGGCAAAAGAGGCAGTTTCTAAATCATTGAAAAAACTTGGGTAGCGGACTTCCAGCAAGTCTCGTTTAGAAAGGTTCTCCACTTGTAAATTTTTATAAACAAGCACTGTAGAGAGCCCATAATGGGGCTTCGCCAGGTAGCCGGATAAAGGGGATGGAAGTGTAAAAGGTTCCAAAATCTCTCCCCTTCCCGTACAATAAGCTGTACCCAAAGAGAAAAAAAAAGGAACATCTGAGCCGATCGAAGCGCCAAGCGCTATCAGCGTTTCTACGGTAGCAGGCTGCCCTGAAAGTTCATTCAAAGCCCAGAGCGTCGTCGCTGCATTACCGCTTCCCCCTCCAAATCCTCCCTGGATAGGAATCTTCTTTTCAATGTGGATAGAGATCGCCGGCATCGGAAAATGCGCTCGAAAACACGCAAGTGCCCGGACTACGAGATTCTTCTCGTCAACAGGAATAGTAGAATCAGTACAGGTGATGCGATCAGCACGAGAAGGGATAAAATAAAGGCGATCGCAAAGATCGATCGCCTGAAAAAGAGAGACTATCTCATGGTAACCGTCCAACCTTTTATGCAAAACCCTAAAGAAGAGATTGAGTTTGGCTGGAGAGAGATAACTATGCATCCTCTTTCTGTTTTGCCTCTCCAGAAGGAATGGGAGCCGTTACCTCTTCAACCCCTATTTGAGCCACTCCTTCCGGAATAATATGAAGGTCACAAATCGCCATCACTCCCTCTTTGAGCTTAATAGAGAGCTTATGCTTTCCAGTCATCTTAATGGGTTTTGTTAACTGAATGGCTTTTTTCTCCAGAACAAGCCCTTTCGCATGGAAAAGATCTGCGATATCGCCTCTCGAAACAGATCCATACATATGCCCTTCCGGATCCACTTTCACAAAAATCTCAAGGACCGCTCCCTCAACGAGAATAGCCATCTCTTCAGATTCCTTTCGATCAATCACCGCTTGCTCAGCCCGCTCCTTACGAAGCCTTTCTTGCTTCCGAAGTGTGTTCTCAGTAGCAACGACAGCAAGGCCCTGGGGAAAGAGAAAATTACGCATATAGCCAGGACGAGCCGTGACAAGCTCCCCTTTTTTTCCTAACGAATCAACGTCCTTAAGAAGTAACAGCTGTTGTTTCATTGTCATCTCCCCTATTCGTCTGACGCAAAAGGTAAAAGAGCCATATGACGAGCTCTCTTAATCGCTTTTTTTAACACTTTTTGATAGTAGTAAGAGACACCAGTAATGCGTCTCGGCAAAATTTTTCCACGCTCAGTAACAAACTGTCTAAGCGTTTCAAGGTCTTTGTAATCAATCCCATCCACTGTAGCGGCAACAAATGGACACGGCTTGTTCTTTTTTGTAAAAGGTGATGATTCAGTACTTGTATGAACTGCCATATTGTTATGCCCCTAGTTTTAGTGGTTTAAACTCCATGCTCTCTAACACCTTTTCAGTGCGCATGGTCATAAATCGAATGAGATCCTCATGGAGATGATATTCCTTCCAAAGATCAACAATGATCCGTGTGGGCGCCCGAAAGTAGAGCACATAATAATACCCCTCTCGTTTCCCAGTGATTTCATAAGCGAGTTTCTTTCGCCCTAGTTCATGAAGCTTTACGATCTCTCCACCCTTTTCGGTGATGCCGTTGGTAATTTTCTCAAAAGCCTTCTTACGGGACTCATCACTAAGCGTAGCGCTTAAGATATACATCCCCTCATAAAGCCCTTGACGGTTTTTATGTGTCATGTTGTTCTTCTCCAATGCTCGGAGTCGATGAACGATTCGCATAGTTCATCGCACTGGTTAATCCTTTGTCCAACCAAATTTCCACTGCTTGGACTACCCTTCCCAAAATCTCTGGAAGGAGTTTCTTCTCTTCTTTTGAGAACTGCCCGAGTACATAATCGGACAAATCCCCTGCTTCCGGACTGCCTACGCCTATACGAAGACGCGCATATCCGTCGGTATGAATCGCCTCTTCAACGCTTTTCAGGCCGTTATGCCCACCTGAAGAGCTGTTAGCGCGAATCCTGAGCTCCCCAAAAGGAATGGCCGCATCATCCGCAAGGACAAGAAGCCTCGAGAGCTCAATTTTATAATAGTTCATGACTGCTACGACAGCATGGCCGCTTAAGTTCATGTACGTCTGTGGCTTGAGCATCAATACCGATGCCCCGCCAAGGGTTCCCTTTGCAATCAGACCTTTCAGATCACTTTTACTCTGAAAGCTGAGATTATATTTCCTGGCTAAAAGGTCTAAGGCCTCAAAGCCAACATTGTGGCGGGTCTCATCATAGAAACTTCCCAAATTTCCAAGACCCACAACCAGCCATTCGTGACTCATGCGCCAGCTTTCTTACCGACAAGGACTAGTACTTCCGTCAATTTTGCAAGAGGACGAACCGATGGAGGGATCTCTAGATCACTTAATAGTTTGGACTGTCCAATGCCTACATTCCGAATATCCAGGGAAAAACTTTCTGGGATATTTTTAGGTAGACAAGACACCTTAAGGGATCGGATTACTTGACGGATAAATCCGCCTAGCTTGACTCCCGCGCAATCGGCGGCCCCTACAAGAGAAATCGGAACATTGATCTCTACTAGCTTGCTCTCTTCCATTTCCAGAAAATCTACGTGCTCAATCTCATAACTCGCAACGTGGTACTGCACATCTTTTATGATCGCCTGGATCGTCTTTGCGCCCCTTTCAAGCTCAAAAATCGTCGTTGATAGACGTCCCGGCTGAATCTTTCGAAGGATTTCTTTCAGAGTGTCATTTTTCACAGCAACTGGCGTTCCAGCTTTTCCTGCACCGTAAAGAATAGCAGGAACCATTCCCTCCCTTCGAAGCTGGCTCGTTACTCCCTTCCTTCCCGTCGTTCTTTCTTCTACTTTTAGTTTCATCATCTATCCTTATCTTTTAAAAAAGAGGAGATCGATTTGTCCTCAATAATACAGCTAATCGCCTCTTTTAACAGGGGCGCCACACTAACAACATGCACCCCCTTTCTTTTTTGCGGAATGGTGTCAGTAGTAAAAATCCCATCGATCCCTTCAAGCTCCACGCCTTCCAGAAAAAGCCCATGCGTTACCACTGCAAAAACCCGTTTCGCCCCCCGTTCTTTCGAGGCTTTGGCGGCCATCTCTAAAGTGTTGCCAGTCGATGCAATGTCATCGACAATAACAAGATCCTTGCCATGAACATCGCCTATAAGCGCGTTGATCTGCACCGTACGTTCGCCAAGGCGTCTCTTATCTACAATCGCAAGGTCTGTTTTTAGAGCCTCGGCGTACCTTCTTGCCATTTTATTGCTCCCCACATCGGGAGAAACAATCACCACCTTCTCCAACCCATGTTGCTTTAAAGCATCAACAAAAAGAGGTCGAGCATACAAGTTATCTACAGGAATATTAAAAAACCCCTGAATTTGTTCCGTATGCAAATCCACAGTCAGCAACCGTGTAATACCTGCCTTTTCCAACAAGTCAGCGACCAAGCGCGCCGTAATCGGCATACGCCCTTTATCCTTACGGTCCTGTCTTGCATAGGCAAAATAAGGCAAAACGACCGTAATACTGTTTACCGATGCCCGCTTCAATGCATCGACAATAATTAAAAGCTCCATTAAAAAGTGGTTTGGCTTAAAAGCGGGCGATTGAAGCACAAACGCATCCCTACCACGCACATTCTCAAGGACCTGTACGCCGATTTCTCCATCAGGGAACGTCTCTATCTGAAGTTTCCCTAACCGCAAATTCAGGTGCTCTGCGACCTTGAGAGCGAGCTCTCCATGAGAAGAGCCGGCAAAAATAATCGACGACTGGGCCATTGAATCCCTAACTTGGGGCGGAAGGATTCGAACCTCCGCATGGCGGTACCAAAAACCGCTGCCTTACCGCTTGGCGACGCCCCAACATTCTGAACATTTTAAAGCAGTCATATTAGCTAAGAAGGTAAATATTTTGCAAGGAATCACGTTGGCCGCTATAAGCAAAAATTATGCGCATCGTCCACCTTGCCGCTGAATTCGCCCCCATTGCCAAAGCTGGGGGGCTCGGGGAAGTCATCGTCGGCCTGTCACGCGCATTGACACAGAAGGGACTCGATGTCGAAGTTCTCCTTCCAAAATATGACTTTATTCGTTTGGAATCTGGAAAAATAAAACAGAAAGTTCCTCATTTTCAGTGCCTTGGAAACGACAATACAGCTTGGAGTGCAGTAGTTGAGGAGTGCCATCTCACGCTTCTCGAGGCCCATCATCCGGCACAATTTTTTAATCGTGGAAAAATTTACGGATTAGAGGACGATATTGCTCGGTTCCTGTATTTTTCTAGGTTGGCTATCGAATATTTACTTATCCAAGGCCAACCCATTGATATTCTCCACTTACATGACTGGCACGTAAGCCTTGTCGCCCCGATGGTGAAAAAGCTTTTTAAAGGACTTGAGGTCAAAGCAGTGGTTTTGACAATCCACAATTTGGAGTATCAAGGAAAATGTACAGTTAGGGATTTAGAGAACATTGGATGCGGTCCTTTGGCACGCGAACATGCAGTGAACCTACTCGAAATGGGGATTCTCTATGCAGATGCGGTGATTCCGGTCTCTCCCAGTTATGCCGAAGAGATTTTGACTCCTGAGTATGGATTTGGACTCGATCCTGTCCTGAGGCAGTTTGCGGTCAAGATCCACGGCATCCTGAATGGCATTGACCGCAAGATTTGGACCCCCGAAAAAGATCCCCTTTTCGACGTACATTATAGCACTGAATCTGTGCAAAAAGGGAAAAAGCATTATAAGCGAAAGTTTCAAAAGGACACGGAGAAAACGCCATGGATTGGGGCAGTCTCGCGACTGGTTCCTCAAAAGGGGCCAGCACTTTTGGAAGAAGCCCTCTACACGACACTGAAACTCAATGGCACGTTTCTCCTTCTTGGCTCCTCTCCGATCCCCCAGATACAAGAACAATTTTACAAGCTGCAAGTCAAATACAAAGGACACCCGCAAGTATTTTTTCACTTTGAATACGAAGAAACTCTCGCGCATGAAATGTATGCAGCGTTGGATTATCTTCTTGTTCCCTCCAAGTTTGAACCGTGCGGGCTGACTCAGATGATCGCCATGCGCTATGGAACCGTTCCAATTGTGCGAAAAACAGGGGGGCTAAAGGACACAGTATTTGATTGCGAAGATAGTCGTATCAGTGTAGACAAAAGAAACGGCTTTGTCTTTGAAGCCTTTACAGCCGACTCGATGAACCACACCCTGCAAAGGGCATTTGATCTATTTCGTTTCAATCCAAATACTTACCACTCTTTAGTACGCAAAGGCATGCTTTCCGATTTCAGCTGGGACAAACCGGCAGAAGCCTACTGTAAATTGTACCGTTCTTTAGAACTGGTTAGGCAACAATCGAGATAGACTCATACCATTTGCGAGAAATAAATTCATAAATTAGGGCCGTATAACATGTCATCTTTGAACGATCCTTTCTTGCTCATGTTTAAAAACATGAGCTGCAAAACGACCATTCAAATCTGCCACGTTACCCAGCCCTAAATTTATGAATTTATTTCTCGCAAATGGTATCATATCTCATTTTGTAGACACCCTCTTAATATGGGCCCAATTTGCATAGATGTAATCGACAATCGACACCACTGTATAAAAAGCAGCTACAGAAACAGCAAATAGGCTCATCTGTTGAAAAAGCGCCAGGGTAATCCATCCTTTTGAGTAAGGAATCATGAGAAGCAAAATGAAAAAAATCACGATCGCCTGCAAAACAGCCTTCATCTTGCCACTAAATCTTGCAGCCAAAGCTACCCCCCTCAAGGCACAGAGCGTTCTTAGCGTAGTGATCAGCATGTCTCGATAAAGAAAAATGAACACTAAGATCAAAGGCAGTGCGACAACCCCTTGCGTAAAGGTTAAAAAGAGGGAGATATGAGTAATGCTATCTGCCATCGGATCGAGCACCTTGCCCAAATCCGTTACCTCATTGCGACGCCGTGCTAACATCCCGTCTAGAACATCGGAGCACTCGCAAATGAATAGTAAAAACAACATAATATAGGGAAGCAAGACTAGAGAAACCCCCAATTTTTCCCGTTCTAAATAGAGCACGGGGAATACAGGGCTTAAAAGAATCCGTAAAAAAGTCAAATAATGAGACGGGTTCATCGACAAAAAGACTATAGGAAAAGGGTTCTTTTTTGCAAATCTTCTTAAGAAGAAGCTCGCAAGCTAGGGTTGCAAGGCTAACTGGCCGCAAGCCGCTTGTATATCTTTGCCCTTGGTATAACGCCAGGTTGTATTGATCCCCTCTTTTTCCAAAATTTCTCGAAACTCCATGATTTTTTCCTTGGTGGGTCTTTGGAGTTTCAACCCATCTACCGGGTTATAAGGGATCAAATTAACAGTACACTGCTTGTTTCGAAGAAGGGTGGAAAGTTCTTCGGCATGAACTTTGTTATCGTTGAGGCCAGAGAGCAGCGTATACTCATAGGTGATGTCTCTATGAGTAGTCTTCGCATAGGCGTCCATTGCTAATAGGATCTCTTCTAAAGGGTACTTTCTCGCATAGGGGATGATTTTTTTCCGAATGTGCTCATTCGGCGCATGAAGAGATAAAACGAGATTGACCTTCACATTTTCACGAGCGAGTCTATGAATCCCTTCTACTACGCCTACTGTCGAGACAGTGATTCTTCTTTGAGAAATATTCAAGCCGTGGGGAGCATTCAAAATCTCGATCGATTGGATAACTGCTTCATAATTTTCGAGCGGCTCCCCCATACCCATGAATACAATGTGAGAAACTCTCTCTCCTTTCTCATGCAAAAAGCGATCGATATGTAGAACCTGCTCGACAATCTCTGCAGGGCTTAAATTTCTGATCAGCCCTTCTTTTCCCGAAGCGCAAAAAGCGCACTTGGCGGGACAGCCGACCTGGGAAGAGACACATACAGTGCGCCGCTCCTCTGATAGAATTAAGACCGATTCTACTTTGCGTTTGTCTGGAAGCTCCCAAAGAAACTTCACCGTCTCCTGATCCTCTGAAGCTAAAGTGCGTAAAAGTTTAAGCGCTGGGAAAGAAAATTCTTGAGCCAAGAGCTGCCTTAACTCTTTTTTTAAATTCGTCATAACCTCAAAAGAATTCGCCCATTTTTTATAAATCCAGTCCCATACCTGATCCGCGTGAAACGCTTGAACCTCTACGGTCTGCATCCAACTTTTCAGCTCTTTTAGGGAAAAAGAACAAATTTCTTTCATGACAGCGAAAAGTGTAGCATACTCAGCATAAAACGTGATAGGAATAGAAATATGCTGACGAACCCGTTTTTTCACTGGCTTGATGTCATCTACAGTTTTTTCCTAAAATTGGGTTCGAATCTACAGAGCTTTTTTCTCCTTTATATGCGTATTACCTGGGGCCATCAATTCATCATTACGGGGATCAAGAAATTGCAAGATATCGAAGGGACCGCCGCACTGTTTACAAAGCTTAACATCCCTTCTCCCTATTTTCATGCATATGAGGTTGGCGCTGTCGAGTCTATTTGCGGCATCTTGCTTTTGATTGGCTTTGCTTCCCGGATTGCTGTCATTCCTCTCATAATTGTCATGCTAACGGCGCTTTCTACAGCCCATGCTGCAGCTTTAGCCAACCTCAAGTTCGTCATAGACCCCCATCTCTTGGTCATCGAACGGCCTTACCCTTACCTGATCACTTCGATTGTGGTCTTTATTTTTGGCCCTGGGAGAATCTCAATCGATGCCTGGCTGAAGCGCTGGGTGGATAATCAGCCTAGATATTAGAGACTCCATTTGCTATACTTCAAAACGATATGAGCGCACCCTCTCAAGATTCCTTGAAACCTATTGTTGCCCTTTGCAAAAGGCGCGGGTTTGTCTACCCCGGCTCAGAACTGTATGGGGGCTTTGCCAACACCTACTCTTTTGGCCCTTATGGAGCCCAATTGAAAAAAAATATCAAAGATCTTTGGTGGAAGACCTTTGTCGAAAGGCGAAAAGACATGGTTGGGCTTGACGGGCCGATCCTTCTCCACCCCAAAACATGGGCGGCTTCTGGACATCTTGAAGGCTTTAATGATGCCATGGTAGACTGCAAGGCTTGTAAAAGCCGCTATCGGGCGGATCATCTTCTCGAAGAAGCGTTACAAATGGAAGCGGATCCTTTGACGCTGCAGGAAATGACAGATCTTGTCCATGCTCATCACATCCAATGTCCCAAATGCGGCAAGCGCGATTTTACCCATGCGCGCCATTTTAACCTCATGTTCTCAACGCATATGAGTAAAATAGAAGCAGGGAGCGATGTGGCTTACCTTCGTCCGGAAACAGCGCAAGCAATGTTTCTCGATTTTAAAAATATCCTCGATACAATGCGTGTTCGAGTGCCCTTTGGCATGGCTCAAATAGGAAAAGCGTTTCGGAATGAAATCACTCCTGGCAATTTTATTTTCCGAGTGATCGAGTTTGAGCAAATGGAAATAGAGTATTTCATTCGTGAATCCAACTGGCAGGAGTCTTTTGATAACTGGCTTAAAAGCATGCACGATTGGTGCACTCTCATCGGCCTTTCGAAACAGCACATCCATGAAAAAGAGCACCCGAAAGAGCAGCTTGCCCACTACTCCAAACGGACGGTCGACCTCGTCTACGATTTCCCCTTTGGGACCGCTGAACTCTACGGGCTTGCTTACCGCACCAACTTCGACCTTTCCCGCCATGCGGAATGCGCGAACGTTAATTTGCAATATACGGACCCTGAAACTAAAGAAACCTTCATTCCCCACGTGATTGAGCCGACTTTTGGCGTAGAGAGGACGGTTCTCGCCCTTCTCTTGGACGCTTATGAGGAAGAGGCGCTTGAAAATGGAGAGACGCGGACGGTTCTCCATTTTGCTCCACGCATCGCACCTGTAAAAGTGGCCGTTTTTCCGCTCATGAAAAAAGAAGCTCTTGTAGAAAAAGCAACCCAGGTATTTGAGCAGCTTCAACCCCTCATGACCTCTGAGTATGACGCCTCTGGAGCCATTGGGAAACGATATAGACGTCAAGACGAATTGGGGACCCCTTTTTGCGTCACCATCGATTTTGACACTCTGGAAGACGACACCGTCACCTTAAGAGAGCGGGATTCGATGCAACAGCAAAGGGTTCCCGTTTCAGCACTTGCACCGCTTCTTTTAGAACGGTTAAGGTAAAAACCTCTCTTTTGGCCCAGGATCTTTGGGCATTTGCAACTTGTACTGGTGTCGATGCTCTGCGATGTAGCGGTAAACGATATCACCCATCTGACTAGGCAAAAAACTCAGCCAGCCGATCACCCCCCAGCCATTGCCATTCAGCCAAAAAATACGCAATATGGCCTTAGCGCGAACCCAAAATCTCCTGTCAGTGGACGCATAATACTCGACTAGAACAATGCTATTCGCCTTGTTCATCCAATGGTGAGGCCCGATGAGAATTTCTTGGGCCGTTTCCCCTCCTAAGGGAGCGAATACAAACCGCTTATTCACATCCATTTCAATGATATTTCTTACCTGTTTATGGCAGAAGGGACACTCATGGTCGTAAAAAATGAGATGCTCATACATATTTCGGCCAGAAGCTGCCCACAAAGTCAAAGAATCTCTCCTTATACACAAAAGAATGCATTTGTGTATATACCATGTATGCGTTCAGGTGGCTTCCTCCGACCGGTTCCTAACGTGGGCCACTTTTTTCAATTATAATTAAAAAATTTAAATGGAGGAAGTCCAGTTGAAAAATAAATAATAATTTGATATAATTTAATTAAAAAATGATTTTATGATTATAACAGATGCTTTAAACTATTTTTCTGATGGTTACTTTTTCCAAGAGAAAGGTACTTCTGGCGAAGCTCTAATTAAGGAACTTTCTCAGCATTCTCCATGTAAGGCTCTTATTGAAGAGGCTCAAAATGTTATTAAAGATTTAGGTTTATCTGCGTTAGAAGTTCGCTTAGAACCAACAAAAGGTGGATTTAATGCCGAACAAGATAACAATGTCATAAGAATCAAACCAAATTTATCTGCCAACCAGCAACGGTATTTTTTTATATTTGAGCTTACCAACCTAATTCAGCATAAAAAGCATAAGGAGATTTGGGAGTCAGCTATAAAAGGTGTGTACAAGAACCCAGAGGAATATACACGAGCTATAGAGTTTACTGAATACAATGGTTTGAAACTCGCAAATATCGTGAGTCGAGCTATAAATAAACACAATGGACGATTTTTCAGGTCCTATGTCAAAAATCCACATGAGTGGATGCCCCTTGAAAGTATGTGTTTTAATTTTTACTATAGTTTCTGTCTTCTCGATAGCCATAAAGAATGTTATCGAAAGCAATGGAGAAAACTCAATAATATTGAAAACCCTGCCACCAGTATTTTCAACAATGCTTTAAAGAGCGCCTTGAGCCTTTCAGTCATAACTTCAGTCATAGCTATAGCTTGTCGATATTGCTACTATTTAATGGACGGTTAGAATACAGCTCTCACCGGGTAATTCTTTAAACTTTCCTACTAACCTGTCGCATCTACATCAATCCTTTTGAGTAAGTATTGGACTTCGGATTCATACGCATCCTTGTCCAGGATCTCTGCCTCATATGCGCCTCCTATTCATCAGGTCAGCATTTACGGCTTTCTTCAGATTCCACCTCACGGTGGACACCCTTGCCTTCTCTAACGGTTCTCCCTACCAGAGCCCGTAAAGGTCTTTCACCTTCTAGTTTAGCGACATACCGGCCGCACGTTATAATTAAAAAATTTTAAATATTGAACTAATATATATATTTTAATTATAATCGCACATAATTATGATTAACAATTTAACCACCACTAATTTCGAACAAATAATTAGTTGTCCCGAAAATGAGTTATATTCGGCTGAAGCCCATCAAGTCGTTGAGGATAAAGCCAGTACTCTGTACGAAGCCATTCAGCCCATTTCTGAGGAAATACAAATCTTAGAGAGATGGGATGGAAAGGGGATACTTTCCTTTGATCCCTCAAAGTTGAAACCGCTGATCTCGCATCTAACCGAAGCGGTGCCAAAGGTCCTCCATAGGGAGGCAAAGATTGATACCCTTCAGGAAAACTTTCTTGATTTGATTGCCATTGAAGACATCGTACAGTCTTATTTGACCGTCGCAAAGAAAATAATCGAATCCTATAATAAAGAAGAACAAGCAAAAGAGATTAAGAACTTCATTGAAGAAGTAGTCAATGTCATTAATATAAAAGAATTTGAAAGTCCGAGTGTTTTTTCAGAATTAATCCATGCGGTGCGCCATCCGCTCGAGACTCTTTTCCCTTCTTTAGAACAGCAAAAAAATCACTGGCAAGAAAAGTTCTGTAATAAGGCTCGATCCTTTCATACTCTTCTAATAGAGTTTCAAATCCAAGCAAAAATAGACTTGTTAAAACAGGGAGCCTTCCAACGCGAAGCGGCAAGAATACGAGCAGAGGATCAAAATGTTTTAGTAGAGATGAGCGAAACGAGGAAAAGGTTCTGGAATGGAGTATTCTCTTTCCTACAGATTAGTTCACAGGCGATTCAGTTTATTGGAAGGGAATCGTGGGACACCGTTCTGAAAAAAGAGGTAGCAAAATACGCTCGACCTCCTTTGAATAAGGCAGAGGAAAGAGAGATAGCCTTTGTAGGAAAAGTAGTGGGAGAAAAATTAAAGGTTCTTCGTTCCATGGACGAACAAGAGTTTCGCTGCTTTACGCAAAGATTTCCTAACGTACGCCCTTTTCTCAATAAATACCGAACGAGCTCCGATCGGATCAAGCCTGAAGAGATTTCGTCCATTATGGAACAGTATAGAAATTCCCAGGTGATTCCCGCTCCATTCATAGATTGGGCCGGTGCTTTTCGCTCAGCCACGTCTCCAGAACCCGTCAAAGTAGAGAAAACGCCTCTCGATAGCTGGCTTGCAACGCCCTCGCTCCCGGTTAATGAGAAGATTCTAGCGCATGTACTCGGGTCCTCTTTTGCTGAAGGATCAGGATTAGAGGGATACAGCTCATTTGCCATGAGAGACTTTGTAACCAGTGCACTGGCAGAGAGAAAAGCACTTGCTAAAGATCCAGAACCCTATGATAAAATATTGGCCCAGTTTCGTGTAGCTGCTCAATTTCATGCAGCTTTGATGAAAGGACCGGAAGAACTGGTTCAACAGTTTCAAAAAGAGTTATCTTTCCTTGAAAAAAAGGGCAGTTTTTTCTTTCAAACTGGATGGACAGCTCTAGGAATAGGGCATGCCATCGTTCTTGAAGTGCTCAAGCAAGAAAATAACCTATTTAGTTTCCGCATGTATAACAGTGGGCAGGGACTTGACTACCATGAAAAAGCGGTTTTTAAAGATCAAGCATACCACCTTCGCTTTTTTGAAATTCAGGATATTCATGCAGATCGCATAGCTAGCTTGCCTTTCTGCAAAGCGCTGTGCATGATGAAAGAGGAAGCCCCTTACGGGGTGTGGAAGGGCGTTGAGATGTATGAAGCGCTAGGCTTACATCTGGAAGGAAAAGTGGTGACAAAAGGACCAATACTCGAACACATGTCGAAAACGCTCTCGGCCGGTTTTTGCTCCTACCTCTCCCTTGCACACTGGATGCAAGAATTTGCTCCTGATATGTTTGGTCGTTGGCAGATCGAACTCCAAATAAAGACCTTTTCCGATTTTGTCATAGGGGCTGATCTTCACTTAGAAAGAACTCGAAAGTTAATCAAAAAAAGTGGACAGCAACTAGCGCTCAACGCACAGTCTGCTTTTGAACAGGGGATCATCTCTCGAGAAGAATGGCAACGCATTCAGCAAGAAATAGCCCAAGCTATTGTACAAGAGCCGATGGTGGGATTGCCAAGTTCTTTAGAAAGTGTGTCCTTTCAAGCTGAAGTTAGCTTACCTACGCTTATTCCAACTTTCTCTCAGAAAGAAAATGTGAAGGGGAAAAGCCTCGATCTCCTCTCGCTTGAAGAGACAAGTTTTCATCCTGAAACTTTTTTACAGGAAACATCCTCCTGGCGCATCCGTTTTGCTCAAGAAAATGAAAACCAAAATTACGAAATTGTCAGCGAAGCCATCCTAGAATGGATCGAGAAAATTCCATTTCAGAGAAAAGAGGAGTTGATCGCTGCTCTCAAGCCAGAAGAGGCTTCTCTCTTGCTCCATCAATTAAGCGAAATTAGTAAAGACTATATTTTCAGCGGGTTGATGATACGCGAGGTATTTATGGACCCCCCTCTTGTTCCCGTTTCGCCTCGAGCAGCATTGGCTTCCATCAAGCTTTTAACACTGGGTCATGCGTTGAGCTCTGCCTTCCAGGAAACATGGGGGCTTTTGCTTCCTAATCTCTACCAGAAAGGAATGAATCTCATATTAGAGGGAAAATCGGGATCCAATCATCTTTTCGATCCTCGGCTCGAAGCAGACCTTCGCTTGCTTAGGGACTACTGGAGGGAGGTCGAACCTTTTGAGACAAGAAAGGGTAATCTCTCTTTTTTTGGATTTGAATATCTTCCAGCCAGTATGTCAGGTTCCAAAACTTCCAGAGAAGTTTGCGAGACTGAAGAGGAACGATACGAAGTGGCCAAAAGGTTGCACAAACAGAATTGGTTCCATGTGATTTGGCCAGATCTCGAGTGGATGAAAGAGTATCTCCAAAAACCTGAAATCCAACGGCAAATAGAGCTGGATCCTGATCTAGCCTCCAAACCGCTGATCGCCCAAGCACATATTTTGCTGAACAAGATAAGTGAAGATGGTTCAAAGCTCGAATCGCAGTACCCCCCTATTTTACCACAAGTTTTTAGACAGCTTTTTGAACTTTCCTTCTGCGTCGATTTCGTGATGGGAGCTCCTCTTTTTGAAAACGGAAAAGAAGCGACGCCGCAAAGAGAATTGGGAATCCACACGCATCGATCATCAAAGACTTTAACAGTAGATAATGAGCCGTATACGATCTGGCAGACCTCTAGCAATGTTTTCGGAGAAGAGTGTTACTCGACTCTTCCGGGGATGGAACCATATTACCAACGTCCTGGCGGCTTCGATTATATTGAACACGACTCTGCTTTGGCGCTGACCCAAGATGCCTTCCGCCCCGAAACAGCACCCCTTTACCACAATCAGATTCATATGCACTGGTTGTTAGAGCAAAGTCATTGGAGCTATTCGAAGATTCGTAACCGGCTTGAACCTTCCGTAAGATTGCTCGAGTTTCCTGGCCATAGTCCAACTTTTCTGCCTACTCCCCCACGTCATGCTTTAGCTCTCCCAATGTCTCTTCAACTGATGCGTGAAAAGCTAGCGCTCAGCGCTGATCCGACGCTTCAAATCAGGGAAACAGTTGCCTATTATCAAAAAAACTCACGACTTCTAGAGAATCGTGAAGATCAAATCCTCTTTAAAAAACTCTTCTTTGAACCTCCCCTTCTTCTCGACTTCTTTTTGACTCACCCCCAGGAAGTAAAAAAATTCACCTCCCATTTCGAAGAATTTTGCCACAATGGAATCAAATCTTATATCGAACTCGGGAATCCAATGACGGCCGCATTCTATCTTGAAATAACAGATAAATTCCACCGATTCCTTTCCTATATCTCTCATGAGCATCCCCAACTCATGAGCTACACTCCCCCAACCATACGTCCAATAGAACAACTGCGAGCTCTCATCAATAAAAAAATACATGCTCCCGAAGATGAGCTCTTTCTGTATCTCGATCTCATTTTGATGCAGTCTCCCGAGACCCTCAATGCTAAAAGCGCGGTGGATCTTCTAGAGGCTACCATGCGACTATACACTCTTCACTGGCCAGAAGAACTCGAAAGTGGGCGCCTTCGAGGGACTCCTAAGGTAGCAACATATGAATATCGAAACCCTAACTACCCTTTTGAAAAAAAAGCTCTTGCAAAAACGCATCTCCTCCGTCTTCGCGGTCCCTTGGAACGACTGCTCAAGGGGCCTCATCGAGATGACATTCTTAATACAGTACTAAAGAGACTGAACCCCTCATTTCAGCCTATCCAATGGAAGGCTAGCCCGCAATTTCCTTACTTCACATCTTCAGACGGATCGATCTATTTCAATCTCTTGCAAGGCCACCTCTATCAAAAAGGGGATCAGATAAAACCCCTTCCCCGTATCATTCGTGAGCATCCCGATTTATGTGCTTTCTTCGATCCCAGTCAAGTGATATTGGGATTTGAGATACAGCCAAATATGTTTGAATTCTCTTCGAAAAATGGGGAAAAAATGAGAGTATTCGTGGACCCTTCTGATCATCTCACGATCCAAAAAGAAATGGAGGGCCGATGGGCTCAAAAAATCGTGCCATTCCCTTCTCTTCCGGAAGTATTAAAACGACAGAAGGATCATTGGCTTTCACTGGATTCTCCACACATTCTTTGGATCGGAGATCATCTTCGGGCCTCCTTACAAGGGTCGACAATCCGTGAGGTACGTCGTATGGATACAGGCTGGGAACTTGGAGATCCAAACACCCCCTTATCCAATCCACTACTTAGGATCGAAGATCCCAACTGTATTCTCCCTTGGATCGATCCAGAAAACGGAAAAATAAAGCAAATCGACCTCCCGAGGTTTTCTCTCCATTTTGACATCGACACCGAAGGCAACGCATCGAGCACGCTTTTCGATGGGTATCGAATTGCGAATGAGCAATATATCCCAGCACTCGGCAATTTAAATAACTATCTCACATTGGAAAAAAAGAATAAAAAACTCGTACTGATACCAGCCTACCAGAGACAAGTAGAAACGCAAAAAGGATTACAAACAGACTCTCTTTTCGAGAAAAAACAATCCGCGCCCCTGCTTGTATTCGAACTGGACACAAATGAACAGCTCCTCCCACAAAGCCCAGCAGCCCGTCTTTATCTCGCCTACCTTCTTTTAACAGAACAGCGTTACGAAGAAGCGAGAAATCGACTGATAGGAACGGATTCAGATCTGCGTCCCTTACAAGCAATGGAACGAAAGATTTTAATCTGGCTTTCCAACCCAGATACAATAGTCCAAGATTCTGATCCGAGGGCCATCGCTCTACGCTTAAAGGCCGGACTTCTTCTTTTACGCGATCAGGAACATTTCTTTTCTGAGGAACCCCAGGAAGTTTCTGCCTCGCATTATGCAGATCTACTCCAAAAATGGGATCAGGTACCGCCTCGGTTTCTTCCAACGCCAGAAGAAGAAGCCCGCCTCTCAAGATCTTTTAGACAATCAGAGTTTCCACAAATTCGATCGCGAACCAAACAATTTGAACCTTTCTCTTTTACGCGTAGTGACAAGGAAAGAGAAGCAGATGCACAGGCCATTCTTCTATTAACCGATCCTGAGTACGCTTCTGCGCTTTTCAAATGGAATAAAGTACAGAATAAGAAGACAAGTGGCTCCTCATTTTTGAGAACAAAAAAATGGGATCATAGTTTTATTTTCAACGCTTATGATTGTTTACAAAACTTAACACAAGAAAAATTAAGTCAACTCTATCTTGAATTTTTTCCAGAAAAGAAGATTTTATCTATAGCTGAGATGAAGCAAGAAATTCACGACAGCTTAAAGATGATTGCAAGAAGTGAATCACATCCTCCTGAAAGGGCGATTGCAGCGCTTCTTCTTGGGGTAATGGACCACCCTTTGTCCTTTCTCCCGCTTTCTCAAGTATCAGAATTCTTAAAAGAGGATCCATCAAGATTGTTACAATATCTTAAAGCACCCTTGGCTAAGTATTCTTTACCCTATGTGCAGCGACCTGAATATACTCCTTATCAATTTCTCCCTTCTCCAGAGAATGGGTTGACCCCTTCTCTTTGGGAAGGCCAATCCACTCGCCTTATCTCCACATTAACGATACCTGATGTAAATCTGGAGCCTTTTTTTGACGTTCATCCTTCTTCTCCATACGTTGCTGCGCATCAAAGTCTCATCGAGACCTTCGCTACGGAAGAGACGATGCTCAAACAGTTACACGCATTTGCTAGATCTTCCAAAGCTTCGCCAAACCGCCACTCTTTTAAGGAGGCAGATCTATTCCTTGCAGTTGAAGAAGACGCGAAAAACTCCGCTTTTATCGCAAGAGAACGGGAAGAAGAACTGACCATGGATCTTTTAAGAGCAGCCAATCGACTGGACCAAGATGCAATCCCAGGCCTTACTCAAGTGGGCGCCTATCTTAGCGATCATCAAAAGCCCATTGAAATACCGGAGCTATTGAAGCTCTTTCTCACACTGGACACACAAGCGCTTCAGGACAAGAATCCCGCATTGAGCCTCGATGAATGCCATGCTCTTTATCGCAAAACACAAGAATTCCTTATTGTTGCCACCCAACGACAACATCTAGAAAGACTGATCAAACAGTGTAGCGCAGTACGACAAGCTGAAGGAACGGATAGAGAAAGGTTGATAGAAGAGCTTGCCTTAGAGGGAGGGCAGAAAAGAGCTTATCCGCCAGAGAAACATCCCGACTTCCTTCTCATTGAATACGGAAACAACATTCGATTAAGAAAGAAGCAGGTCGAGGCGATTGAGAATCTCACTCATGGAACAGCGCAAGAAATGATCATGGGCGCCGGGAAAACGATGGTCCTGCTTCCGTTACTCGCCTTAAAATCTGCTAATGGCGAGAATCTCTCGATGATTGTCATGCCTCATGAACTTCTTCCATCGATGGCGGGAGCAATGGAAAAGACTCTCGGGAGTGCGTTTGGCCAATCAGTGGACGTTCTCTCTTTCAACCGCGATACCCATTTAGACACTCAACGCCTAAACAGAATTTATGAAAGACTACAAAAGGCGATAACAAAACGACGAGTGGTCGCAATGAGCGGCGCAGGACTACAGTCGCTCTTCTTGATGGCGGTTAATTCGTTTCACCAAAATAGTCCTGAAGCCCCGATGTATAGAAAAATTCTTACTTTAATGAAACAACGGGCACACCTCATTCTCGATGAGATGCACCTTCTTCTCGATGTGTTACAAGCCCACCATTTCTCCGATGGAGAAAAAGTTCCGCTTTCAACTGTCGAAATGGATGCAGCTATACAACTATTCCATATCCTCTCTTCACAAGGGTGGGAAGAGAGTAAACCGATTGGACGCACCGACTATGAAGAACATTGGAAAGAACGTCTTGTCGAGCAAGTTCTTGAAGCTGAACAATTCTCCCCATTCTCAAAAGCAGCTCTTAAAAACTATCTCCTTGAAACGCCTAGGGGAGAAGCCGCTATTTACGTAGATCGAATGACCTCGCGCGAGATGCAAAATACCTTAGCGACATTGAAGGAGCAGATCAATCGTGTACTACCTCTTGTCCTCAGCAAACAGATCGATGAACACTTTGGCGAGGTTCCCGTGGGAGCCTCACACAAAGGAGAATCTAAAAGAGTTGCGATCCCTTATCATGGCAGCCAAAACCCACTTCTCGGCTCACAATTTGGCTCGGATCTTGAGACCATCGACTATACCACTCTTCTTTATCTCGTCAAAGGGGTAGATACGGAGACCGTAGAGAGCGAACTAGGTCAGATCAAAGAAAACATTGTCCGCGAGCTAGACGAATGGGGGACAAGGGACATACAGCAATCTCCTTCCTATCAAAAATTCCTCATACTAGCTGGATCGGATCAATATTCTCTTTTTACACTGAGTCGCAAGGAAATAGAAGCGATTCGCCAAAACATCAACCAAAGCTCCATTTTGAAACTTCCATTGATTAGATCTTGGATTCTCCCGAAATTACGCACCTATCCACGGCAGCTTTTCACAAATGGACATATTTTCCCCCTTCTTGTTGCTACGATTCGTGGATTTAGTGGAACGAATTGGAACAGCAAAACATTCCCGAAAGCTTTTGAGCGACAATTTCTATCCGATACAGAGAGCTACACTCTCCATCTCCTCCAAAGCCAAGCAGCCCCTCTCCTTCTGCCCAAAGGATCAGACGCACTTTTCACTGGAATAGCCGATCAGTCGCTGACAGATCGGGGAGGTATGTTCCGTCAGATGAAAAATAAAGAAGTGGCGCTTAAGATGCTTCGCAATGCGCTGCATGCAAAAGGAGTAGTTTATTACGAAGGAGACGATCTCAAAGTACTTACTCGCAATCAAGCTGAACCGATGGCGTATTCAGCCTGCCCCTTTCCAAAAGAAGAACTGCTTGCCTTCTGGGACCAAAAACATACCACAGGCTCCGATATCCCTCTCGGCGCTGCCGCGACAGCGATTGTCACGATCGGTAGACATACGCATTTATTCGAGCTCCTTCAGTCCACCTGGAGATTACGCGGACTTCACCAAGGTCAGAAGGTCCAATTTGCCCTTCCAGAAGAAGAAGTAGCCTTGATCAAAGAAGCTCTTTATCGAGAAACCAGTCGTTCCAAAGATCTGCCTCTAGAAACTCGAGATCTCTTTCACTATTGCTGGTTAAAAGAAAAATTTCGAGGACAAGAACATGCTGCTCGCGCGCTTAAATTTAAGTTTACAAATGAGTTGATCGAACCAGTTTTAAATCAGATTTTTGATGAGACTCAAGTCTTACCCAAACCTGAGATTTTAGAGGAACTTTTCTACCTAGAGAAAGCGAAGGACCCTTACGAACAATATGGACGTATCACCCATTCCCTTCCCAAAAAGCAGTCTGTGGAAAACCAAGTCAAACGAGTTCTCTCCAATCCACTACTGTTGGAGGTGCCTTCCGATATCCAAGCACAAATCCGCCATAATATTCAAAAAATCGCAACTACAGAACTTCCTCACTTACCTGATCAGATTTCCTCCTTTACATCACACTATGAGACAGAAGTAGAAATAGAAACGCAAACCGAACAGGAACAAGAACAGGAACAAGAAGTAGAGGTGATCGAAATACAAATCGACCAAGATCTTTTTCATGACGATAGGCATTTTGCTAGCCGAGGCATTGTCTCCTGGGAGGGGCCTTTATCTCGTGCAGATTTTCTTGTCTCGCCCGCCCAATCATTAGCCAATTTCAAGTTGCCCCGCGCAAATTCTTATTCTGTGGCCCGTTTCCGTGAGTCAAGAAACCTTACTCCTGTCGTTTCGATTCAAGAAGCGCTCACAATACAGTACCGCCGCCCCATTCCCTTTGATTCTGATCTCACTGCAAGTGCAACCTTTTACCCTCTTCAACAGGAAGAGTTTCAAGAGAAAGGAACAGTCTACCCCTTCATTCCCTTTGGGAAACATCAAGACCTTGTTCAAGAAGCTCTATTGATTCAAGACATTGAGACGGGTCAAATTCGCATGATGCTTATCAACCAAGATGAAGCCAAACAATTTGAGAAACGGCTGTCCACAGAAAGACATCTCCTGGAAAACGGTGTTCGTTTAGCTCTCTATCATATGGATTACGGTCTTTATGCTGAGGGGGCTGATTTTCCTTCAGAGGATACCCTGCATTCCACCTCTCATTTTATGAGGCTTAAAGCACAAGCGAAGTTTTTCAATGGAGATGTTTATTATTCCCAAGATGAACTCCGAGCCCTTGAAACTTGGATCTCTGAGCTCCAAGCACAAGGAACTCTTGCCACGGTCAAAATGTTATTTGAAAAAATCGTCTTAAAGTGGAAAGAAAAAAGTGCTTCCGACTATTCAAGAAGCCCCCTCTTTAAACTTTTCAAACGTTATACGTAACTATTCAGGTCGTACCGCAGGCGTGACCTGAATAGTTACAATAAAGTTATTATATTGCTACGTAATGTTATTTTATTTATAATATTATAAACAAACTAAGCTAAAAATAAATATTATTTTGAAATAAACCTAATGAGCAATGTAATTGATCCGATCACTTCTCTGGCCATTGATAGTGCGTACATGGCAGGAAAAGCAGAATGCAAAGACTCCTTCCAGGTTTATTATCTTAATAGCCTAATTTTCTTTCGAGAAAGATTCGCTAAAATAAGCTCCAATACACTTTCATATTTGAAAAAATTGAAAACATATGTTCATAAAATTCCGGTATCTAAAGAATTGATTTTTGATTTAGATGAGCAGCACAGCAATTTTGCTGAACAAACGGAAAATATACAAGAAGAGAAAGCTTGGGTTGTTGTACATAAGGAAATAGCTGGATTCACGCGAAGCAAGGCCATTCTGGTAGCTATTTGGAGCGGGTTTCTTTCCACTGGTCTGAAAGCAGGGCAAAAGATTTTACCCTGTCTCATTACTGCATCTTCAAAGCCAGAGGAAAAGCCCCCTTCTTCAGCTTTATTTTCCCCTTCACTCCCTGATGTACCCAATATCCCTAGTTCCTGCCCATGGAATGGCATCCATGGAATGGGCTGCCACTTGGTCCCCGAGGTTTCTATTGAGCCTTTACATTCAGATTCCATTGGTAACCATCTAATTGAATCGATCACAATAAGAGGTGAACAACAAGCAGCTGAGCATATCCAAAACATTGCGTACACTCAGGTGCAAGATAAAATACAGCAAGCACAGGTAAAAGCAAAAAATTTTCTATCTAACACATGCTGTGTGCATATTTCGCCTGAATTTCAAGACGCCGTTCAAAGGATCTTTAGACGTCACACTTCTTCTTGTTTACAGAGCTTTTGCTCTGGGGTTAACGCCCTCAAAAGCTGTTTAATGTTGAGCTTGACAACCATTCATGCTTACACGACTAGAGCTTGTCTACGTCTTGTCTAAGAGATTGTTAACGAATTCACTTTTCTCTACCTTTTTCTAAAAGTTTATGTTACAATCTGTAAATTCTTTGAATGATCTTTGCATAAGGCTAACAATGCTTCTCGAAGAACAAGATCGTCCCATGCTCCCCGATCCCCTTTTCCTGGATCATAAGGAAAGATTTACCCTCAGAGAAGAAGTTTTGAAAGCTGCTTTTCGTTTTCCCAGCTTGTTCAGCAGGCTGCTCTATTACAGTTTTGAACTACTGATCGTAAATTCTCCTAAAGACTTTTTGGCACATCGGACCCAATTGCATTTAAAAACCATTTTGTGCTTTCAGTTTTTCATGCAAAAAAAAATGGACAGGGCCATTCGGGAAAATGGAACGCAAAAACATTTGATCCTCAAGCTATTTCGGGGGCCTTCGCGAATTTGCGTAAGTCTCGCCTACTCCTCTTCCTTCACGCACATTAAGGAACGCGCCCTGAATTGCCTCGATGCGTTAATGCCGGGTATTTCAGAACTGTCCCATTCGTTTTATAGCTGGGTATCGCCAAACCTTCCCTACTCTTACACCTATTTTGAAGTAGATAAGCTCCGAGGCAAAGAACTTTCCACCAAAGAGCTATCGCATATTGAAAAAATCGCCAATGAACAAATGTTAGCAAGCTCTCCTCTCACTCCTGCTGTCTTTTGGCCCTATAATAAGGAAGAGTCCCACAGACAAATTCAGCTTCTTGTCCGAGAAATGAGCCATAGACAGGATATCCCCCACCTTTCCATCCATTTTCAAGAACAAACAGCCAACTCCCTGGAATTTTTAATCCATCTCGTACGTCCGCAATCTGCTGCATCGTTACAGTTGACAAATCTTCCCGAATCCCTTTATTTTTTCCGCTATGCCCACTATGTAATCCACACCCCTTTTTCCATAGAAATCGACGCCTTTTCCATTAAAATGGATGCCCAAATCTTTGATGTCTGCGACTCGATTAACCTTCTTTATGCAAGAAGGTTTTTGATCAAACATCTGGAGGCAATCATCGGCCCTTTTAGAGATTATAACGGAGGTCTTTTCGAAAAGCAGCAAGATCACTTTGAAATGGTTCGCTTGCAACTGTCTTCGAAAATTCCTTACTTTGACCTTTTTGCAGAAAAAGTATTTTATGCCTTACACCCCTTTGAAAGATGGCTCTCCTTATCTCTACAAGACATAGAAGAGCTATTTATGATTTTTTCCGACTTGATCCGAAATGCAAATGCTTATGCAACAGCGACAACTCCATCGGGCCTCTTCACACTGGTCAAAACAGAGAACAAGATCAACTTTTTAAGAATTAGCCAAGCACAAGACGCCTTGACAGCTTATGCACAACTGACCATCGGCAACTTCCACTACGAATGCTTTTCAGGACAAGTTGCAGACAAACTTCAAAATCTGATCCAAGCAAACTGTACTGAAAAAGACACCCTCAGACTCATTTTTCAAGAAGGTGCTCCACCCTCCCTCAATCCCCACCACTCCTCTAGCGATATGCGTTGCAGATTGATTAGTAAACTGCTCTTTGAAGGACTGACTCGGCTGGATCAAGCGGGAGACCCCGATCTTGCGGGCGCAGCGAACTTTACGGTGTCTCAGGATCTTTTAACCTATGTGTTTACATTAAGAAAAGCCTCCTGGTCTAATGGAGAGAAGGTCACTTCCGTCGATTATGCAGACAGTTGGAAATGGGCACTCGAGGACAACGTATGCCACCCGGAAAAGCTCTTTACCATTAAAAATGCAAGACGTTACCGGAATACTCAGTGCGGTTTTGACGAGGTAGGAATCAAAGTACTAGACCAGGAAACCTTGCAAATAGAGCTTGAAAAGCCAGACCCAGAATTTTTACACAAACTCTCACAACCCTTTTTCTTCCCGCTCTTCGGACAAGTACGGGAACCAAAGTGGTTCAATGGACCTTATCTTGTTTTAGAAGACACAAAAACCAATCTGACGCTTTGCAAAAATCCATACCACTGGAATAGCTCGCATTTTGAGCGAATTGAAGTAGAATACATCGATGGAAATCATGAAATCTACGCTCTTTTTAAACAAGGAAAAGCCGACTGGGTGGGAGATCCTTTGACCATCCTTTCTGCAGAACAAGCCAAAGAACTAGAAAAGGAAAACCTTTTAAAAAAACGCCTTTTCCATAGAAGATTTTGTATTCTTTTTAACACCACCCATCCTATTTTATCGACCCTCGCCATACGGCAAGCCCTGAGTTTGAGCATTGATCGTAATGAAATCTGCGAATCGATTTTCCCCTACAGTCTTCCCACCATCCCGAAGGACTATACAAAGGGTTTAGCCCAGACCTTTTTTGAACAAGGCTTAAAAGAATTACGACTGACCCGAAAAACATTCCCTACCTTAATTTTTACCTATTCGCATCAGACCAGAAGAGATGAACTCGCCGCCTATTTAAAACAAACGTGGGAACAAACCTTTGGCATTCAAGTGCGTCTTGAAAAACAAAAGTGGAATCAATTTAGGAGCCATCTTGAAAAGAGAAGATTCGAAATGTGCCCAACCATTATCGATACTTTGAATGAATATTCCACGGAGTATTTAGAAAAACTTGAGGGACTAAGCTCCTACAATTATTCTCAGTGGACTCACCTTGTTTATAGGCAGATGATTGATTCTGCAAAACGGGAAAATGATCTCTTTAAAAAAGAAGAGTTAAAGATACAAGCGCTCAATATCCTACATGAAAGCGTGCCTTTTGCTCCTCTATTTGATTACGTTCATCTCTATGCTGTACATCCAAGGCTCGATAGACCTTTTTTCGATTCAGAAGGATGTATAGATTTTAGCCAGGGACTCGTTCCATTTCAAAACCACCTTGGGAGCTGTCTAGAAATAAAATGAACCATTTCACTATGCCGAATCTACCAAATATTAATATTCAGGTTCATTGTATTTATAGACAGCTCCTAAGTTTACAAGAGGGGAGATATGCGATTTATAAAAAACATCAAGTGTGTTATACTTTTTGGAATTTTAATTTTAAACTGCGCCTGCAGCAAAAACCAAAAAGAGGAATTTATGAAAAGCTCTTTAAAAATTGACTTTCAAGAAGGCGATCTTACCACGCTTCACCCTCATGACCTCATGATTTACCTTCGAGGGATCTCGATTGGAAAAGTTCTTTTTGAAGGGCTTACTAGGATTGATAGCAGTGGCAAACCAGCTCTTGCTGGCGCAAAATCTGTGGATGTCTCCCCTGACGGGTTAAGATATCAGTTTCAACTCCGTGAAAATCACTGGTCCGATGGAACTCCCGTTACAGCACAGCAGTTTGAGCTGTCCTTTAAAGAAGCATTAGATCCAAAATCTCCTGCGCCGAGACCTGATCTTCTTTATATGATTCGACACTCTGTGGAAGTAAAAAAAGGGGAAAAAGCGCTCAGTGAGCTCGGTGTTAGAGCGCCAAATGATCATACGCTGATCATTGAGCTCTCCCGCCCTTCACCCCATTTTCTTGAACTTCTGGCCCAGCCCGTTTGTGCTCCTTTGCAAAATCCGCGAGATCGCAATATGAAACACTTCAATGGTCCGTTTATGATTGACAGCTGGGAGCGTAATGCCCGTTTAAGCTTAAAACCAAACCCGCACTTTTGGAACAAAGACAAAGTAGGGCTTCCCCGTATCGACATCATGATGGTGCAGGAGCCAGAAACTGCAATGGCTCTTTATGAGCAAAAGCAGCTGGACTGGATTGGCGTTCCGCTGTGTCCTCTTTCTACTGAACAAATCGATCACCTCAAAGCAAAAAACGAGATCATCTCTCGTCCTATTGAAAGAGTTTTCTGGGTATTTCTAAATACAAAGCACAAAGCGCTTTCCATTCCAGCTATTCGAAAAGCGTTGAGTTTGGCGATCAGCCGAGAAACCATTTCCAACAGCGTATTCATAGGAAGCAATCCCTTAGATAAGCCGCTCCCTCTTTCCCTTCTCCCTCTTCAGTCCCATGGCCTTCTCAAAGAAGATCTTGAAGAAGCCAAACATCAATTGGCTCTCGGCCTGAAGGAGCTCGGCATAACAAAAGAGGAACTCCCTCCTCTTATGATTGCCTATTCTCAGCAGGCGAATCGCAAACAGCTGGCCGAGTATCTACAAGAAGCATGGAGTTCTACCCTAGGGATTAAGATTCGTTTGGAACCGCAAGAATGGAACGTTTTGAGAACAAACCTTGGAAACGGCCGCTTTGAGATTAGCGGTGCATTCGAAGCTTCCTTTTATCACGATCCCTTAGAGATCATGGAAAGAATGGCTCATCTAAACTCGTCGAACTTCCCTCAATGGACTTTCCCCCTTTATCAGCAAAAGATTGGGGAAGCTTCGCATGCATTGGATATGGATCACAGGATGCATCTTCTTTCTGAGGCAGAGGATATCCTCATCGAGCAGATGCCCTTTATTCCCATCACCTGCGACCGTTTTCTATTCGCCCATCATCCGAAACTGCAGGGCTATACGTTTGATTCGGTAGGTGCCATTGATTTTAGCTATGCCTCTATGAAATAAATGCCTCTTTTAGAAGTTGAGAATCTTCACGTCACGTTTAGCATAGAAGGGAGACCTCTCTATGCTGTTCGTGGAGTGACCTTTCACATTCAAGAGGGGGAATCTGTCGGCATCGTCGGTGAGTCTGGTTCTGGTAAAACTGCGGTAGCCCAGGCGATTAAGCAATTAAGTCCAGGATCCGTCTCAGGCCGCCTCCTCTTTCGGGGGATCCCCATCACTTCTTCTTTGAAGGAAATTGGGATGGTGTTTCAAGATCCGATGACTTCCCTCAATCCCACAATGAAAATCGGCAGGCAAATCGGAGAAGGGCTGATCTACCATCGGTTAGCCAGTCATAAAGAGGCTAAAGAAAAGGCGATTGAACTTCTACGCCTTGTGGGAATTGCTGAACCTGAACTAAGAGTTCATCAATACCCTCATGAATTTAGCGGTGGAATGAGACAAAGAGCACTCATAGCCATTGCGCTCGCCTGCAACCCTTCCTTACTCATTGCAGATGAACTCACCACTGCATTAGATGGGGCGACGCAGCTCCAAGTCCTTGGGCTCATCCAACAACTACAAAAGCGTTTGCAAATGAGCGTGCTTTTGATCAGCCATGATTTTGGGGTCATCCGTCAAAGCTGTGAACGGGTGCTTGTGATGTATGCTGGAAAAATCGTCGAACAAGGATCCATTGAGGAGGTCCTGCAACATCCCCAACATCCTTACACAGAACTACTTCTTCACTCTTTGCCAGAGTTCAATCAAGAAAAACTTAAGCCGCTCGCTTCCATTGATGGCTCCCCACCAGATCTAAAAACGATCCCGGAAGGCTGTTCCTTTAAGGAACGTTGCCCATATAGGGCGATCAAGTGTAATGAAGAGCCGTCCGGACCGGTTGCCTGCTGGCGTATAAGGAGTCCATCGTGATTGAGCTAAAACAAGTGTCCAAAATCTATAAGCTAGCTAAAAAAAGACTCACTATAGCTGTAGATCATGTGAGCTTTTCGATCTTCAAGGGAGAGACGCTAGGCCTTGTCGGGTCTTCCGGTTCAGGAAAATCAACTTTAGGAAAAATGATTGTAGGCTTAATCCCTCCTTCATCGGGAGAAATTTTTTTTGAGGGGAGAAAAAAAACGGGACTTTTGCCTTTGAGAATACAGATGATTTTTCAAGATCCTTTTTCCTCTCTGAATCCCCGCATGCGCGTCGAATCGATCCTGAACGAGCCGACAACAATCCACGGGCTGCCTTCTCGCGTTGATGAACTCTTGGAATTAGTCAAACTTCCTTTGGATGCAAAAAGGCGCTATCCCCATGAATTTAGTGGCGGGCAAAGACAGCGCATTGGCATTGCAAGAGCCCTCGCTCTAAGCCCAGACATCCTCATCTGCGATGAACCCATTTCAGCGCTCGACGTATCGATCCGCGCGCAGATCATCAATTTATTAAAAGAACTGCAAATGCGTCTGGGGCTTACCATCTTATTTATCGCCCATGATCTGACCATCATTCGATATCTATCCGATCGAATTTTGATGATGGACCAGGGGAAAGCTCAGTTGCTTCAAGACTTGCAAAATAGCACTCTACAAGGAGCACTTTTGAGCAACCGTTCAATCTGAACGGCATACGAGTCTTTTTCTCTCATTTCTTCTTTCTTAGCTCCTACCACAATGAGATCATACTCTCCATTGGCAACAAGATCTAAAAGAGCCCCTTCTATAGTTCGCGCGCGGATCAACTTGAGGTCGATCGTGAGGTGATATTCCCTGGCTACAGCCTCCGCTCTTTTTAAGGCAGCTTCCCCCACTTCCTCTCTTCTTTCCATGGGCGCGTGCATCGGAAGGGATGAGGGAATCGCCAAAACATAGACAGCGGTCACTTTTGCGCTGTAGGCTCTAGCAAGCTGACAGGCGGTCTGGATCGATTCTGTGTTGCCCAGCATGCGAGTGGTCACCAAAATATGTTTGACCTTCATTGGGTGATATTCAGGAATTTTGATTGTTTGGATGGAAAGTTGAGCAGTTGCCGGAATGTTTTTCTTTCTGCGATAGAGGATATACATGATCACTCCGGCAACAATCCAAAGCAACCCCAAATTTCTCCCATCGGGCTTTGTGAAAACTACAATAAGCCAAACAGCAAGGGTAGAAAATAGCCCGATGACTGCCGTTAAAGGCCAAGACCTTCCCTTGCCTAATGGGATGTTGAATGGAGCCTTAAAGGGCCTTCGAATTGCAGGTTGCTTAAACCTTAAAACCAATAGGGATAAATGGGCCGTGAAAAAAGCGATTTGCGCTCCAAAGTTATAAAGATCTGCTAGAAACAGCATGCGGCCGCGGCTTAGAAGAATGATTACGCAGGCAAGGCCGGCAAATACCGCTAAAGATAAATAGGGCGTTCTAAATTTTTGGTGGAGCCGATAGAAAAAATGGGGGACTTGGTAGTATTCTCCCATTGAAAAAGTGAGCCTAGAGGCGCCGATAATCCCAGCATTGGCCGCAATGACCAAGATCACTCCCCCGATTAGTCCAAACCAAGGGGCCAGCCAGTGCCCTCCGAAGGGAAGCGCGGCGACAATACCAGCAATAGGATCGTCAATATATTTTGTTCCCAGCTCTTTTGCACTTAAGACAGAAAGGCCGACAACAGAGATAAAAAAATAAAGACTGACCAATGTCCACATGGTCCATCGAATGGCCTTTGGAATGGCAATAGAAGGTTTTTTTGTCTCCGCAGCCAGCTGTGCGATGGATTCAATGCCCGTATAGGCGACCATCGCCATGGCAGTGCCCTTTAAAAACTCTCCCCATGAAGGAGACCAAGAGGCGCCTGATACGCCAATCCTTAGCTGGCTGATGATATGGGGTAAATTCAGCAATAAAAAAAGAGATACCACAATGATAAACACCTGGGAAACGATCGTAACGATCGCTAAAATCAGACTGAATCTACCCGAATGTTTGACCCCAAAAACGTTGAGGAAATAAAGACCGATGACAATTCCTATAGAAGCAGAAATCTGCACTTCTACCGTGCTGGGAAAGGGGATCAAGTGCTTGATGTAAGGGGGAACGGCAAACGAAGAGATCGCAATGGTCACAATGTAGTCCAAAAGCAGTCCCCACCCAGCAATAAAAGAGATCAGATCATTAAAGGCATAGCGGGAAAATGTTGCAGAGCCCCCGGGTTCAGGAAACGTGGTAGCCATCTCTGCATAGGTAAGCGCCGTACAAATAAAGACAAAACCAGCAATTGCCAAAGCGATAGGGGTCGCGCCTAGTGCATAAAGCGCAGTGAGTCCAAGAGCGTAGTAGATCGAAGAACCCACATCTCCATAGCCGATAGCAAATAGCTCAAGAGCGCCAAGCGAGCGTTTTAAGCTCTTTTTTTCTAAGTGGACGACCTGCTCTTTCGGCGGACTACTCATGCCCTCAAGGTATTAGACTTAACCTGTTTTGGCAATGGAAAAAAGACATCGTCTTTTTCCCTCGCAAATAGATCTTGCGTAACCTGAATTATGCAAGAGGCCCATTTAACTATATCGCTTCTACTACATACACCCTGCGTCGATTTGGGAGAAAATTGGAATTTTTTTGAACTTCTCCGTTCATGTTTTGCCTTTCTCGGAGATTTCTTTCACATTCTGCCTTGTTATCAAGAGCATCGCAGCTAGCGTCTATTAGCATAGGAGCTCCTACCCCAATTAACGTTATGCCAGCGGGCGGATTAAATGGCATTAATGCAAGCCCTGCTAAAATTTGTCCCAGGCCAAGCCAAAATCTAACTTTAACTCCCGGAGGCTGCTCAACGCCACATAGATTTGCAGTCGCTTGATTTTCAATAAATGAAAAAATTGTACAGAGAACCCCTTTATGATAGCTATTAATCACAAAAGCCATCAGGGGCTCATTTTTTTCCATTTCAGAGAGACAATTAATGAAATGGCTCATGTAATATCCCCCCTTTTCAAGGTCTCCCTGAGAAAGGTAAATGGATGCTTTCATAGCTAAAACTCTATTGCCTAAATCAGGATGCATTTGCTCCCAAGCTTCAATAATTGCGAGTCCTCCCTGAAAATCCCTATACTGGATTTTGTGAGATAAAGTTTCCGCAAAATATTCATCAATAGGAAATGAAAAAGCAAATAATGGAAACAACATTAATAATGTTTTAAACAATCTCATTTTACCCTTTCAAGTTCTGAATTGCTATCAAACCAAAAAGAATAGCCCCCCAGACATAGGAAACTGCTCTATTAAATTGTTTTTTGTTCCGGTTATCCCAGGCAACTTTGGCCTGCATCAATTGGCGAGGAAGTAAGAAGGTGGATAAAATAAGTAGCCCTAAGCGAACCATCCAGATAACGACATACTCGATTTCCATTGACAATCCTCTTGCAAGACCGTGAGAATATGAAAAATAAAGAATTTATAGCAATGAGATTGTTGCATAATGACATCCGTAGATGTTCACCTACCTCCTTCGTCGGCAGCTTTCATGCTACTTAAATATGAATTTATTTGTTGCGATTGGTATAAAGGCCCAGAGCCGCAGATCTTAAGCTAAAAAATCGGGTACACACGCAGGACTGGCTCGGGCACGAAAAGTCAATGCTTCCAGTTGTTTGTGTATAAAGAGATGTATATTGTAGAATGTTTGCCCAAATAAAAAGGTGATTTTCTATGGAAGGACCTATTACTCACATGTATGTTTACCCTAATCGTCCAGTAGATCCGCTACCGCTACCACCGCCCGATAGGCCTGGAGATCTGGTAATTGAGCTGCTAGATAACGATCAGGTGGCGAGAAGAGCCGAGACCCTAGCGGCGAACATTCTGCGCCAGCTCCCCCAAGAGCACCTTGTCATAAGGCTTGGGGTAGGAGGGCGCAACAAATTGACTTTGAATGCGCCGCACCCAGAAATAGAAAACCCCTTGGACTTCGGGAATCGGATCCGGCAAATCTTGATCAATCAGCTGAGGATGCCGTTGTGTCCTCCGATAGAGTTGCAGCCGTAACAAAACACTGTGCTCATGAAGAGAATACCTGCTTTGGCAATTGAAAAAAGACGTCCTCTTGAGTAAACGTGACTTCCTCTACTTGTTGAAGTCCCAGTTCTTTCAGTCTGCCAATGCAGGATTGAACAATACTTTCAGGTGTTGACGCCCCGGCTGTCATCGCGATCACTTCCACACCCTGCAGCCAGCCTATCTGAATCTGTCCTTTCTCGTGGATGAGGTAGGCGGCCTTTCCCCTTCTTTCAGCCACTTCGCGGAGGCGATTGGAGTTAGAGCTAAGGGGATCTCCAACGACAAGAACCAAATCCGCCTCTTCCGTAATTTGCCGAAGAGCCATTTGCCGATTGGTCGTCGCATAGCAAATAGAAGAGGTAGGAAGAGTCTCAATATTGGGATAGCGCTCCAACAATGCTTCTGTGATTTCCCTAACATCATCTAGACTTAAAGTGGTTTGGGTCAAATAAGCGAGCTTTTGATCTTGAGAAAAAGCAAGACTTCTCACCTCTTCCACAGTTTCCACAATGCTGGTAACATCAGGAGCCTCCCCTGCTGTTCCGATCGTCTCTACATGCTTTCGGTGACCAATTAAAATAATGTGATACCCCTTCATGGCGTACCGTTTGGCAGCAGAATGCACTTTTGTTACAAGACCGCAAGTCGCATCAATCTCAATCAAATTTCTTCTCTTGGCCTGCCACCGTACCTGCGGAGGAATGCCATGTGCCGAATAGATGACCCTTGCCCCTTCAGGAACATCTTCAAGATCCTCGATAAAGATAGCCCCCATCCCCTGAAGCTCAGTGACTACGTGAGTATTATGCACAATTTCATGCTTGACATAGATGGGCGATCCCCAGAGCACAAGGGCTTTTTTTACCGTGTCAATCGCTCTTTCTACCCCCGCACAAAAACCCCTAGGCTTAGAAAGCAACAATTTCATAGACTTTTCTGAACCTGCGTTATGCAAGAGATCCAAGATATACCAGCCCTTATTTTATAGACACTCTTTAGCTCAACTTGGGCTTCTTTTGTCAGGACACATCTGTAGCACAGCGAAACCCATAGGTGCTATTCACCGCACCTGGGTTATTGCGATGACGATGGGAAGAACGCAAATCTTCTTTTAAACTTTTCCAGCATCCCCCTCGAAGAACTCGATAAACCCCTTGCGGAGGACCCATGGGATAGTTAGGTTCCACAACGGAGGTGTCATAATAGTTATAAGCATACCAATCTTGGCACCATTCGTAAACGTTGCCCACCATATCATAAAGCCCCAAGAGATTAGGGGGATAGCTCATGACTGCGGTGGTGTCAGAGCTGAAAAAATTCGCCTGGGAACGCTCAATGTCAGAACCCGTGGGATAAATACCCTCTTTCCCCACTGAACAGGCCGCCTCCCACTCGACTTCCGTTGGAAGGCGTTTGCCGATCCACTTCGCATAAGCAACAGCGCCATACCAAGTAACACCCACAACAGGATGCTTGGCGTAGCCCGACTCAATCGTGAGTTTGCCCCCAGACCTCTTAATGCGAGAGTCTCTTAAGCGGATAATATCATTGTTATTATGGTCTTTTTCTCCTCCCATCGCCTCTAGGAAACGGACAAACTGCTCGTTAGTTACAGGATGGATATCGAGAGCAAAGCTTCGTAGCTTGACAGAATGTCTGGGCATTTCATCGCGCGCTCCCTCCGCGCTCCCTCTCAGATAGGTTCCCCCAGGCACCACGACCATCTCGGTTAAAAGAGGTTCTATTTCAGCCGTTTCTACCGTTTTAGGAGTGTAGTGCGTTACCTGAAGCTCCCTTTGAAAAACAGCGCCCGGATCCGGTTCATATTGGGGCCGTTCAATCTCTTGCCTTCGCAATACAGGCTTTAAGTCCTCAGAAAGAACTCCCGCTTCCTCAAGATCAAGCGCCATTTGCTGGACATGCTCCACTTTCGGCTCGATTTCAGATAGGTGGAGAACTTCCTGCAAAATATTCTTGGGCGCATCCAGATACTCCCTCATCGCCTGAATAAGACCTTGCGGACGCACATTAGGATTGGGTTGAAGACAACGATTGATGAGAAAATCCCAATTCTTTGTAACGTTGACATTGCACTTTGATGGCAAATCAAAACACCCTTCTGGCATCTTTCTAAAAAGAAAATAGTAAGCCAAAACACCAAAAGCGTAGACATCTATTGCAGGGGTCAGTTCTACATCCAATCTTTTTTGCTCAGGCGCCAAGAATGCATAAGCATGCGTGAATGTTGGGTGTGGGAACCCTTCAGCTATTTTTTCACAAAGCCGCCGAAAACACACCCTTTCCCCAATAAGCCTCGAAAGGCCAAAATCAGTGATAAGGAGCTTAACTCCTTGCTCTGATGGAGCCACAAGAAGATTCGTAAGTTTAAGCCCCCCATGCATCAAACCGGCTTCATGCGCATAATCCAAGGCGGAGGCGACTTGATGTAGAAGATAGATCCAATCTTCTTCCGTAAGCCCTTTCCCTTTTAGCTCCAAATACCTCTCGAGATGCATAGTCTCGTTAAGAGAATCCACATGAGGATCCATCACGATAAAAAAAAGACCGTCGCTATGAGAAGAAACCGTATGAATTTTTGCAATGTTTGGATGATCAAGAGCTGCTATCTCCCCCACTTCTGCTTCCAGTTTCCGCATGAACATCGGATTTTCGCAGATTTCCCTCGGGAGAACTTTCAGGGCAAAAAAACGTCTAATAAATCTATGTTCAGCAAGAAATACATCGCCAAATGGACCTTGGCCTAATTTTTTAGATAGGATATAGTCGCCAAGCTGCTCCATCATCGTTCAGACTATCGCCTTTCTTAAAAAACTCCAACAAATTTTGCAAAATACCAAGCGCAAATTGCAATGAGCACCGCGGCGATCCCCCAAAGCAAATTGGGAAGCCAGCGCACGCCCCCATGAGGAGCTCCTCTCATTTCAAGCGTTCCAATGCCGTAGGCAAAATCTTGTTTTTCGCTAGGAAATTTCAAAGCATCGGGAAAATCTTTTGAAAGTCTATCGTGTTCATACCCCAAAAAAGCGCTGTACTGGCGAATGAAACCAAGCGCATAAGCGTTGGAGAGAAACTGATCCACTCTTCCCTCTTCAATCGCCTGCAAATAGACGATGCGAATCGAAGTGGCATTTTCCACCTCTTTTAGTGTAAGGTTCATCTCTTCGCGTTTTGAGCGAAACGCCTTACCCATGTTCTTTAAACCCTCAGACATAAGTTTATACTCCGTAATAGAGGGAGCATACCAGCTTGTAGAATTCCGTCAAATGTCTTAAACTCGACTTTGTACATTTTTTGGACGAAGCTGCCGAGAGAGGCAAAATCCAGCTTAAGAAATTTCACAGGAAGTGTATATTTTACCCTTCCGAGAAAATTTATTATGCTGGGTGCAGCATCTCTCGACAGATGAGTTCAAAAAATGTACAAAGTCGAGTTAAAATGGGGGTTATGACGTTTACCGCAAAAATAGACTTACAGTTCGCCCCCAAATTGCAAAAAGATTTGGAGAGTCAGGGGTTTGCTATTTCTCGCCCACCGTATACAGCTTTCTCTGCCAAAAAAAAAGGGGTTACCTGCACGCTGTATGAATCAGGTAGCTTGATCGTCCAGGGAAAAGAGATGAAGGAATTCATCGAATTTTACCTCGAACCTGAGATTCTTCAGTCCTTTCAGTATAGTCACCCTGAAGCGCACCTGGACCTGGAACCCCATATTGGCATGGACGAAGCTGGCAAAGGAGATTTTTTTGGTCCCCTCTGCGTAGCGGCCATGTATGCAGATGCAAGCGGGATTACAACCCTTCTCAAACTGGGGGTCAAGGATAGCAAGCGGATGAGCGACAGCTCCATTACCAAACTGGCAAAAAAGCTCCGTAGTGAATTCCCCTATACGACGATTCGACTATTTCCCAAAAAATACAATGAACTTTATGGAAAGTTTAAAAATTTGAACCGGCTTCTCGGCTGGGCGCACGCTTCGGCGCTCGGGGACCTGGCTACAAAAACGGGATGTAAAAAAGCGCTCTTGGATCAGTTTGCAAAAGACTATGTAATGGAGTCAGCGCTAAAGCAGAAAAAAATAGAGCTAGCCTTTCAGCAAAAAGTACGCGCTGAAGAAGATTTAGTCGTTGCTGGAGCCTCCATTATTGCCCGAAGCGCCTTTTTGGATGGACTTAAAGTCCTCAGTGAAGAGATTGGCATGGAACTTCCTAAAGGGGCAGGCCCTCCGGTCATTGCCGCTGCAAAAAAACTGGTCAGCCAATGGGGAAAAGAAGGATTAGATAAGGTGGCAAAAACGCACTTTAAAACAATGGCGGAACTTTGATTTCCTTAAAAATTCAAAACCTAGTCCTCATTGAAAAAGCGGAGATTGCTTTCGGACCTAACCTGAACATTATTACGGGAGAAACAGGCTCAGGAAAGTCCCTTGTTCTCACAGCCATTTGGCTCATTGCCGGCGGTCGGGCAGATACCCATATGATCCGAGCGGAAAGAGAGCTCGCGATCATCGAGACCCTCATGGAAGACGGCACTCAGATCCGAAGAGAAATCTATCGAAATGGGAAAAACCGGTGTTTCATTGATGATGCTCAGGTCACTTTAAAAGAACTCAAAGACTTTTCTCGCATCGAGATCGTCGATCAAAATAGCTCGTATGATCTCGTTGCTAACCAATCAGAGATGCTAGACAGTTTTGGAAAATTCGCCCCTTTTCGTACCATGATTGAACAGTCGCTCCTTCAAGAACATGCTCTCCAAGACGAGCTAAAACGCTTAGAAAATATCCCCAGGGAAAGGGAGTTAGAATGGGCTCAAAAAGATCTGGCTCTTATTGAGGAGGTCAATATCCAAGAAGGGGAAGAAGAGGCTTTAGTGAACGATCTCAACCTTCTCTCTCATGCCCAAGAGCTCGCCGGCAAAATCCACTTGCTAAGTCAGTCTTTTGAAACGCTTTCCGCTCTCAAAAAAGCGCAGTATCAATTGGAGGGGGCATCTAAGTACGACAGCAATATACAGCCCATGAGTAAGGCGATGAAAAGCGCTCTTTTAGAACTCGAGGAAGTCGCTAGATGGACAAAGAGCTACGCTGCAATCGTGGAGGCTGATCCGAGGAAGCTCGAAGCGGTTGAAAAACGGCTTGCAAAAATTGAATTGTTGAAAAAACGACTCGGGCCAGAAATCAGGCAGGAAAAAGAACGGCTGTTCCAAAAAATAGAAAAGCTCCGCAGCCTCAGTGACGAGATCCAAAGGAAACAAGAAGAGCTAAAGCGCCTGCAAGACCAGAACCAAGCGCTACGAAAAGAACTGTGTGAAAAAAGACAACAAGCAGCCAAGCCTTTTGCAGACTCCATCTTGCGCGAGATGAAGGAACTCAATCTTCCACATGCACATTTTGCAGTCAGAGTGGGAGAAAACATCCACGATGTGGAGTTTCTTTTCAGGGCCAATCTAGGCCATCCCATACTTCCCCTTTCGGAGTGCGCAAGCGGCGGAGAACTTTCAAGACTTCTTTTGGGGGTAAAAACTCTTTGCCTCAATGAACAATCGACGCTTGTTTTTGATGAAATTGACAGTAATGTGGGGGGACAGACGGCTTCCATCCTCGGAGAAAAGCTAAAAAAACTCGGAGAAAAAAGGCAGCTCATCTGCGTTACGCATTTCGTCCAAGTCGCAAAATGCGCAAAAGACCATTTCCTCATTCAAAAAGAAGAGACCAGCCACATAGCGATTGCAAGAATCATAAAACTTAGTGAAAAAGAAAAAATCATTGAGTATGATCGGATGTTGGGATTTGTCCGAAGGAGCTCATGAGATATGTCACGCACGGTCTGAAACTTGTTATTTTTTCTGTGATTTTACTCTCCGCACAAGAACCTCATGAAGAACCAAAACAATCAATCTGGGATTATCATCCCATTCACGTGGGCGGCAATTACCTTGGCCTGGCTCAAACCACTGTGGAAAGAAAACATGGCCCTAATGATGGAAGCCTTACTTTTAATAAGGCCAACGCTTTTTTCTATACCTTTATTCCCATCAGTCAGTGTAATTTTTTTCTGCCCCGCATTGAATACACAACGTTTGAAATGAACTGGAACCGAAACCCCCGTTTTAGCGAAACGCGCTTCCAGTATATGCAGTTTGCATTGACCTTTCTCTCTACAGGTCTCGACACTTGGCGCTGGATTGCGAGGGTAGATTACAGCATTGATGCCAAGCATTTTGCAAAACCTAAAACGTATGGGCTATTCTCTATGCTAGTATGGGGAACCCATGAACTTCATCCTCAGTGGCACTACCACATAGGCGCCTTTGGCTACACGGGCTTTGAAGGCCAGGAGGTGTATCCGATCATCGGGATCGACTACACGCCGAATGCGCACTGGAAATTCCAAACCATTTTTCCCATGAACTACTCGATCGCATACAAATTCAGCGACAGGTGGAGGCTTTCGCTCCAGGGACGACCTCTTAGAGAGCGCTTCCGCGTCGGGAAATATGAACTCTCCCCACGCTCCATCTTTAACTATTCTACAATGGGAACAGAATTCAACCTCTCGTATGAAAAATTTCTTCATTTAGACTGGGAGATTTTTGTAGGCTACAATTTCGGCGGTAGTTTTTATCTAAAAGACCAATCGGGACATCAATCTCTTTATACCAATGTACAGGGGGCCCCTTATGCTGGGGCTAGCCTCAACTGGGGAATCTAGTAAAGGACCGAGTTTTCTCGTGTCCTTCGGATAAAATTTTAAGCGACTATATCTTCGTGGGAAGATGTCTAATATCAATCGAGTCATGACGGTGGTTTGCACTCTTAGGCAGCAAGCTGAAAATGTCTTTGAGTATCTGACTGGGATGTTTTAGGCTCGTCTTCAAAAAGGGCCTGCGCCGCCCATCTTTGGATGACTATCAGGCGGCCCCCCCTACCCCGTGAACGCGTACAAAAATTTAATGTGAAATTGGTTGTTGAAACGGTAATTGATCAATGTATCCCTGCTGAAATTGAATAGAAGTTTCCACTATGGCTCTAAAAGCAGGAATACTAATTTCCGTAGGAAGTTCTAGCTCAACCGATTTATCAATAATTTTTCTCTCTTGATCTGCCACCCTTTGTCTATCATCAGCAATCTTAGTGGTACGCGACTTTAAGTCACCTGCCCGTTTTACATAAGCAGTTCGCTCTACAAGAAGTTTCAATATTTCATTGTTAATTCGATCCATTTCTGTACGGATCGCAGAAATATCGTGGCAATTCTCTTTTGCTATTTCATAATAATAACTCAAAGTTTCTTCATTAGAATATAAAATATTGCCTTTTACAAAAATCAAGGCAGTTATAAATACTAAAACAAATTTCACGACGTATCACCTTTCTGTAATTCAATTATTTTTAAAGTAAAACTTATTTTATTGCCTCAACTTCAAGACGAGTGACAATGAAACTAACTTGTCCCTTTTCATCGACGGGAAGAATTTGTAAGTAGCGATCTAACAACTCTGTAAGGAAGACATCTTTCAAATCAACAGGAATAGGCCTTAAATAGGGAAACCATTGTCTTAAAAATCCCTGGAATGCTGCTCTTGAGGGGAATTTTTCATGCTTTGTGATTATTTCTAATCGAGTCGGTGAGAATTGTGCATTTACAAGCAAGTCACGATACTCCTCAGGTTGATAAAATTTCCAAGGGGCTGAAAATTGAGTAAAATACTTTGCCCACTTCTCTGAAGAAATGGTTTTGTTTAACGCCTGTTCCATTGCACTTGGAAGGCCTGTAGGCATTTGAATGCAAAGCCTACCGCCTGGTTTAAGGGCTTTTTCAAATCGCTCCAATGCCTGGGTTTGCTCTAGCACCCATTGCATAACAGTAAATGAAGTAACAAGGTCGAACTTCTCTTGAAAATTGACTTGTGCTGCATCTTCAACGGAAAACTTAAGATTTGGATAACCTGAAAAGGCCGCAAGAGCAAAGTCGATCATAGAAGGAGAAATATCAACTCCGACAATTTCAGCATCAGGGAGCGCACGAGCCATAGCCGCAGTGATTTTACCATCTCCACACCCAACATCAAGAACAGCGGAAGCATTGTGCAAATCGAGAGTGGCTATAAAATCTTCAGCAGAAGATTTCTGTGACTCTGAATTCTTAGCATATTCACCACCTTTCCAAGGGTCTTTAGGTTGCTCAGCGCACAACGAAGAGAGGGCCAGTATCCAGATGAAGACTGGAGAGTAAAAAACTTTCATAATTTCCTTTGATTGTTGTCTTATACCATTTGCGAGAAATAAATTCATAAATTAGGGCCGTATAACATGTCATCTTTGAACGATCCTTTCTTGCTCATGTTTAAAAACATGAGCTGCAAAACGACCATTCAAATCTGCCACGTTACCCAGCCCTAATTTATGAATTTATTTCTCGCAAATGGTATTAATTTAAACTCGAGCAGAGAAAAGAGCAACACGCCCCTCTTGCTTCACGCTATATCCCCTAAAATTTCCGGCTAAAACTGCCTCTAGATCTTGCAATGTATCCTTTGAATTAGACATGATCTTTTTGGTGTTATAAATAGCTAACAGTTTTCTGGCTAAAAAGTTGGCTTGACTTGTATCACCCAAAATCGTGGATCCAAATACAACGCCATTCTTGTTGAGTAAAGATTTTGCATTTTTGAATACTATCTCTTTGTTCGAAATATCCCCTGGAAGACAATGAAGCAGGTAGTTGATCCCAATCGAATCAAAAAAACGGGGCTTCACTGAAATAGGCTTTAAAATATCTGCTTGGTATTTTTCTGGCTGATAGCGACAAATACGCTTCGCACTTACCTCCAAAGTATTGGGATTCAAATCGAGCAGAGCAATTCTTGGCCTACTTGGATAGGTGCATTTATCCAAAAAATAACCTGTTCCAACGCCGATATCCAAATGATTCGCTGAGATGTGTTGGTTGTATAAATCGAGAAGTTTTTTGCTTGGACACTTCCAAACTAAAGAATTAGAAAACTGTAGCACAAAAAAATCGTATAAAAATAGTACTGGCTTGGAATATATCCGAGCTCCACTTTGAATCGCTTCTTTCATAAATACTTACCCCTAAACTGAAAGGCCAAAGTATACGACAAGGAATTAATTTCTGCTAGAGGTCATGGCACGCTGGGTGTAATTAAAAGTTTTAGGTGATCAGTTTGAGATTGCCTGAATCAGGCAATCTCAGAGAGAATAAGTAGCATTTATCAGGAGCTA
>MGMD01000004.1 GCA_001796285.1 Chlamydiae bacterium RIFCSPLOWO2_12_FULL_45_20
CGGAGGGGTGAGTAAAACAGGACTGGGAACCCTAAGTTTTGGAGGAACAGGGGCGAATACATACACAGGTCTCACGACGGTAAGCGCAGGGACTCTTATGTTGTCAAAAACGGCGGGAGTCAATGCGGTGGGAGGAGATGTAACGATTACTGGCGGAACTCTCAGCCTAGAGGCTGCCAGTCAACTGCCAAGTAGTGCAACGGTCACGTTAAGTGGTGGCACTTTCAACATGAACAACAATGCTGACGCTTTTGATACGTTCCTCTTTCACGCAGGCACCCTGTCAACTGGTGGTGCAAGCCTGGACATCTCTTCCCTTTCCATGAGGGATGTAACCATTGCGAGTGCGATCAATCTTTCAGGGGGAGGAAGTGTAGCTTTTGATAACACTAATAATGGTACAGCCGTTTTAGATGGCTCGATAGATCTTGGAGGAGAGATTGTCACAATCAATACAGCTCGTGGAACAAACGCGGTGGATATGCAAATGAACGGAATGATACAAAACGGCGGTATTGCCAAAATGGGTCCTGGCATATTGGAACTCGCTGGGATGAATTTGTATGCTGGAGGAACAAGCATCCATAGTGGCACATTGAGGATCGCAAGTGATCACAATCTCGGGTTGCCCGGAGGAGAATTGTCACTTGGGAACGGAACCCTTTTTCTAACAGGAACGATCAGCTCAAACCGCGATGTGCACTTAACAGCAGAGGGGACGATCGATACGAATGGCAATGATTTGACCTTTTCGGGAAGGCTTTTTGGTACGGGGTCTTTAACCAAACAAAATGGAGGCGTATTAACTCTCAGCGGGGAGTCCGACTACAGTGGAGGCACGATTCTTTTAGAGGGAACGCTCCAAGGCACAACCGCAAGTTTACAGGGCAACATTGAGAACCACGGGATCGTAATTGTGGATCAAGCTTTTGCCGGGAATTTGACAGCAAATATCAGTGGCACAGGCTCCTTCATAAAGCAAAACAGTGGAGTAGTGACATTAGAAGGAATCAATTCTTATTTAGGGGGGACAAATGTCACTGGAGGAGCCCTACAAGGAAATAGTGAAAGCCTCAAAGGAAATATTGCCAATGCGGCTACATTAGGCTTTGTGCAGTCCAGCAATGGAACCTACTTGGGAACGCTCTCTGGAACGGGAACACTCAGAAAGTCTGGGATAGGCACATTAAATCTACAGACGAATGCCTCCCAAGGACAGACGATCGTGGAGCTGGGGAGGCTGAATGTCAATAGCACCTTGACTTCTTCGATTTCAATAGAAACTCCAGGAACTCTCGGAGGAACAGGGCCTATTGTCGGGTCTGTGATCAACGCAGGGACGCTTTCCCCAGGGAATTCCATTGGAACCCTCTCTATTATTGGGGACTATGTCCAAGTCAGTGGATCCACACTGCAAATTGAAATAAACCCCACCCAATCCTCTAGGGTTGAAGTTACCGGAGGACAGGCGACTCTTCAATCTGGCTCGACCGTTGTATTTATTCCTGAACCAGGCACTTATCAGGACGGAACCGTATACACTTTTTTCACAGCAGAGGGCGGGATCAATGGAACCTTCTCGAATGTGATTTTACCTTTTACCTGTGCCAATCCAGCTCATGTGTCCATTGAATATTTAGCTAATGAAATTGAACTGATTTTGTGTGTTGCTCCTCTTTCCCCATTCAGCGGGCAAGGCAATGCTGGGGCTGTAGCAGAAGATCTCGATGCGCTCATGACAACGGGAAGTAGTGATCTGATGCATGTGATCGGGGTTTTGCAGCAACTAACGCAAGAGGAGTTAGAGTTAGCGTTGAACCAGCTGCAGCCTTCCCTCTTCAAGGTGGGCTCCTATCTCCAAGAGCAGGCTGCCTTTTTGTCTTCTTGTGCCGGTCAAAATCGGTTGGAGTTATATTATCGCGGAACGTGTAGCCATTCTCCTTCTCGCGCTGCATTCTTCTGGATAGAACCTCAGCTATTGCAACACTCTCAGAACCGTTTCGATTTGGATCCTTCCTGGAGGGCTGTAACGGAACTATTGACTTTTGGTTGTGATCGTTCCTATTCAAACGGCTGTATCGGCCTTGCTGCGAGTGTGGGAACGAGCCAACTTCAGTGGACGCAACGGGGACATGCTAGCCTTTCTCACTTCTTAGCCACTTTATATGGGAATTGGACCCGATCCCATTTCTACCTAGATCTCTTGATCACAGGCGCCTACGAAGTATTTCATGACAAACGGCACATTCAGTTTAGTGACGTCCATCGAACTGCTTGTAACCGCCATTCAGGATATACTTTGACGCCGGCTTTGGAGCTAGGCTGTCGTTTACCTTTAAAACAACTGCAGGTTCGCCCCTACGGCAAAGCTCAGTACTTCTATGCACACGAGGGCAGTATGGAAGAAAGAGGAGCAGAAAGTCTCAACCTTCAAGTCGAAAGCGCTGATGCACATATCACTCGATATGAAGCGGGAATCAATATGAGCTACTGCATGCTTTGTAAAGGCCGACAGATCATCCCTGAGCTTCATGCGAGCTATGTTTGGCAAGAGTGGCTAAGCGGAACCTGTTATCGCACACGGTTTGTCAATACAGCTCCAACTTTTGAAGTGCAGGCTGCGATTCCTCAGCATTCCTTGTTTGCTAGTGGAGTGGGACTGACCTTTCAACAGCAAGGCATGGATGTGTCGATTCAATATCAGTTTCAAAAGTCTTCTGGATATTTTGACCAATCCCTTTCTTTCCTGTTTGGTTTTGCCATTTAATAGACATCGCGAGGAATAAATTCATAAATTAGGGCTGGGTAACGTGATGGTATAAATCAATTCAGTATATCTCCGAGGAGATCTCGATATTCTAAAAGATCAATAATCATCGGATCTTTCGGTTTTATATCATAGCAAAGAAATGCAACCATAGCATTTTCATCCCTTAGCTCAAAATAACGCCCGCCATGGCAAGGCTCCGCCGTAATACGACCCTCCATTTTGTGATCAAAGGCGCTGAATTCATACGAAAGAATCTTAATATACCGGAACCCATGATCATTGGCAAAATCCATCACTTTGTAAAGAACATAACCACTCGAGCCAAACACAACCAGAAATTGATCCGAAGGTGCGCCACTATTTTCCTGGGCGCACACTTTCGTAAAAAGAAGAACGAAAACGAGGATCAAAACCTTCATTCATTGCTCAATGTCGCCACTTGAACAACCTCTTCATATCCATTGGGGCTCATAGTCCAAGCAATATATCCCTTGCCAGGAGAGCCAAAAGCATACGCGTACCAATAGCAACACTCTCCCTGAGGAGAAAGTTGCTGAGGCTGAGACCACATTCCGTTCGCGGTCGAGAAGGACGCTCCGAAAATACTATTGCGCCTCTTTTTTTGCCGTTGCCAAATAACAACAAAATCCCCCTTTTGGTCCGATTGTACACTGGGATACCAGTCATCTGCATCCTTGGCTGAAAAAAAGACTGGATCCTGCCAGTCTTGTCCCAGAGGCTTATACATCGCTTGAACCATGCTCTGCTGATCCCTTTCCACTTGCAGCACAGCCATGACATTTCCAGAATGATCGATCGAAATTTTCACACACCCACTTTGACCAGACACGGGAAGAGACCAAGATTGATTGGTTCTGACCAATAATTTTGCGCCCACTTCATCTTCATAAGCAACGGCGATATCTTCTTGTTCATTGATCGCAATCTCTATCTCATCCAGGAAGCTCTCCGAAGAGCCAATCACTTCTGCTGGACCGACAAATTGACCATTGACAATTTTTTGACAAACGAGCGATTTACCAGACTGACTAGAAACCCAAAAGGCATAACCAACCCCCTTTGCAGTCATCCGTATTTTAAAATCTGAAACCCAATGGACATAGTCTAAAGCATACTCTTCTCTCCGTTCCACAACTTGCCCTGCGGCCTTGGAAAAAAGGTTGATACGAAGAGGATACGTCTCAGAAAAGACCCCGATCCATACCAGTTTCCCATCTCGATCATACGCTGCATCGCCGAACTGAAAATCAGTAGATAAAGGGTTCCAACTAACCTCGTCGCTCCACGATTCTCCCGCTCTTTTTTCAGAAATTTGCAGTCTCCACTGATCCTCTTTAAGCGCTTCCCATGTAATACACCCAGCCCCTTCTTGATTCACAAAGCACTGATTCGGAAAGATTCGACTTGCCCAGTTTGAGACCCACTCTGGCGACGACCATGAGCAGTCTTTTACCTTCTGGGCCATTTCGAGCCTCATACGGTGATGATCAGCGGATACCCAACTGACAAACGCCATCTGCTCATTCAGAGACACGCTAGCACCAGACGCATCAAACCTCGGATCTGAAAGAGTTTCTGGAGCAGAACAGCTTAAAGCCCAGCAGGAACTAAAAAAAGAGGACAAAAGCAACAACTTACACAGCACAAATACCTCAAAAAATTGATAAGGAAGCATTGTGCAAAATAAAAAACTTTATGTCACACAAAAAAAACAGAAGGATGGCTAGACTTCGGCAAAGAACAGGCTCGCAGAGCCTCTTTGAGACGCTCCAGATGCGTCCCCTCTTTAGCAGAAAGCTCAAAAAGGAAGGCTGGATCAAAAGGATAGCGTTCCTTAAAAGATTGGATCAGTTCTTTCGTCTCCTCCTGATCGATTTTATTGAGAACGACAAAGAAAGGTTTTTCTAGCATCGCAGGGTTGTAGGCATGCAGCTCCCTTCTCAACATCAAAAACTCCTCAAATGGGTCTCGATCCTCAAATGGAGCTAATTCAATCACAAAAACCAATGTGGAAGTCCTCTCAATGTGTCTTAAAAAAGAGAAGCCTAGCCCTTTATTTTGATGGGCATTTTCAATGATGCCTGGAATATCGGCAATCAGGGTACGCGAGTAGTCGTCAAATTCCAAAATCCCCAGATTCGGGCGCAAGGTAGTAAACGGGTAAGGAGCAATCTTTACCCTCACATGAGAGAGCTGGGAGATCAGGGTCGATTTGCCTGCATTGGGCATTCCCACAAAACCCACGTCCGCAATGAGCTTAAGCTCAAGATCCACATCGATCGCTTCTCCTTCCCTACCTTTGGTGCATTTATAAGGAGCCTGATGAGTAGAAGTCCTAAAGTGGCTATTTCCAAACCCTCCTTTTCCTCCTATGCAAATTGTCCATGCCTGCCCCTTTTCCGTAAAATCAAAGAGCACCTGGCCTGTCGCAGAATTTTTGACCAAAGTCCCAACGGGAATTTTCAAAGTCAGGTCTTTGCCCGACCTCCCTTTACAGTTGTTCGAGCCGCCTTGAGCACCATCTTCCGCTTTACGGATTCGGTAGTTTCGATGACCTTCTAGGGAGTGTACTTGATCGTCTGCCAGAAGAATAATAGACCCCCCAAAGCCGCCATCGCCGCCAGCAGGACCTCCTTTAGGAATAAACTTCTCCCGGCGCCAAGCGATCAAACCATTTCCGCCTTTGCCCGCCGACAAGTGTAAAGAAACCGTATCGACGAACATAAGGATGGCTACTTGGGGACAATCGAGACATAAGTCTTCGACAATTTGTGGAAAGAGACCACGCCATCTATGAGAGCAAAAAGCGTGTAATCGCGACCCACCCCTACATTTTTAGAAGGGTGCCATTTTGTGCCGCATTGTCTGACAAGAATACTGCCAGCAGTGACAAATTGACCAGCTGTCGCCTTAATGCCGAGTCTTTGAGAGCGCGAGTCGCGACCGTTTCGCGTGGAGCCTTGTCCTTTCTTATGTGCCATCTTGTCCTCTTCCTTACGCTGCTACGATTTTCTTAATTTTTACACGGGTATATTTTTGTCGATGACCCACGGTCCGACGGTAGTTGCCTCTTTTGTATTTGAAGGCGATCACTTTTAAACCCTTCGTGTCCCCTACGACGTCAGCGACCACTTCGCACCTTGAGAGGTGGGGTTCACCAATGTGCGGGTTCTCTCCATCATGAACCATGAGGATTTTATCAAATTTGTATTCGCCTTGCACATCCCCTAGGAGCTCTACATCGAGCTCATCACCCTCTTCGACCTTGTACTGTTTTCCACCAGTCTCGATAATCGCGTACATATTTCCTCAAAAAAATAGAATGATAATTCCTGAGAATACTACTCTAAATTTGTGCTTTTGTCAATAGAACAGGTGGGTTCAGTGGGAAATGCTTTTCGATTCGGCTATGGAAAGGGGTGGAAAGAAATTTTTTTCTTTTTCATGGGCAAGAAGAGAACATAGCTGCCCGCAAGGATGAGAGTGATGGTGGCGGCTGGAGGCCAGTTCAAGACGACCGAAACGGCAAGGCCAAGCGTACTAAAAAAAGCGGTAAACACACAAGCGAGCACCATCATGATCTGCAGTCGGTGCGTAAATAGACCAGCAAGGGTGGCAGGAATGGTCAACATAGCTATGACGAGGATAGTGCCGATGATTTGCATTAAAAGGACAATAGAAAGTGCGACAAGGCTTAAAAAGAGCAGATACAGTCTTTGGACTTTCACTCCTTGAAGGCGGGCCTGTTCGTCATCGAAGCAAAGAGCCAAAAATTTTCTATAATAAAGAACAATAATGGCCAAAATGGCCCCGTTAAGGAGGGCCAGTTGAACCAAGTCTGAGTTTTGGATCCAGAGTATGTTTCCAAATAAAACGTTCATTAACTCGACATTTGTGCCGGGAGTGAAAGAAATAAAAATCACTCCAATGGCCATCCCTGTAGACCAAATAGCCGCAATGATCGCATCTTCCCTCTGGCGGTAGTTCAAATGAACCCACCCCAGAATCAAGGCAGAGCCAATCGCACTAAAAAAGGCCCCCCAAATGGGGTCAAGCCAGTAGAAACCTTGAGCCCTTTGAAGCCAAAGACAAAAGCCCATCCCCCCCAAAACCGAGTGAGAGATGCTCCCCGCAATGAAAGAGATCCTTTTCACGACGACAAAAGACCCCACGACGCCGCTTGGGATGGAGGCTAAAAGGCAGGCAAAAAAAGCCATTTGAACGAACACATTGTCTAAGAAGGTAAAGAGCATCTTTATCCTCGCACTGTAAAAGGGTTTTCGCATGGGGCCATTAGCGGAGAATGATAGAGTCCCATGGCAAAATGCTCACATACGTCCTTTGGCAAGAAACTGCTCACCCTACCCTTTACGCAAATTACCCGTTCCACTCGATGAATGATCGTGTTGAGGTCGTGGGTCACTAGAAGAATAGTTTTTTTGCCCTTGAGATCCTCGAGGATCTCAAAAATCACCTGGGCTGAAATAGGATCGATGTTGGCAGTGGGTTCATCGAGTAGAAGAATGTCTGGATCAGAAAGAAGGGCTCTTGCAAGAAGAGCCCTTTGAGCTAGACCGCCGGAGAGCTGGCCAAACATAGTATGCTTATGCTGGGTCAAGTTGAGCCGCTCCATGAGACTCTCCGCTCTTTTTTTAATCAGCGGGGAAAAAGTTCCCCAAATAGAGGCTTCTGAAAGAGCCCCTAAGAGGATGAGCTCGCTGACACAAATAGGGAAGTCTCGATCTGTATTTTGCACTTGAGGAACGTAACCTATGACTCCTTCCGTTACAACAGTTCCCAATGAGGGCTCCAAAAAGCCCATAATGAGCTTGAGAAGAGTGGTTTTTCCCCCGCCATTAGGCCCCATTATGCCGATAAACTCCCCCTTTTCCACCAAAAGACGGACATTCTCTAAAATGTTGGTGCGACCATAGGAAAAAAAGAGCGATTCAATGGCAATTGTCATGGGGATGTTGAATGAGAGTGCTAAGGGTTCGCATGGTTTTGAAATAATCTGGAGAATAGGGATCGATAAAGTGCACTGCGGCTTCCACCTCTTTAGCTATAAGCTGCACGCCCTTGTTATTATACTGCGGAAGTGCTAGGGCTAATTCCATCGGATCTCTCTCGGCCTGCTTCCGGATTCTTGCTAAATCTTGCGGTTTAGGGTCCTTTCCCTCATATTCTACAGAAAGCTGGGTAAAGCCATACTCTTTACAAAAATAACCGAAGGCTGGATGAGAGACTAAAAGGGAGCGATTCTCAACCTTTTTCAATTCCTCATGGATCTCGCTGTCCAAGGCTGCCAAAGAAGCCGTGAGCTTAGCTAAATTTTCCTTAAAAAAGCTTGCATATTCAGGGAAAGCTTGACTTAACACCTCTTCAATCATCACCGCTTGCACTGCTGCTAGCCTTGGGCTAAGCCAAATGTGCCGATCCATCTGATCCACTGAGCAGCATCCCTCCCCAATCATGGGGATGCCGTCTCTTAAATCTTTCGTAACCAAGCTTGGATTCTTGGATTGCAAAACAGGAAGAATTTTTTTTTCAAAAGGCTCTCCCATTTGAAACCAGATAAGGGCCTGACCGATTTTTAGTGTTTGACTGGATGTGGGTTCAAAGGAATGGGGGTTTGCGTTCGGTGGAACAACAACATAAACGGTAAAATCATCCCCTGCGATTTGTTCCGTTAGGTATTGATAAGGAGCGATACTGACTAAAAGCATAGGCTTGTGATCTGGAGATTTTTTTTGAAAACAGGAAGAAGTCGCAAGCAAAACACAGAAATAAGAAATTATTCGAAACATAACACACCACGAGAAATATGATCTTTTTTATCATATAATAGCAATCGCAACAAATAAATTCATATTTAAACAGCGTGAAAGCGCCGAAAATCAAGGCTTGCTTGAGCGATAATCAATAACCCGTTAAACTTGAGTTGTTTTTTCTTTTGTAAGACTTTTTTGGAGAGGTGTCCGAGTGGCTGAAGGAGCACGCTTGGAAAGCGTGTAAACGAGAAATCGTTTCGAGGGTTCGAATCCCTCTCTCTCCGAGAGGACCGTAGCTGAGTTATGATTATACAATATCCCCTGAGAGAACGGTATGAATGATGCCGTTCTCCAAGCGGAGATTGAGCTGACCATCTCGAGTAATCGAGTGACAAATTCCTTCCCAGGTGGTTTCCCCATCAAAACAGCGTACCCTTTGTCCTTTGAAACATAAAAGAGCTTCGAAATCATCGTGAAAAGGCTCAAAGCCATCACGTTTAAAAAGGGCCAGATCGCTTTCAAACTGCACTTGAAGTTCCTTAAGGAGAGCTTTTCGGTCCCAGATTCGTCCCGTTTCTATTTTCAAGGAGGTAGCCGGCTGATCAATCGAGGCGACCTCGTCTAAGTTGACATTGATCCCAATACCCACAAAAAACTCCACGATCTTTGTTGAAAATCTCGTCTCACTTAAAATCCCTGCCACTTTTTTGTGATTTAAACGGACGTCATTGGGCCATTTAATTTCTGGGTGTAGCCCTTTGCGTTTTAGCAGGGTGCTAAGACTCATCGCCATGACCTGACTCATTGCGACCAGCTCACGCGTAGTTTTCGGCAACGTAAAATAAAAGGTTGCATAGATGTTCACTCCCTTGGGAGAAAACCATGTTCTATCGAACCTTCCGCGGCCTTTCGTCTGTTCATCTGCTGTAACGCAGGTGATATCATTTTGTGAAAATAAACCACTGTTTGTTTTTGCATAGACATTGGTGGAGTCGAGCGACTCAAAATGCATTTCTCTCAACATCTTCGTCCCAAAAATGTAAAAAGCCGGGTAGAATCATCTATATGCGGTGTTTTCGTTTTCTCGACTATAGGATTTTTCCCATTATTTTGTCTCTCATGTTCATCAGCCTTCTCATCATTTCTTCTATGACTTCCGAAGGCAGCGATACAGGGTCTTTTGGGGCGCCACTTGTAAAAAGCCAAGTCCGCTGGTTTCTTTTAGGCTGGGTGGTCTTTTTCCTCATGGCTTGGTTCGACTACCGATATTTGCGCAACTGGAGCCCTTTTCTTTACATCGGGATCGTCTTTTGTTTAGTGGGCCTTTTTTTTGTCCCAGCCATTCAAAATGTGCATCGTTGGTATCGGCTACCCGGCATTGCGAGTTTCCAACCCTCAGAACAGACGAAATTGATCCTTGTAATATTTCTTAGCTGGTTTTTAGAAAGGCGTGGATCAAAAGTGTCGACATTTTCCACCGCCCTTCTCTTTGGGATCATGGTCGGCATTCCCTTTTTTCTCATTTTAAAACAGCCCGATTTGGGAACAGCCCTGATTTTATGCCCCATCGCTCTTGTCATGGGATATTTTGCCGATATCCATCGCGGAATGCTCAAAATAGTCACTTCGGCGGGATTCGCTATATTGGTACTTGTTACGCTTCTATTTTTAGGCATTTTAGACCATGAAAAAATGCGCCCCATTTTCACGACTGTCTTGAAAGAGTACCAATATGAAAGGATCAATCCCAATACGTACCATCAAAAGGCCTCCCAAATAGCTATCGCCATCGGGGGCATCAGCGGAACAGGCTGGCAAAAAAGCGACTTTGCAAAAAGAAAATGGCTCCCTGCGGCTCATACAGACTCTGTTTTTGCTGCCTTTGGCGAAGAATTTGGCATGGCAGGACTCTTTTTTCTCCTATTTCTATTTTATACTCTCATCTATTTTAGTTTTCAGGTTGTAGCGGCCCCGAAAGACCTTTTTGGCCGATATCTTGCGGTCGGACTTGCAGTCTATCTCGCCGGTCATGTACTGATGAATATAGGCATGATGTGCGGGCTTCTCCCTATTTCAGGAGTCCCGCTCATTTTTATTACTTACGGGGGAAGCTCTACGATCACAGCAATGGCAGCGCTCGGGCTGCTGCAAAGCATTTACAGCCGTAGGTTTATGTTCTAATGCAAAAGTTCTTCCACGCAAACCGCCAAAAAATCACCATTACTACAGGACTTTTCCTCATTGGAGCTCTCCATACCATGCTCTTTTCCACCTTTCAGGTCCCTAAAAACTTTTTAATGGGCCACTCTTCCAGCAACCTCGAGTTTTGGTGCAAGGTGCTTCTTTATACTTGTGCCATCAGCGTGTCTCTTTTGCACCAATGGATGTGCCGAACGTTGGGTTTAAGAAAGGTCCTTTATTGCGGGCTACTTTTAAACCTATTCGGAATGACGACCCTTTTCCTTAGCACACTGGGCGGGGGCAAGGGACCTCTGCTACTAGTCTTTTTGAACATGATCTTTTTTGGAGCGGCACTCACCTCTGTCATTAACTCACTCGTCACCTATATCATTGTTGAATTCCCCAAAAGAGTGGGCGTAGTAGTTGTTGTTCTTTTTGTTTTTTTCAATTTAGGCGCCATGCTCGCTCCGTTGATTCAAGACACTACCCCTGCAATTATTTACTCCGTTTTAGGAACGCTACTCCTCCTTGGCATCTGGTTTGTGCACGTCTTCTTTTTTGATTTGCCCCTATCAGCCAGACGTATCCATATGGAAAAAGGCAGCTTAATTTGGAAGCAACTGCACTACCGCCTCTTATTACTCTGTATCGCGATCATCGCTTACGCATTGACAGAAACCACATTTAACGTGTGGGGCTATGTGGACTTAATCAGTCGCTTTGGACTCAAAGCTGCAGACCACACCATCCCCACCTTCTGGTTTTTTCTCATTGTGGGACAGATTACCCTTCTCATTCCCCTCTATTTCTTCCCTCCAAAACGGATCTTTTACTTCCTGATCTTGGTGATTATAGCAGCCACCTTTATGTACCCTCTTCAAACCGACATCAAGGGCTTTATCACTTGGCTAGCCATCGCAGGCTTTGGCTGTTCCGCCGTCTTCCCCATCTTACTTTCCCAAATGGAAAAAGAACTATTCCCTATCGCAAAAGGAAAAAACATCTATTCTTATATCGAAAAAAGCATCTCTTTACTGTTTGCCGGCTATTTTACCGGAGTCGGCATCATCGACATCTGGGCCTTACAATTTGGCCCAAGCGCAGCCTCCCTGCTGACTTTAAATTTCCGACTCGCTGCTATTTTTATTGTTATTACAGGCTTGATTTCCCTCTTCCTCGACTTCACCGTTGAAAAAACATAACTCCAAATATCTTGTCATAAAAGAGTTAGATTCTTGCCTGTTGCTTTTTTTAATTTTGCGCTACCCTGAGGGTATGTATATCGAACGTGGTTTAAAAACCGGCCACTAGGGTTCTGCCCATGCCCGATTTTTGAATCACATTTGGTATAGAGGTGGGAGAGGGCATGTTCCAGCATTCGTTTATTTTTTCACCCGGATCTTGGCGAGGGGAAGGAAAAATCCTCTTAAATATGGTGGAAGAGGAGCTTGTATTCAATACAAACTGGTCCGTACAAAACAAGGATTTTTCTGGGAAGGTTCCATGCGCCCAAGAAATCCAGATTCAGGGCCTTTCTGAAAACATGCGCAATGAACTTTCTTTCTACAACTTTCAAAATACGACCTTTTCCGTCGATATGGAAAATCAGAATGTGGGTCGAATTGCCGGAACGGGGGTCTATGACGACAAAATGATCGCTTGGGAATTTCGCAATAATGAGATGCATTTTGAGGGGTATGAGATTTATCATTTGCAACCTGACGGGAGCTATCACATGAAAGGCGAGTATGTGACGAGCGATCAGTTTCGCACTCTCATCGAGGCGCACATTTGGCCTCAGCCTGTCGAAGCCACTTCAGAACCAGAAGAGGAGGATGAATGAAAAAAACCTTTCTCACAGCTCTTTTCTTATCCTCTTGCTCCGTCGGGAGTCCCGTGGTCACAATGGAGGCTTTTTATGAAATCGATCTGGCTGCAACGACGCCTCAAGTACTCTCTTCTTTAGGCAAGCCTTACGCCATTCGTGAAAAAGAAGATGGCTGTGTCGAATATGAATATATCGAAAGAATTAAAATAGGCAATCGCGACGCCGAAGAGCGGCATTATTTCATTCTCATCAAAAATGGGGCAGTCATTTCTAAAAGAGTCAAGCAGAGTTCCCCGTTGCCCTATGGGTTCGATAGCTATGAAATGCAAACAACCCAGCAGCTCTCTTCTGATGAACAACCTTAAAAACTCACCTTACGCACATAAGGCCCCCTGTGTGCGTAAGGTGAGTTTAAAAATCAAGCTGGGCTTTTAGAGTAAGTCCTTGAAGATAGAGGTTGGATGGAGAATGACCGGTGCCGTCGGCAATAGCATCAACCAACTGCCTCATCATATTTTGGTTCCAAAAGATTTGAAAGTCATAGGTCGCAAGCAAATCGAAATGGTAACCGCGGCAGTTGAAATAACTGCCCCATCCAATCCCGAGATTGCATTCGCTATCGGCTCTCACTGTGTTGTAGTCTTTGAACACAGCGGAAACCTCACTGCCGCTATCCGCTGTGGTTGTAGGTTCTTGCGCATGCCGAACCTTGTTGTATCTTGTGAAAAGCAAAGAGCCAGCTGCATCTCCCTCAAACCGAAACCCCCAGCCGAGGTGCCATCTTCCCTGAAATCCAACACGAGGACCGACTGCCCAAGAGTGGGATTTATTTTTGATAGTTGCAGAAAGAGGAGGAGTGTCATTGCTTGAGGTGAAGATTTGAGCATTCATATTTAAAGACTGCCGAATCCATTGGGCCCGCAGTCCCCCAAAGGGAGCAAAGATCAAATGAGTCCCTTGATAATAAGGCCTTATGAAGCTCCCATCTAGAAGATCCATATCACAGCGCCATCGCGACTGGATCGATGAAGCTGCAGTATTCGTCTGTCCGCTGACCCAGTTATCCAATATCCAAACAGCTGTGCCCCCGCGTAGATCAGCAGGAGCTGCTTGATTCATGGACGTCTCTGATCTAAACCAGGCATATTCTAATAAACCAGACCAGTGGTCATGATCAAAATCCAAGCCAAGACCTACTTTAAAACCTGGCTCAAAGCTCGTGTCTTGAAACAAAAATACAGCATTTTGTGGCGATTGAAGAACCGCAGCAATCTCTGTCGAACTGACTGCTACATCTAGTCCTTCTTGATAAGCAAGCCAATAGGTAAAGCTCCCATCAATCCAGAAATTCCAAGGGCACGGTCCCAGCTCATAAGCTGCAGAAGTATTGAACGCGCATGGAGTACAACCAGGGTTTGTCGGATAGCCAGGTTCGAAGCACACTGAAGGACATGGTTCACAAGGTTTCGGAGGACATGGAACCGCACATTCCTCCTTAAGACAGGGTTCTCGGCATTCATCTGCCTGTACAAAAAGGGCAAAACACATGCCGAAAAAAAGCAATCTAAGAAGCGATCCCATACTCATATCCTCCAGCAAAGACCAATCTTTTCGCCAGAATGACACATTATTTTTTTATGTTCTAGTTTTTTTACAGCTTTTTGGATGCATTTTTTTCCCATATCAAATAGAATGGCTTCTCTTTCATTTAAACTTAAGGAGTTAATCTATGTCAATGAACATTAGTATGGTCCCTCTCGTTAATAAATATGCAGAGTCTATATCGGAGAAGCCACAGGAGCAAGAGCTCGCAAAAAGTAGTTTTTTAACAAAAGCTTTGAATCTTTCTACTATTTTATTGATTACATCCGTAGTTTGCGCGACCCTTTTTGGATTGAACGCAGCATTCGTATTGGGATTTGTAGGTCTTTGTCTTAGAGACGCTACTGAGGATGCGCTGAAATTCTACACAGTCGCCTTCTTGGGAGAGGGTATAGAAATCCCAGACGAAGTCACTATCTTTGGTCGCTGTTTTTGGAAAGGTGCACCCATGGTTAGTAGTGAAGGACAGATAGAAGGAGACCCTGTTAGAAAATAAACTCCCAGGCTTTTTTATGGGCAGTTCTTAGACTGCCCACAAGCGCTCTTCTAGAAAGGAAGGGAGCCCCCCCTCAAAGTCGAGTCAAAGTGTTTAAGCCTTAATTTTGATATCAACACCGGCAGCAACAGGCAGAACCTTGAGCTTGTCGATGGTATCAAGAGTAGGGTCTAGAAGGTCGAGAACACGGATGTGTGTTCTCATTTCAAACTGCTCGCGAGACTTACGGTCTACATGAGGAGATCTCAATACAGTGTAGATTTCTCGCTTAGTTGGGAGCGGAATAGGTCCCACAACCCGCGCGCCTGTGCGCTTCGCGGTTTCAACGATGTCTTGAACTGACCGATCGAGCATTCGCTGATCAAATGCCTTTAAACGGATGCGTATCTTTTTTCTTGGTGCTTTTCCCATAACTCTTTTATTTTTTACAAATTTCTTCTTGAATTTTCGCCGGAACCCGCTCAAAGTGGCTAGGTTCCATCGTGTAGGTTGCGCGCCCTGAGCTCATAGAGCGTAGTTGTGTTGAATAGCCAAACATCTCACTGAGAGGTACCTCCGCGCTTACCTCCACGGCACCTTTGAGCTGGTCTTGGCCAAGGATTTTGCCACGCCTGCGATTAAGATCCCCAATAACGTCTCCGATGTTTGTCTCCGGAGTCTCAACGACCACTTTCATGATCGGCTCTAGTAAAATGGGCTTGCCAGATCTCGCAGCATCCTTAAGCGCCATGGAAGCGCAAATTTTAAACGCCATTTCGTTAGAATCCACATCGTGATAAGACCCAAATACAATCGAAATTTTCAAATCTATCAGCGGATATCCAGCTAGTACTCCTGTCTGAAGCCCTTCTTCAATCCCCTTGATACAAGCTGGGATATATTCTTTTGGAATCACACCGCCAACAATCTTGCTGACAATCTCATTCCCTTTACCTGGTTCGTTGGACTCCACTTCAAGACAAACATGAGCATATTGCCCCCGTCCACCCGACTGCTTGACATATTTGGTTTCTGACTTGCATGGCATGGTAATAGTTTCTTTATAAGAAACTTCCGGTTTCCCTACATTCGCCTCAACGGAAAACTCCCGCATCATTCGATCGCGAAGGATATCCAGGTGAAGCTCGCCCATTCCCATAATGATGGTCTGACCAGTCTCTTCGTTCGTCATCACACGAAATGTCGGATCTTCTTCAGAAAGCGCACTCAAGGCTTTGGAGAGTTTCTCTCGATCTGCCTTTGATTTCGGCTCGATCGCCATGGAGATCACCGGATCTGGAAAATTCATCTTCTCCAAAATGAGAGGGCGATCTCTTGAACAGAGCGTATCGCCTGTTGTCGTATATTTTAGTCCAATAGCCGCTGCAATATCCCCAGTAAAAAATTCATCGCGATCCTTTCTCTGGTTTGCGTGCATCTCTAAAAGGCGAGAAACCCTCTCATCTTTGTCTTTTGTCGTATTCACAACAGAGGAGCCCTTGGCAAGAGTCCCGCTATAAATACGGATAAAGGTGAGCTTTCCTACATAAGGATCTGTCATGATCTTAAAGGCAAGGGCTGAAAGCGGACTGTCATCTGCCGGAGAAATTTCCATTTTTACATCTGAGTCCACTTCGTGTCCTTGGATCATGCCCCGATCAATCGGAGAAGGCATCCATCGGACAATCGCATCGAGAATCTGCTGCACCCCTTTGTTTTTAAAGGCAGTACCGCAGAGAACTGGATTGAATTTGTTGGTAATGACACCTTGGCGTATGACTGCATGGATTTCCTCTTCGGGAATATGGTCTGGATCCTCGAGGACTTTCATTAAGAACGCTTCATTCGATTCGCCGATTGTGGCTAGCTCCTCAAGAAGCTCCATGCGCATTTTTTTACACTGTTCCAACAAGTCCTTCGGGATTTCTTCAGTGCTGTACTGGGCTCCCATCGTCTCATCTTTAAAGATGTAAGCCTTCATGGTGACGAGATCCACCATGCCGACAAATGCAGACTCCGCGCCAATCGGACAGTGGACCGGGATAGCATTTGCGTGAAGCTTTTCGCGCATTGTCTTGACGGCATTAAGGAAGTCTGCGCCAATGCGATCCATTTTATTGATGAATGCGATTCTAGGAACACCATATCGTTCAGCTTGTCTCCAAACCGTTTCTGATTGAGGTTGAACGCCAGCTACAGCATCAAATACAGCAACAGCACCATCCAGAACTCGAAGAGACCTTTCCACTTCAATGGTAAAGTCCACGTGACCCGGAGTATCGATGATATTGATTTTGCAGTCGCGCCAATAGACAGTGGTGGCAGCAGAAGTAATCGTGATACCGCGTTCTCTTTCCTGCTCCATAAAGTCCATGGTAGCAGCCCCTTCATGCACTTCGCCAATTCTGTGTAATTTCCCAGAATAAAAGAGAATTCTCTCCGTCGTTGTCGTCTTGCCCGCATCGATGTGGGCCATAATTCCCACATTGCGAACTTTTTCTAATTTTTCAGATTCTGGTCGTTTACGGTCTGTACCCATCTTCTTCCCTTACCATTTATAATGGGCAAAAGCCTTGTTCGCCTCGGCCATGCGGTGCGTATCATCTTTCTTCTTAATCGTCGTGCCTTCGTGATTAAAGCAATCTGCGAGCTCTGAAGAAAGAGCTTCTTCCATTGCCCTTCCCGGCTTAGCTCTGGAATGCGCAATGATCCATTGCATAGCCATTGCCATTCTTCTTTCTCCCGGAATCTCTACAGGCACTTGATAGTTAGCGCCACCGATTCTTCGAGTTTTCACTTCGAGCATAGGCTTGGAGTTTTCTAGAGCTTGCTCAAAGGCATCTAACGGATTTTCCGCTTTGATTTTCTTTGCGAATTTTTCTAAAGCTCGGTAGACAATTCTACGAGCGACCGATTTCTTTCCACTCAACATCACTTTGTTGATGAACTTTGCCAAAACAACACTTTGATAGACTGGATCTGGATCGATCTGGCGCTTACTAGCGCGACGTCTTCTAGACATAAGCTTTTTCCCTATTTTTCTTCACCCGGAGGCTTCCCTCTCCACGCGCCTTGGATTGGACTGCTGACTCCAGTACAAACCGAGAGCTAGGATATTGAATGCAATATCCTGGGTTTACTTTGGTTTTTTCGCCCCATACTTTGAGCGAGATTTTTTTCGATCTTTAACCGCTGCGCAGTCAAGGGCGCCACGAACAATGTGGTAACGCACGCCAGGAAGGTCTTTAACCCTACCGCCGCGCACCAGGACAATACTGTGCTCCTGGAGGTTATGTCCTTCGCCAGGAATGTATGCGATAATCTCCTGCCCATTTGACAAGCGAACCCAAGCAACCTTCCTTAAAGCCGAGTTAGGCTTCTTCGGGGTCTTAGTCTTGACCTGGAGACACACACCACGGCGCTGAGGACACTGCATGAGGGCTGGAGACTTTTTTCTTACCGTCTTATCTCGACGCCCTTTCTTCACAAGTTGATTTACTGTCGGCATTGAGCCAACCTCCGTTTATAAGTAACGATAGTAGGAGAGTATAGTAGGCGAAGGGATTAAAGAAAAGGAAAGTCTTTGTAGATACCCTTTAAGGGACTGTAAGACCTAACCAAATCATTTACAACATAACAACAGTCTCAAATTTACTATAATTAACAACATACAAATATAATTAATCATTAATTTGAAAAATAACTTAATTAATTATATTATCTTGATTGGGAGGCCTGAGGAGCTAAGGCCAAGCTGACGACGCTAAGTTTGAAAGTTTTTCGGTCCTTTTAGATTTCCTCTTACCTCCCATTTTTTTCTTTTACGACTGACACCCAAGAGATTATGAGAAAAGCGATTGTTATTTTTTTGTTTTGTATTTTCTGGATGCAACCAGCCTTTCCCCTGTCCCAATCCTTACAGTACCAAGACATCTCTCGAGTGATGGATAGGTTTTTTACGTTTCATATTGAGAATAAAAAACTCAATACGACCATTGTCCGGCGGTCAATGAAGCTTTATATTGAGCATTTTGACCCTGAGAAAGCATACCTACTCGAGTCGGAAGCAGGTCCTTATCTAGCGATAAGTGACAAAAAGGCTCTTGAAATCTTGGCTCGTTTGGAACGTCGGGATTACAGTGATTTTTTTGCTTTGAATGGACTGATCCAGCAGTCCATTGTGCGTGCACAAGCAGCGCGAGGCTTTGTGGCAAAAGAGTTAGTGCATGCAATGGAGGAGACGGAAGCGACAAGGCCGTTTGTCTTTCAAGGGTTTGCGAGTTCTGAGCACGAATTAATAGAAAGACAAAAGAACCGCATGATCCGTTTTTATCTCTATCATAAAGCGAGAACTCATTTGGACAGTCAAGAAAGAAAGACAAAAGTGTTTGAGCTCTTTGAAAAACGGGTCACGCGCATTGAAAATACCTATCTTTTTTTAACAACAGAACACGGCCCTCTAAATGGGGAGCGGGTGGAATATCTTTTGACTTTGCGCATTCTCAAGGCTTTTGCCAAAAGTTTAGATACTCATACGAGTTTTTTTAGTCCTGAAGAGGCTTTTGAGATGAGGATGACGCTAGAAAAGCATTTTGAAGGGGTGGGTGTCGTCCTGGCAGAGGGGGTAGATGGCGTGATTATTGCGGAACTCATCAAGGGGTCTCCAGCAGAGCTTTCTGGACAAATTCAAATCAACGACTTACTGGTTGAGATCAATGGGATTTCTACTAGCGGGGCACCTTTTGAAAAGGTTCTCGAGATGTTGAAATATTCGGATGACAACAAGTTGATTTTGGGGTTCAAACGGGAAGAGGCAGAAAATAGCAGTTTCTACCGGGTCCCTCTTCTCAAAAAAGCGATCGTCATGAATGAAGAGCGAATGCAAGTTGGATATGAGAAGGTAGATGGGGGTGTCATCGGCAAGATTAAACTCCATTCTTTCTATGAGAGTGCAGGGGGGGTATCTAGCGAAAAGGATATTAAAGATGCGATCGATTCTTTTCGGGAGCAGGGGGAACTTTTGGGCCTGGTGTTGGATCTGAGGGAAAATTCGGGGGGATTTCTTAGCCAAGCGGTTAAAGTGGCGGGCCTCTTTGTTTCTAGCGGGGTAATTGTCATATCAAAGTATGGGCAGGGAGAAATTCACTACTTAAGAAACATCGTTCCCAAAGCCTATTTTAGCGGTCCCCTTGTCATTTTGACTTCAAAAATGTCTGCATCGGCCTCTGAAATTGTAGCCCAGGCCCTACAGGACTATGGGGTTGCACTGATTGTCGGCGATAAGCACACCTTTGGGAAGGGCTCGATCCAGTATCAAACAGTCACTGACTCTAAAGCAGATATGTTTTTTAAAGTAACTGTGGGTAGGTACTATACACCTTCTGGGAAAAGCACCCAGATTGACGGCGTGGCCGCTGATATCGTAGTTCCCACCCATTACGCGCCCTATAAAATTGGCGAGAAATATCTTGAATACCCCTTGCCTCAAGATAAAGTTCAGCCTGCCTTTATCGACCCGCTAACCGATCTAGATGAAAGAGCTCGCCGTCTGTTCCAAATGCGTTACCTCCCTTATACACAAAGGGTTGTCCTATTTTGGAAAGAGCACCTACCGACCCTTCGGCAGCAGAGTGTTGAAAGACTCTCCAAGGACCCTGATTTCCAGATTCTTAAACAAAAAATCGCCTCTATACAAATCAGAGCAGATTCCTTACCTCCCAATATGGTGGACGAACCGATTTTGATGAGCGTTGATCTTCAGATGAAAGAAGCAGTGAACATTGTCAAAGATATGATGATTTTAGAGATTCACGAAGAGATGCCTCGTACCGGTTCAGACAATTGATGTTTACCAAATTTTATCCTTTCGGCTATGCTGGCCTGGTTTTCATGAGCTCGAGCTTGTATGTTTTTGGAACGAAGATGTTGAGAGAAGCATACTTCCATTCCAAAGATCTATACAGTCGAGGTGAGGCCAGATAGCTCAGTTGGTAGAGCAGAGGACTGAAAATCCTTGTGTCGCTGGTTCGATTCCAGTTCTGGCCAAACCTTTTACGTTCTTGCCGGCGTAAACGATCCGGAATATGTCCGGAATTCTAGATTTCCTTAAATCACCCAAACGGGTGCCTTAAAAATTGTTTTGAGGTGCCAATTTGGAGTGTCTATTCCGGATATAGTCCGGATTTTACATTAGCACTCCCTTTTAAACAGCTAATTCTCAAGAGAGAAGATCGTACCGTCCTCAGGACTACTCATCTTCCTCGCGGGTTAAAAGGAGTCAAAATGGGTTATATCAAAGAAAAAGATCTAAGCAATGGAAGCAAGCGCTTTTATGCTGAAGTCCAACTTAAGGGATTTCCTAGGTTAACTGCTACCTTTGATCGAAAGACTGATGCAAAGTCTTGGATTCAGAAAACGGAAAGCGAGATCCGCTGCGGAAGAAACCAGCTTATCGCTGAATCAAGAAAATACGTCTTCAAAGATGCCGTGCAACGATATTCTAAAGAGCAAAAGATCTCGGTAGTTAAAAGAGGGCATTTACAGTGGTGGGAAAAAGAGTTGGGCCACTATTTCCTTAAAGACATTCGTCCATCATTAATCGCAGAAAAAAAACAAAAGCTGCTCAATGAAACCACTGAAAAGGGGGTAGTTCGTAGCGGAAGCACCTGTAACAGATATCTTGCTACCTTGAGTCATGTTTTAAGCATTTGCGAGAAACAGTGGGAATGGATTGAAGGCAATCCTGTCAAAAAGATTTCCAGAGAAAAAGAATCTCGTGAGCGTACGCGCTTTTTAAGCCCTGAGGAAAGGCAGGATCTTTTAAAAGCTTGCAAAGAGAGCGAAAACACCTACTTACACGCCTTTGTAGTTCTTCAATTATCCACTGGGTGCCGCTACAATGAAATTCGTCATTTAAAATGGACAGATGTCGATTTGATCAAGGGAAAGATCTTCATTAGGGAATCAAAGAATGGCGACATGCGTTCTATTCCTGTGTTGGGTTATCCTTTAGAACTACTCTGCCAGTTAGCATCGAATCAATCCTCGCTTGGATATCTTTTTCCTTCACAAGACAAATCTCGTCCTCTCGACCTCCGTAGAGCCTACAGAACAGCAATTAGGAGATCTGGCTTAAAAAACTATCGTGGGCATGATGCTCGGCACAGTTATGCCACGGAGATGCTCGCTCAAGGTTTATCTCTGGGAGAAATAGGCCACCTGCTGGGTCATAAGAGTGTGTCTATGACGCGACGCTATGCTCATCTTGTCGAATCACGTTCTATAGATGCAGTATCGAAGATGTCCGAGCAAATTTTTCAAGGGGTTAAAAATGCATAAAACTAGATGGAATCCACTGAAAAAATGACTTCTCCTAATAAAAAAGCTTTACACGCAGGAATTTTATTCAGCAGCCTGAAGCTTGTTTAGGTTTTTTAAGGAAATCTCCGGCAAGAGAATCCGTAAACATAACAAGGAGAAGATTGATGAATGAACTTAGCCAACAGTATCTCACAAAGAGACAAGCGGTAGAGAAATATGCATTTCTTACTGAAAACATGCTGAAGAATCTTTTATTTAAAAATCCTGGAGGATTTAGAGATAAAGTGGTCAGGAAGCTAGGTCGACGCATTGTTTTAGATGAGAAGGCGCTTCTGACATTTATCTCTGAAAGTAAGTAGGGATAAATGAGAAGGGTGCTCAAAAATAAAAAAAGCTTTACATGCAGAAATTTTATTCAGCAGCATAGCTTTAGATGGAATAAGCAACAATTATTAACAAGTAGGCGTCATGCAAGAGGAATAAATGAATAGGGATAGAAAAGCAAAAAGCCATGAGTACGTACGAGGTAATCATGGCATAAAAAAGCAATTTACTTAGCTGCTGCTTTTCTCATCCCAAGATACCAAAAGCATCAAGTGAATTTCAAGAAATAGAATTTCTCTGCTCCACGCATTTGGTTTCATCTTCTTGCATGACAGATCTTTAACATAGGTGGTGTCATGACCTCGAAAACAAAGTTTGTGTCGGATGAATTCTTTAAGGAGTTCAAAGACCGTCATTTTTTTACTATCGATGACTTATACATTTTTGGCTTGTTTGGGACGAAATATGCTGTCCGACAAGCCTTAGATAGTGGTGTTTTGCCTTTCATCCAGATCTCAAAACGACGACGCATAGTTCCTAAAATTGCTCTGCTAGAATACCTGAGAATCAATCTGACCAATAACCGGAACTCGAAGAGCAAGATCTATGAAAACAACTAAAATAAAAAGCCCTGAAGTAGCACCTTCAAGGCTTTATAAAAGGACGTTTTTACTATGAGCGATGATACTAGAAACACTACTAATATTCAATATACATTTGGAGATCTTGACAATGAATGTCTTTCTCAAATGCTTCATCATGGAGTTCCATTTCAGGGTCCCATTGAGAAAGATGGAAAAATTCATCGTTTTACAATGGATCAAAAGAGGGAAAAAGATGAGTGGTATATCGCTTTTGATGGCGTATCGATTCGGGGAACACCCTACTTGAATTGTGTATATGGATCTTGGAGTGACGGAAGCAGTTTTAAATACAGTTCCTGGGAACACAAAAGTACCAATTACAGTGAAAGCGAGTTACAGGCTATACGAGAAGATTGGCTAAAGCGACAAAAAAAAATTGAATTAAAGATTGAAGAAGATAAACAAAAGCGGGCTCAGAATGCTCGTGCTTTATGGGATCGAGCATCGCCTTTCCCCTCGCATCGTGATCATAAGGCTTATTTAAGCAGAAAATCTGTCTATGTCTACGGTGTAAGATATTCTAAGGATGGTTATGGCAATCACGTTTTGGTTATTCCGATTCACAATGCCGAAGGGGAGGTTTGTGGTGTGCAGTATATTGGAGCGGATGGGACAAAAAGAATTCATGGGTTAAAACGAGGCAATTTTTATATTATCGGAGAAGTAAATAATGATAGTTGTATCTACGTTGCCGAAGGATATGCAACAGCGGCGAGTGCTCATGAAGCAAATCATGAACCTGTGGTTGTTGCATTTGATTGTGGAAATCTTGATTCTGTAATTGCAAATCTAAAAACCAAATATCCTAAAAATCAAATTATAATTCTAGCAGATGACGATAAGGAAACAGATCATAATCCAGGGCGTGTAAAAGCTGAAGAAGCAGTAAAGAAGCACGGCTGCTCGATGATATTTCCGTTGTTTCCCGATAATTGTAAGCTTCGTAATGGAAAGCTCCCGACTGACTTTAACGATCTTCATGTGCACTTAGGTTTGGATGAAGTTAAGAGACAATTGTTAGAAAACAAGAATCTGGAAAACCTATCCGGATCTAATTGGCCGGATCCCAATCCCATCAAGGGATCTCTTTATCCTGTGCCAGCCTTCAATCCTGAAATTCTTCTTCCTGAAGTTTTGCATGATTGGGTTATAGATGAAGCCGATCGGATGCCTTGTCCCCCTGAATTTATTGCATCTGCCGTAATTGTATCTTTGGGAGCCATTATTGGAGCGCAGTGTGCCATCAAGCCGAAATCAAACGATTCGTGGTTGATTATACCTAATCTTTGGGGAGGTATCGTAGGGCTGCCCTCATCGAAGAAGTCTCCTGCTATCAGTGTAGCATTAAAACCCCTTGGGAAATTAATTGCTCAGTCTGGAGAAGATCTACAGTTGGCTAAAGAGGCATACTTAGCCGATAAAATAGTTTTTGATGCAAAAAAGGAGGCGATTGAATCGCGCATTAAGGCATCTGCAAAAAAGAATGGAGATCTGGATAGTGCCGTTAGAGAATTACATGCCCACCAACAAACCGCATCGAAAGAGCCAATTGAGAGGCGTTATAAATCGAATGATACAACTATCGAGAAGCTGGGAGAAATTCTAAGGGATAACCCAGCTGGGCTTTTGATTTTGAGAGATGAACTAGTAGGTTTGATAGCATCATGGGATAAGGCAGGCCACGAAGGTGATAGATCTTTTTATTTAGAATCATGGAATGGGTATGGGAGCTTTGATACTGACCGCATAGGGAGAGGACGCATACATATTCCAAATTTATGTACATCACTTTTTGGAGGTATACAGCCCGATAAATTGACAGGCTATCTTGAGCAATCTGCAAATGCTTTAGCTAATGATGGAATGCTACAACGTTTTCAAGTGCTTGTTTATCCTGATCAGCGATCTTGGAAATGGTGTGATTTTATTCCCAATAAAGAAGCAAGAGACAAAGCCTATGCCGTATTTGATGTGATTGCAAATTTAGATCCTATAGCGTGGGGTGCGTTACCCGCTGATGATTATGTTAAATTTCCCCACTTCACATACGACGACGAAGCACAAAAAATATTTATTGAGTGGTCGACAGATCTAAATCTATTAAAGCTTCCCAATGAAGAGGATCCTCTCATTGCACAGCATTTAGCAAAATTTGAAAAACTTTTTTCGGCTTTGGCTTTGATTTTTCATTTGGTTGATTGTGTTTCTTCCGGAAGCTATGGACCTATAAGGGGACGATCGGCACAACGAGCAGTGGCATGGTGTGAATTTCTGGAATCTCATGCCAGGCGTTGTTATGGACTGTTGGCCGATGATGGCCTTCGATCAGCGCAAGCTTTGTCGGATAAGCTATGCAAGTCCAAGCTGTCAAATGGGTTTACTGCAAGAGATGTACGCCGAAATCAATGGAAGTATTTGACAACCGATGAAGCTGTGCAAGCTGCCTTAAACTGGCTAGAAGATGAGGGATGGTTGCAGGCAAATGAAGTTGGTGGTTCAGGCCCAGGTGGCGGACGCCGCACTTCTCGCTACAACATCAACCCCAAGATAAAGCAAATGAGTACGCCAAAGAATGATGATGACTAACTGGTTGAAGATTGCAAAAGATGGAACTCTGAACAAGCTCGATCGCATACTGCCATTACTGCCGTTAGAAAGTAATACAGAGATCAATGTACTGTCGTTACTGCCAAAAGAAATCTAACGGCAGTAATGGCAGTGCATGATCCAGATAAATTTAAAATATCAATGATGGAAACAGCACCGCAGCCATGATGCATAAAATTGGGGGCAAGATGGACAAATATGACTTTTATGATTTTGAGAAGGTTGAACAGCTCAAAAATCAAAGAGCCCGAAAATATATGGATTATGTTAGATGGTGGCTTGCAGCCAAAGAAAAAGGTAATGATAAAGCTAAGGAGAGGGCATGGAAAATGATGAAAAAACACAGAGAGCAAGATGAAAAATTCAAAATAATGGCAAGAGAAGCGGGGCATTATTGGTGGTAAGCACTTTACTTGCCAATGAGGGGGTATTATGGTTAGATCCTGGCAATATAAACCTTGGGAGCCATGGAGTTATTCCAATCAAAAAAAAGCTGAGATGTTAGATGTTTATCATTCGGCTCATTGGAAAAATGAAAGTTTATGGAAAAAGAACCAGCCTGCATGTGGTGCTAAGTGCCGAAACGGCAGTTCCTGCAAGGCTAGGGTCGTGGTAGATCTCCAAACAGGAGAACCGATTAATAGCCGTTGCCGAATGCATGGAGGCTTATCAACAGGCGCAAAGACACAGGAAGGTAAGGATAAGAGTAGGGCGGCAGCTCGGCGCGGAATGCTTGCTTATTGGGCAAAAAAACGAGAGTTTATTCCCTAATATGCGCGTGCGTCATGGGGTACATATACAGGATCTGTCTTTTTTAATTTTGTTTTAAAATTGCAAGTGAGGTTCCTGCAACAGGCTTGGATGAAGCTACATCTAGAGTTGCACCGTTTATTTGTTTGCCTTACATAGATTCGGTTTAAATCCTTTTACTACCCAGCGTATGCAGAATCCGCACAAAATTACCGCAAGATATATACAAGCGGCAATTAGAAAATAATAAAACAGACTTATGATAACAGTTCTTCTAAATGCTTTCTCTTTGATCGTTTGTGCATTTTCTTTGAATTTATTTATATCGAAATCAACATATTTATCAGAAAGATATTCAACGATTTCTGTATCGGTATATCCTTCATCAACAGCTCCTTGATAGCATTTTTCGAAACGTCTGCCAGTTAATAGATCTTCTCCAGTTAATGCAGCTTTCCCAGGGGCGGCTGTGTATTCGATCAAGTTTAATTGTCTAAGGCCTTGTCGATAGCTTTTCCAGTTAGCAACAGTTTGAGTTATGAGTAAAAAGAATGACAGAGAGGTTATAAGCAGGATCGCTATTCTGTGTAGACCCTTTTTGATGTTAGTCATAAATAAATATTTTATTTTCAATTAGATCAAATAATTTTGATGCTGTTTCTGTTTGTTTCTAATTATTATAAAAGTCACTGCACTTAAATAGTACTCATAATCATAGATTAGTACTCATCGTCTGTGGAATTGGGACTGCAAAGCTTTTAGCCTCTGTATCAAGAGGCAATCAAGTGGCAGCCAACAAAAATCCAAAAAATCGAAGAAAGACTCCTGCGCGAACAGCGTTTGGTAAGCTTGTAAGACAAAAACGGTTAGATTTGGAGCTAACCCAGGAAGATCTTGCTGAAAAATCTTCTTTGCACCCCACATATATTGGCTCTGTAGAGAGGGGTGAAAGGAACATCGCTCTCGAAAATATTCTTAGCCTAGCAAAAGCCCTAGGATGCTCCCCAAAAGATTTGATGCCAGATTAGAAGTTTTTCTATCGTGTTTTTCACGCAAAGTTTTGTCCGCGTGATTTGGACTTGACTTTGTTTAATCTTAATACCGTGTTACTCTACTGCTGTTTTCTTCTCTGGTAATCCATCGACAGTTATCGGGAGAATAATCTTTGTCTGGGTCAACTCTATCGAGAGCGTATCTTACTTTTGGCTCAGGCTTTGGCCCCATATCGATGAAGAATTGCAAGGGGTTATTTTTCCATTGTGAACACACTTTGATTCCTCTAGCCCCATAATTCCGATAGGAATGATCCTTAGGGTTATAGCAACGAGCCATCATTGCTCGGTAGCTTCCCATCTCGGAAGATTGAGGAGGCTTGATTTTAGCAATTCGATTTTTCTCGCGAGCTTCAGCAATTGTGATTTTTTGACCTTGGTGAATAGAACGGCTTAAAGCATTTTTCTGGTGAAGCGGGAGTTTTCCATAGGAGTACACATCAGCTTCGGAATACCCATTTGATAAGAGCTTTTTACATAAATCTCCAGAGACTTTGGTTTTTTTTGAAAGCTCGTGGACATTAACTTGTTTACCATCTACTTCGAATGCTGTGCCGTGATCTCGAAATCTCTTAAGCGCATTCTCTTTTCTACTTAGAATTTGGCAGTTTTCTGGTGAATAAGGCCCGTTGTTATCAATACGATCGATGCTTGAATTTTCTGTCCAACCGTGGTCTATTGCCCACTGGTAGAAAGTTGTAATATCTTCAAGCCATGCATCGCATAGACGAATTCCCCGACCCCCGTATCGGGGAAAAGCTTTGCATTTATTGTCGTAGCATCGCTTGATAATATTTGACCGAACTCCATAAAGAGGGTGATTACTTAAACCGTGAATTAGATTCGCCTTATTTTCCCTTGCGGCCTCGACCTGTAAACAGCCACAACTCCGGATCGGCTGTACAGAGTTTCCAATCAGGGCTTCTCGTCTAACGTAGGTAATAGCTCCTGAACCGCAGGAGCAAGCGCATTCATACATTGGCCGTTTGTACGTTTTTTTATGACCACGAAATAGAGGTCGAATAGCGGTAAGCCGTCCAAATGTTTGACCAGATAAATCTTCCATCGGATTTCGTTTTCGCAAATCTTTTCCCCATAGAATTCTTGAGCAGCGCATGCAACTTTTCGGAACCTTTCTTTCTCTGCCGTTTTTCAAGTCTTGTTTGAGTGCAATAGCATTGATCAAAAGTTCTGCCCCGCAAATTCCTTCCCGATCGGAGAATGTATTTTCGTCCCGATCATTTTCAATGGCCTTGAGAGGAGTCATACAGCGACATCTGAATCGCCGGAAGCCGTGTTTATCTGATCCTTCTTGTTGAAGCACCAACAAATTTCCAAACATTTTTCCAGTGAGATCCTCTGTGAGAACGCATTTTTTCGGGCATCTCGTGACTTTCTTGCCAAGATCTTTGCCGCTTGCGATTCTCTCTTCACCGCAATCACAACGACAAAGCCACAGAGCACGTCCGTTTTTGTTTCTGCCAGCTTCTTGGATCGCCGTGAGCGAACCAAACTTCATTCCTAGAATATTTTTCTTTGCGACCATACTTTGCGATTTTTGTAAAAAAACTTGAATGTAGATCATCATTTTAGTAGAGTACCAGTTTAAAATCTACAAGTGAAGTAGGCAACAAATAGAAATCGCAAACTTTTCAAAGTATTTGAAAGGAATAAGGAGAGATGCATGTCAGATGTTGGATTGGTTGTTCTTGGCTGGGCTTTAGGCCAAGTATCGGACGTTAAAAATCGAGATATGGTAGCTAGGGAAAGATGTCTTCAAAGCCTTTCCGAATTGGAAGGGCTTTTTACTCGGGCACGGAATTTGGCGTCTGGAGGGGGAGCAACCCTGCAAAAATATCATGAGCTTTTAGGAGAAATAGAGAAGGTCACAAAAAGATTAAGAATCGAGAGATTAGGGTTAATGATTTTCTCATACCAGCTCAATCATTGCCTTTCAAAAAGCATGGATATTCTCGATCAATATGATCCTCAGCATGAGAATTTAGCGTACCATCCAACTCAAACTTTGGTGAGAGTTCAAATGGCTTGGAGCAGCGGCGTTGGCCGACGAATTGAAAACGACAAGCTGGACAGCATTCAAGAAGAGCTCATAAAGGGTCTTTATGGACGAATCTTGAAATGGCCAGTTTTTTTCTGCAAAGAACTGGCTAGAAGAGTGAGATCTCGGAAAAAAGCAAAGTTGCAGGAGCAGCGTTTTGGCTAGCCTCATTTTTTGGAAGCAAGGTCACAAGACATTTTTGCCTTCCAGAGCATTGTGAGTTTTTATAGCTGATTTTCTAGATCGCCCACATTCAAGATGTTTTTCTAACTTTACTGTAAACTAATGTGTCTGAGAAACTCGTGCCTTAAATTGCCATGAATTTTGCTAATTTGCCCCTAAAAAAAGGCGATACTGACAAGCTCAGTCAAATCGTCGAAAAATTGTTTGATAAAGACGCAGAAGCCTATCGCAAAAAAAGGGATAAAACTAGGTTTGGGCATGCCAGAAAGGAGAGATAGCAAACATGAAAATGAAATATGCATTAGTAAATAACGAACGCCAAGAGCCCCAATCAGGACTTATTGGCAAATGCCAGTGTTGTAATAGCCCAGTTGTAGCGAAGTGTGGAGACTTGAGAGTCCACCATTGGGCTCATAAGACAAAATTACAATGCGATCCATGGTGGGAAGAGTCTGAATGGCATCGAGCGTGGAAGGAACAATTTCCTAAAGAATGGCAAGAGATTATCCATAAAGCTGAAAATGATGAAAAACACATCGCTGATGTAAAGACTGATCAAGGTTTTGTGATTGAGTTCCAGCATTCACATCTAGATCCTCAGGAACGGGCCGCACGTGAGGCCTTTTATCAGAATATGGTGTGGGTCGTTGATGGTACGCGCTTAAAGAGAGATTATCCGCGCTTTCTTGAAGGAAGAAAGAATTTCACAAGTGGATACAAAAAAGGATTTTCCTTGGTCCATTTCCCTGAAGAATGTTTCCCTGTCGCATGGATTAATAGTTCAATGATGGTTATTTTCGACTTCCAGGGTACTTTGCCAAATGATCCACAAGATGGGATGCGAAATACTTTATGGGGTTTGTTCCCAGGGCGAGCTAAGGGACGGGCTGTGCTGATGGGAATATCGCGTCAGGATTTTGTGATGACGGCCATGAAACAGCCTTATCTACTTCCAGAGCGACCTCATGAGCTTGTTAATGCTTATGATAAGTTGCTTGCGGAGCTAGAAGAGAAGAGGTAATGGTAAACACAAAAGCAGATTTCCATCCGGAATATATCCGGAATAGCCAATTTCCCAGGCTTGAACTCGATTACCGTTGCTTAACAAACTTTTGTCGAAAATAATCCGTTTCCCCTGTATGATTCAGCAACGTAAGGTGATTTTAGATCATCTAGAGTAATGGTCGAATAGGGTTTTTAAAGACTGAAAATCCTTGTGTCGCTGGTTCGATTCCAGTTCTGGCCACATCACCGGAGACATTTTCAGAAATGGCAATGTCTTCGGCTTTTTCATTTTGTAACCCTTTGTTTTTCTGTAAGATAAGAGCGAGCGCCGGATTCAATGCGCTGGTTCGATAATTTCCATCTTGAAAGATCAATTTTGCGGGGAAGATCGAACCAAGCAACTTTCTTCTGGCTTGGAGTTCTGCTTCTTGGAAATACCAGGTCAAATCCTTCAAAAGACTCATTCCGTAGCGAGCGTATTTTTCAAATGCTGTATCGGCGGCTTCCAAATCATTCATTTGGATCGTTAGCCTATCAATTTGCTCGGTAGTATGCGATTTCAGCCGTTTATAAGAATCTGGGTCCATCTCTCCTGTAAGAAATCGCTGTTGATCGAGTTTTAGAAGATTTTGTTTATGCCTTTCAATTTCTATCCTTAACTTATGAACTTGCTCATCCCGATCCCCCTCTTTTGCTTTAAATAGAACCCCCATCATAGCCATTTGGAGATCGATAATTTCCTGGGGTGGCTGTAGAGTGCCTAGAAATTGTAAAAAACGTTCATTAGCAAAATCAGCGTTGACGCGCACCTTGCAAGATCTTTCACAGTGGTAGTAAGGATATTTTCCACCGTTGCCTGAAGAAATGCTTCCTGTCCACGTTTTTCCACATTCAGGGCATGTTAAATGGCCTCTTAATGGGAGTTCGTCGCGCAGCTTTTCTCTCGTGCGTAAACAAGAGTTAGTCTCGGTACGTTTATTTAAAATCCTTTGCACCTTCAAGAACAATTCCTCTGAAACAATCGCTTCATGAACTCCCTTCACCAGACATCCTTCTTCATTTGTGGTTTCTGGCACATAAAGCTTTCCTGCATAGACAGGATTTCTAAACATCTGGCCGAATTGACTGCGTTGCAATCGAAGCCCATTTTTCCAGGATGCTTTTCTGACATCTTCAATAGGAAAAGTGCCTGTAGCAAAGACTTCAAAAGCTTCACGAACAAGAGGAGCTTTGTCATCTGGAACAAGCAAAGGAGTTTTTAGAGCACTTCGATCTTTCGAGTAGCCTACTGGAGCGTATCCGTAAGGATAATAACCCTCTTTGAGAGCACGTAGAATCCCTGACTTTGTGTTTCTTGACCGAATACGATTATCAATCTCAGGCAGAGTCATGTTCAGCATCGTGAGCAACAAATTTGCCGGATTGTCTGACTCTTCTCCGTCATCCAGTGTGATGACACGTGTCCCGTAAGAGAGCAGCTCACGGTTCATTAGGATTGTGTTTTCAATGTTCCTTGAAAACCGGCACCATTTCGTTACAAACAGATACTGAATCTGCTTTTTGTGTCTCCTCAGGTATTCAAGTAGCTGTTGAAAATGGGGGCGTTTGAAATCTTTAGCGCTGTATCCCTCATCCGTGTAGTGAGCAATAACATGAATCCCTCTTCGGGCACACTCTTTGCGTAGGAGATCTTCTTGATGAGCTAAACTAAACCCATAGTCAGCTTGTTCGTCGGTCGACACCCGTGTATAAATGATCGCTGTTTTGGGCTTTTGATCTCTCGCAGAGTATTTTATATTCAATTTGACAGAGCCTCTCTATGAACTCTTTAATAATTTTTACTTCGCTGCGAGAATATTTCCTCTCATAACCATTGAGAATCTCCATGGC
>MGMD01000005.1 GCA_001796285.1 Chlamydiae bacterium RIFCSPLOWO2_12_FULL_45_20
CAGATAATCATAAAACGCTGATAATCAAGATCGATCAGAATCTACGGACTTAATACTTTTTCCCGCTACAGGTACGCATTTGTCGGATGAACCAGAAAAAATCATCCGTTTATGTCGAGTTTTGAACAGTTTTCCCACTCTTTTCCACAACCCTTATAAAAGTCTGTAAGTAGTTTGTTTTTAGCTAGATAAATGATGACTTATAGGAGTTTTTCCGGAAAAAAATTGCGGAGATTTGAACAATATGGCTAACATGTGGAATAACGTGGGAATAGTATGAGCGGGTTCTTTTTCACAGGATCAACAGTGGCGAAAATCGATGAGAAGGGGCGCTTTGTTCTTCCTCAGGAGATGCGTTATGGGCTTGTTGAGAGTGGAAAGTGTGAATTTGTGATCGGACTTGGTCTAGGGGGATGTTTGGCGATTTACCGGAAAGCCGCCATTGAGAAAATCGTGGAAAAATTCAAAGAGAATCAGCATGTTGCAAAGTTTCAAAAGTTTTTCACATTGTTTTTTTCTACTCTCTTCCCTACGGAGTGCGATAAAATAGGAAGAGTCAACTTGCCTCCAGCTTTAAGAAGTGCTGTGGGGTTGCAAAAGGAGATCGTCATTGCTGGTGTCATGGATAAGATCGAACTTTGGCCGAAAGAAGTGTATGATCAGAATTTGAAAGATCTTTTAAATGGCGCATCCAAAGGGATGAGCTTAGCAGAAATGACGGAAGAAGCTTTTGCTCTTTTGCATGAGGGTGTTGAGACAGTACGGGAGAAGCCTGCATCTACGATGAACCCTCTGTATTTCGAAGTTCCCACAAAATAGACAGAACCTGAGTTATGCAAGAGGTTCTCATGAAGCATGTGCCCGTACTATTGCGGGAGGTTCTCGCGGTTTTTACGGACGTGAACATCCGCACGTTTTTTGACGGCACGCTTGGTGCTGGCGGGCATGCCCAAGCGATTTTGACGGCACATCCGGAAATCGTCCGTTATATTGGGGTGGATCGCGATCCAAAGGCGTTAGAGTTGGCGGGCGAGCGGTTGAAAGAGTTTGAAGATCGGGTGGAGCTATGGCACGGCTCTTATAGCAAGCAAATACAAGAGTTGGATCACGTGGATGCTTTTTTGATTGATGTGGGGGTTTCCTCTATGCAGTTTGATGAGATAGAGAGAGGGTTTAGTTTTCGCGGGGATGCGCCGCTTGATATGCGGATGAATCCGGACGATATTTTGACTGCAGAGGAGATTGTCAATCGCTATTCGGAAAAGGAGCTGGCGAGGATTTTCTTTGAGTATGGAGAAGAGAGGAGATCTCGCCAAGTGGCTCAAGCGATTGTGGAGGCGAGGCGAAAAAAGCGGCTTCGGACGACCCAGGAGCTTGTAGAGGTAGTTAGGCCTGTTGCGACAAGAGGCAAACTTCACCCAGCGACGCTCATCTTTCAGGCCTTGCGCATTGTCGTCAATGATGAGCTAGGAGAGCTTGAAAGGGGACTGAAAGGGGCGATTGAGCGCCTAAATTCGCAAGGGAGGCTTGCTGCGATTTCTTTCCATAGTCTCGAAGACCGGATTGTGAAAAATGTCCTTCGAGATGCCAAAGAAGAACTCACTGTGCTCACGAAAAAGCCGATAGAGCCAACAAGAGAGGAAATGCGCCTAAATCTGAGATCGCGAAGTGCAAAACTAAGGGCGGCGGAGAAGAAATGAAGGGGCTGCTTTTTCAGATAGGGATTTGTCTGAGTGTATTTGGAATGTTTCTTTATGTCTATTTAGAGAAGCAAAATGAGTTGACAGAGCTCAAGATCCGTCTGCCTGAAGTGGAAAAGGCGGTTCGACTGATTCAAGAGGAAAATCGGCGCCTTGCTTTTGAGATCGACCAATTTGAAAATCCTGCGCATTTAATCGAAATTGCTCACTATCCAGAATATGGGCACCTCAAGCATCCTCTTCTCAAAGAGATACTAACTGTACCGGAAGCTTTAGCCACGACTGAGTAATGCAAGAGGTCTAATATGACGGTCCATTCATCAGATCGAAAACGGCTCTGTGCTGTTGCGGTGTTCCTTTCTCTTCTTTTCTGTCAGTTAGTCATTCGTTTTTACTCCCTTCAGATCATTCAAAAAGACAAGTGGGCTCAAGCAGCTCTGGCACAGCATCAGTGCGTTATTACGGAGCCTTGTATGCGGGGTTCCTTTTTTTCCAACACCTCAGTCAAGCTGGGACATCCTGGGGAACTACAGCCCTTTGTGGTCGATGTTCCCAAGTTTCACCTTTTCATTGATCCTGATTCGATTCCAGAGAGGGTCAAAGGACAAATGGCCCAGGAACTCCTTTCTTTTGTCCTTGCCACCGATAAATATGGGGAATTTTTTAAAAAAAGCAGGTCTCGCAAAATTGCGTCTTGGCTGAGCCGTGAAGAAAGGGATGTTATAGAGACGTGGTGGAAGGGGTTTTCAAAGCGGGAAAAAGTGGTCCGGAATGCGATGTATTTTACGACAGAGTACAAACGTTCCTATCCTTTTGGGTCTTTACTTGGGGCTGTTCTTCATACTGTGGGGGAGGATGAGTGTAAGCCGACGGGTGGCTTAGAACTTCTTCTAAACTCCTATTTAAAGGGAAAAGAGGGGAAGAGATTGATTCTTCGAACGGGAAGACACGCTTTAGACACTGGGAAAATTCTCGTGGAGCCCGAAAATGGGGCGGATGTTCATTTGACGATTAACCATTACCTTCAGGCGATTGTAGAGTCGGAGCTTGAAAAAGGGGTCAAAGCTGCTAATGCTCTCGGAGGTTGGGCTGTCATGATGGACCCATTCAATGGGGAAATTCTTGCCTTGGCCCAAACGCCTTCCTTTGATCCCGCGCATTACTCTTCTTATTTTAACGATCCGGAGCTTATTGAACGAACGAAAATCAAAGCTGTAACGGATTGTTTTGAGCCTGGATCTATTTTTAAAGCGATTACGGTTGCTATTTGTTTGGAGGCCAACGAGGTTCTTGTGGCAAAAGGAAGAAAACCGATTTTTTCTCCAGAAGAAAAAATCGCCTGTATAAACGGTTGGTTTCCTGGAAGAACTCGGCCTTTAAAAGATGCTCGGCCTTACGCTTACCTTAATCTGGACATGGCGCTTCAGAAGTCGAGCAATATTTATATGGCAAAAATCATCCAGAGGCTCGTTGAAGAGCTCGGGGATGAGTGGTATCGCTCCAGTCTTTTTGAAATTTTTGGATTGGGTCAGAAGACAGGGATTGATTTACCGGCTGAGAGCACAGGTCTTCTTCCTACCCCAGGGAAACTCCATCCTAACGGAACTCTGGAGTGGTCTCTTCCTACTCCTTATTCTCTTGCGTTGGGGCATAATATTCTTTCTAGCAGTGTACAGATCGTACGCGCTTATGCAATCCTAGCTAATGGAGGCCTCGCGGTTCAGCCGCATCTTGTGCGGAAGATCGAAAGAAATGGGCGGGTAATTGTGGACAATACGAAATACCGCGCTTCTAAGCAAGTGTTAAGGCCGCAGATTGCTCGAAGGGTTGTTCGCGGTATGAAATTTGTCACGAAAGCAGGAGGAACGTCACGCAGGGGGGATGTCCTCGGCTATACGGAAGTGGGTAAATCGGGTACAGCGGAAAAGGTCATTGATGGGGTATATTCTAAAGAGCATAATGTTTCCTCATTTGTCGGTTTTGCACCGGCCTATCATCCTAGGTTCGTGCTGATTGTGACTCTTGACGATCCTGAACGAAGGTTGATACCGGAAGTGGGAAGAAACCAATTTGGCGGAGTTTCCGCTGCACCCGTATTTCGCGAGATCGCGACTTCCGCTTTAGCATACTTAGGCGTGACTCCCGATGATCCCTATGGGTATCCTCCGGGTGATCCTCGAAAAAATGAAACCAAGGCGGACTGGCACAAAGAAGTGGTGGCCTTACAGGCTCTTTTTGATGCGTGGAACCGGTTATGAAGTTAAAAAAACTGCTGAAGGGGCTGAAGGTTCAAGTGAAGGGGAACCAAGATGTGGAGATCTCTGGGATCTCCATAGATTCGAGACAAGTGGCATTTGGCCATCTTTTTATCGCCAAAAAGGGGAAAGTCTTTGATGGAGCGCAGTTTGTGCCTCAGGCGATCGATGCAGGGGCGGTCGCGGTTCTCACCGATATCTATGATCCTTTTTTAAAAAAGACGCAAGTCATTTACCACAATGTTCACGAACTAGAAGCAATACTGGCAGCGCGCTTTTATTCTTATCCGTCAGAAGAATTATTTGTTGCCGGCGTCACGGGGACTAAGGGGAAGACGACTTCAGCTTATCTCATCAAACATCTTTTAGAGCCTGCAGGTTTAATGAGCACCGTAGAGACGGTCGTGGGGGAGATGAGGATGTATGCCTCTTATACAACACACGATGCCATTTACAACCAAAGATGGCTAAAAGAAATGGTTGAAACCGGTTGTAAAGCGGCGGTTTTAGAAGTCTCCTCTCATGGGCTTGCGCAGGGAAGAGTGGATGAAATTGCCTTTGATCTGGCCGTTTTCACTAACCTCTATCCTGACCATCTCGATTACCACAAAACGGTAGAGTGCTATGCAGAAGAAAAGAAAAAGCTATTTCAACGGGCAAGATCCTCGATTCTCAATGCGGATAGTCCTTGGAGTGCATGTATGGGAAAGGGTTTGACCTATGGCATTGAGCAAGGAGAGGTTCGCGCGGAAAAAATACGCTTAAGCCCGGAGGGGACCAGTTTTACGGTGGATGGATGCGAATTTTACATTCCGCTTATTGGAAAATTTAATGTCTATAATACGTTAGCGGCCATTGCTGCAGCTTTGAGCGTAGGGAAGCCTCTTTTTGAAATGGCTCAAAAGCTACGTAGTTTTCAGCCTCCCCCTGCAAGATTGGAAAGGGTGGGAAATGTATATATTGATTTTGCTCATACAGGGGAGGCGCTCGAAAACGTGCTGCAAACGCTACAAGAGATCTCTACAGGACGAGTGATTGTGGTGTTTGGCTGTGGCGGCAATCGGGATCCGCTTCGAAGAACTTCCATGGCCAAAGCTGCAGATACCTATGCGGATATCTCCATTATTACCAATGACAACCCCAGACAAGAAGACCCAAAGAAAATTGCGGAGGAGATAGTCATGGGCTTTCGACAGACAACACCTTTAGTGGAGCTGGATCGAGAAAAAGCGATTCAGAAGGCACTGGAAATCGCATCGGGGAGTGATGTGATTCTCATCGCTGGTAAAGGACATGAAAGAGAGCAAATTTTGGGCTCAAGAACCATACCGTTTGATGATCGCAAAGTAGTAGAGGCAATACTTATACCATTTGCGAGAAATAAATTCATAAATTAGGGCTGGGTAACGTGGCAGATTTGAATGGTCGTTTTGCAGCTCATTTTTTATCTAATGCGATCAGATTTGACATAAACTCATCGAGCTTTTGATTCATGGTTTGGCGATTTGCACATTGATTAACTATAATTGCAAAAGCGATGTTTCCTGCGTATCCCACATAACCTTTAGCTAAAGACATAGAACCAGATTTGGCTTTTATCGAAGGTTGGTTTTGAGGTAAAGATTCAAAAAATAGAGAAAAGGAGTCAGATGTTTTTATCTTTAATAACATTTCAACAAGCTGTCTTGTCGTAACCAGATTTTTTCTGGAAAGGCCTGATCCATCCACCATGTTAAAGCCACTCAGATCCATATTCTGCGAATGCCAAAAGTTTGTGACTGCTTGAATCCCCGCAGCGGTCGAGCCTTCATTATAAACGACTTCTCCCATCTTTTTTAAAAGATGTTCCGCATATAAGTTGATGCTTTTTTGATTGGTCCAATAGACAATGTTTTCTACTGTTGGAGAGAAGGTAGTATGAAAGCGGACCCTTGTATTTGAGGATGCAATCGTTTGCGTTATATAGATTCCTCTTTTTTCGAGTTCTTTTGTGAGTAAGTCAGCGCAGTAAGTAGCAGGGTCTGGGATGGCTCCTTTGATCGCAAATTCATCAACAGCAGCAGGAATGGTTCCACGGATAAATTGTATAGGGGAAAACTCAGATCCATAAATGCATGCGCAGTCACCCGATCCTTCGGGTCCAGTTTTTACCTCATTTTGGAAGGCGAGCATGGGGACAGGAGGATCTGTTCTCAATAGATTCGCCCTTTCTCCAACTATCTTGTCTGGTTTAAAAAAAAGAGAATAACAATTTTCGTGGAAGGACAAAGCGCACGCACCAGCTCCATAATAATTTCCTAGGTCTTCCCAAGACCAACTGGGAACGGCAAGGGCTTTTTCCCATTTTGTTGCATCTCCTATTACTTTCCCTTCAATTTTTTGAATCTCTAATTCTTGAACTGCATCTGCCCACACTTTTAATTGTTCCTTCCAGGAAAGGCTGCCAGAAATTCGGTCTGAGCCTAAACACGGATCCCCTCCGCCATGAATATACAGATTTCCCTTTAAAATCTTGTCGGGGCCAATGATTCCATCATATTCTAAGTGTGTTTCAAAACGATGATCAGCCCCTAAGATACGGAGCGCAGCTGCTGTCGTAACGACTTTCATGCAAGAAGCAGGCATCAGGCTTAAGCCACTATTTTGGTCAGTCAATACTTTCCCTGTTCTACTATCTACAGCATAGATTCCAACGACAGCATGATCTAAAGAATAGAGATCCTCAGCGAATAAACAGGGAATAAATAGTTTGCAAGCTACAAAAATGATACATGAAATCAGTGTCATTCTTTTAAAGACTCTACGAAAAACCAATGCATGTTAGTGGATAAGGAAATTATTTGCCAATTTCAGAAATTCGATACCAATTTTAATCGCCTTTTGCCATCCTGGGCACATGAGATTTCTCCTTCTTTTCCTGAGCCTGGCTCTTTTAGGAGGAGCTCCTCCAGGGACCCGCCTCAATCCTCCAGATGCTCCTATAGTTGTCATCGATGTTGGGCATGGTGGGACAGATCGAGGTGCTCGCAGGCACGGTCCTTATTGCGAAGAGAAAAAACTTTGCTTGCTTACGGCTAGGCTCATTCGCCGCTATCTCGATCAGCTTGGTTATCATGTTGTCATGACAAGAGATACAGACGATTTTCTGCCTTTGGCTAGGCGAGTGGAAATCGCAAGACAAGCCTCTGCCAATATTTTTGTCAGCATCCATTACAACTCATCCAAAAGCCCCGATGCCAGCGGGGTGGAAATCTTTTTTTCCGACTCCAAAGCAAATCCGGTAAGAACCAGCGCATCGAAAAAACTAGCCGACTCTATTTTAGGCCAGTTGATTCGGAGAACTTCTGCAAAGTCGCGAGGCGTAAAAAAGGGAAATTTTTATGTGATTCGGGAGACTGATATGCCTGCTGTTTTGGTGGAGGGGGGATTCATTTCTAATGCTGAAGAAAGAAAACTTTTGAAAAGTCGTGATTATCAAGAAAAAGTGGCGCAAGGAATTGCCGATGGGATCGACCGGTATTTTAAAGAACGCTGGAAGCGTGCAGCCAACAAAAAAGAAGGGAATAATCGTCCTCGGCAAGACTTGAACCTGCGACCTGTCGCTTAGGAGGCGACCGCTCTATCCCCTGAGCTACGAGGACGTGATGGAGATAGTGTAAAGTATTTGACTTCCACAATCAATGACTATATGATTCCTTCGCATGCCACTTATTCAGCGAGCCCCGAATCGACCCCTTTCTGAGAGTTCCCTTCTCGCTTTCTCTTTCTTGATTCGCATTTCAAAAAGTGTTTGGAGAATGTTTGCGTGAAGGAGAAAACAGCGGATATTGGGTTGATTGGACTTGCCGTCATGGGCCAAAATTTGGTCTTGAACATGGCAGATCATGGCTACACAGTCGCTGTTTTTAATCGAACGAGAGAAAAGACAGATCAATTTCTAAAGGGGCCGGCCGAAGGGAAAAATATTGTTGGGGCTCGTGAGCTCAAAGAATTTGTCTTCATGCTGAAAAAGCCTCGCATCGTGATGATGATGGTGAAAGCGGGGCCTCCAGTCGATGAGTTTGTGGAACAGGTGTCTCCCTTTTTAGAGCCTGGAGACATTTTGATTGATGGGGGCAATAGTCATTATCCAGACACTCAAAGGCGCTATGAGGCGTTGAAGGCGAAGGGGCTTCTTTTCATTGGCGCAGGAGTTTCTGGAGGCGAAGAGGGGGCGCGCCACGGCCCGTCGATCATGCCCGGAGGCAACTTGGATGCTTGGCCCCGTGTCAAGCCGATCTTGCAGTCCATTGCAGCAAAAGCTGATGGGAAGCCTTGCTGTGATTGGGTGGGAGAGGGAGGGGCAGGCCACTATGTTAAAATGGTTCATAATGGCATCGAATATGGCGATATGCAGCTGATTTCTGAAGCGTATGACCTTTTGAAAAAAGGGGGAGAAGAAAAAGACTTAGCTTCGATTTTTGCTGCGTGGAATCGAGGACCTCTCGATAGTTATCTTATCGAAATCACCTCACAAATCTTGCAAAAAAAGGATGCGGGCGGTGGTCTTCTTGTAGATCATATTCTCGATGTTGCCGGCCAAAAAGGAACCGGAAAATGGACTGGGATTGATGCATTAGACCGGGGAATGCCACTGACCTTGATTGGAGAGGCGGTATTTGCAAGATGTCTTTCCGCTTTAAAAGAAGAGAGGGTAGAAGCGACCCGTCATTATCCAACCCCTATGCATCGGTTTCAGGCCAGTCCAGAGCAAATCTCCCACGCTCTTTATGCGTCGAAGATTATAAGCTATACGCAAGGATTTATGCTGATGCGAAAGGCCTCAGAAGAACATGGGTGGAAGCTCAACTATGGATTGATTGCCCTCATGTGGCGAGGAGGATGCATTATTCGCTCAAAGTTCCTCGGCAAGATCAAGGAAGCTTATGATAAAAATTCCCAGCTTCCAAGCCTTCTACTGGATCCCTTTTTTAAAGAAGAAGTGCTGCATTGCATGGACTCTTGGCGCTCTGTTGTATCAGAGGGAGCGATGATGGGGATTCCTCTTCCTTGTTTTAGTGCAGGACTCGCCTTTTTTGATGGTTATCGGAGCTCCCAGCTTCCAGCTAACCTTCTCCAAGCTCAGCGCGACTATTTTGGCGCTCACACCTATGAAAGAATCGACAAGCCCCGAGGACAATTTTTTCACACGAATTGGACAGGTACGGGTGGGGATGTCAGTTCTAGTTCTTATAATGTATAGAAGTCTATTCCTCTGCTTTGAGGACTTTCATGAAGGCGCTTTGAGGGATGTTGACTTTTCCCACTTCCTTCATCCTCTTTTTCCCCTCTTTCTGTTTTTCCCACAACTTGCGCTTCCGTGTAATATCCCCGCCATAACATTTGGCTGTGACATTTTTGGACAAGGCTGAAAGGGTCTCACGCGCGACGATTTTGCCACCAATGGCAGCCTGAATAGGGACTTTAAAGAGTTGTTGGGGAATCACTTCTTTGAGTTTTGCACAAATGGCCCGTCCTTTCGCTTCTGCTTTTGACCGGTGGACAAGGCACGAAAAAGCATCTACAGGCTCCTCGTTGACCCGGATCTCCAATTTTACAATGTCGCTTTTCAGATAACCATCGGGCTCGTAGTCAAAGGAACCGTAGCCATGGGTGATGGACTTAAGCTTGTCATTGAAATCGGTAATGATTTCATTCATGGGGAGACGATAGGTTAAAAGGAGTCTGGTAGCGCTCAGCGTTTCCGTTTTTCCAAGTTCGCCTCTTTTTTCCATGGAAAGCGTCATCACCGCTCCAAGATATTCAGAGGGGGTCATGATGTGGACTTTGACCCAAGGCTCCTCGATCATTGCAATATGGGCAGGATCTGGATAGTGCGCAGGGTTATCGATTTCTGTACTGGTCCCGTCATTGAGAGTAAAGCGGTAGATGACACTAGGGGCTGTCGTAATGATATCTAGATCGAACTCGCGAGTAAGCCTTTCAAAGACGATCTCAAGATGCAAAAGTCCTAAAAATCCACAACGAAACCCAAAGCCGAGGGCAAGCGATGAGACCTGTTCGACATGTAGCGCAGAATCGTTGAGCTGCAGTTTCAAAAGACAGTCTCGGACCCGCTCAAAATCTGAAGTGTCAATGGGGTAAATACCTGCGAATACAACAGGGGCAATCACCCGAAATCCGGGTAGAGGAATAGGCGCTGGATTTTTCTGGAGGGTGACTGTATCTCCCACGCGCACGTCTGCTGTATTTTTAATATTGGCTACAAAGAACCCCACTTCACCGGTTCTTAGCGATGCAACGGGTTTTTCATTCGGTGTAAAAATACCCACATCGTTGACTTCAAAGGCTTTTTTGGTAGCCATGAAGCGAATCAGCGATTTTTTTGTCAGCTCACCACTTTTCACCCGCACATAGACCATCACACCGCGATATGGATCATAGTGGGAGTCAAAGACAAGAGCACGAAGTAAATCATCTTTTGGTTCTGGAGGCGGTGGAATTTCTGTCAGGATGCTTTCGAGCACCTGTTCGATGCCAAGACCTGTCTTAGCAGAAATCATAAGGGCATGAGAGGCATCGATCCCGATCACCTCTTCTATTTGAGTCTTGACCCCTACGGGATCTGCCGCGGGAAGATCAATCTTATTGATAATCGGAAGAATTTCGAGGTTTCGATCCAGAGCTAAATGAACATTGGCCAGCGTCTGTGCTTGTACGCCTTGCGTGGCGTCAATAATGAGAATCGCACCCTCACAAGCAGAGAGTGATCGAGAGACTTCATAAGCAAAGTCAACGTGCCCTGGGGTGTCGATCAGGTTGATCTGGTAAGTAATGCCATCTTTTGCGAGGTAGTACATTGTGACAGGGCGGGCTTTGATCGTAATGCCTCGCTCCCGTTCTAGTTCCATGCTATCGAGAAACTGCTCCTGCATGTCTCTTTTTTCAACCGTTTTCGTCAGCTCCAGCAATCGATCAGCAAGGGTAGATTTTCCGTGATCGATGTGGGCGATGATTGAAAAATTGCGTATATTCTTGAGGGTGTACTGGAACATATCATCCAAATTTACCCTGTAGATGAGATCTTTGCAACCATCGGCTGTTTGCTTCTTGCTTAAATTGTACAATTCGTTTAAAAAATCTTAACTCAAAAAATATGGACGTTTTTATAAAGCCCATTACCTTTATTCGAGAGCGCCCACCTGATAACCAGTTGGTTCAGGTGCGTGAGAAGGCGCCACAAGATCTTAAGATGCTCGGGTGTATTCGTGAGAGGCTCTCGCAAGCTCAAGGGGGGCTTTTACCTACGGCTACCGCTCCTCAAGTGCTGATCCATTTGCTGCCTGTATTGGACAAGCCTAGCATCCGTTCTTTTCCCGAGCCAAAACGAAGAAAAAGGCTGCGAAAAATGCCCATCAAGCCAATGGCACCTATTGGGCTGAGTCCAGTAGACCCCGAAGGGTGTATTAATGCTCTTATGCAATTTATTTTGAGCCTCTCGGGACTGTCTGAGAGCTTTTATTTAGCGCCTCGGAGTTTTGCGCCTTTTGTAGATTTCATGGAACAGTATCATCAAGATCAGCAGGAAAAAGAGAGTGTCTCCAAGGCACGTGGGTCGACTCTTTTTCGCTTTTTTTCTCATCAACTCCAAGATCTTTCCTTGTATGCCATTTTCCAGTTTTTGCTGAAAGCGCTCCATTTGAAGTGTCCAGTCCAGGCGAACTTGAAAGAGGCGCTTGAAACGGAAAGACCCGTCGATATTTTTTTGATGGAAACAACGGTAAATAGGCAAATTTTTACAGAGCCTGATTGTGTTTGCTATGAGCTCGATGCTTTTATTGAGATGCGCTCAGATGGCGTTAATGTGAATTTTGTTGCCTTTGTGAAAGTTGAAGGCAGATGGTATCAGTGCGATGATGAAAGAATTATCCAACTGTGCTCAAATCACCTAAAAGTTCCACTACAAAGTAGTGTGCTGCTGCATTACAAAAAATTGTCCGGCATATACAGTAGACCTCTTGCATAAAAAAAAGCTCTGGAAAAAATTCCAGAGCTTTAAAAGATAGGGCAAAGAAACGGTTATTTTGTAGCGATTTCAGCCGGTCTTTCTTTGTTGGCTGCCATTGCTTGCGGCGCTGATGCATTTTCTTCTGCTAGTCTTTCTGCTTCTTTTTCTGCAGAAAGAGCGGTATATTTCTTGTTCAAAGCCTTCACCGCAAACATCCATGCAGCGATTACGCCAGCCAAAATCACCCCAATGTAGGGAGCCAGAACCACTACGCTTGCCGCATTGAAGACGATCAACAGCATTTGTAGAATGATAGAACCGCCAGATTTGCCAAGTCGTGCTCCTACGACGTCGATAGCTGCCTTTCCTTTGAGTTTGACTTCTGCATCTAAGGGAATGTAGGCCATCTCTTTGGTTGGGTCAAACATCGAATATTTAGTGGATTTTGACATGATGTTTTGAATCATTCCAAACATCACCGCAAAGAAGAGTGGGCTTGTTCCAAACATAGAGACAAAACCTCCCAGCTGATCTCGGAAGACGACAAATGTAAAGAACCCAGCTGCCGACAGCCCTAGGATCACTGGTGTTGCAATGGCCGCTGTATACCAGCCTTTTTTACGAATGATGTTTCCGCTGACGAAGAACATCATAAGCACCGTAATAGCTCCGGTGAGCTGAGAGAAACATCCCATAAAGTGTTGGTAGGCGTGTTTATCTGGGTATTGCAGCTGCAATTGGCTCTTCCAGATCACCTCGACTAAGTTGATCGACATCCCATACCCGATGACAAGCATCGTAATCGCAAGGAGATACGGGGAGCGAACCAGGAAGAGAAGACTCTCTTTAATCGACATTTTCGGCTTGGATTTTTTGACTTTGACCTCGCTGGGATCGTAGAACCTGGCGTCTGTTAACACATTTTTATTAATCCACCAGTAGGTTGCGATCGCGGCCCCGCAGGCGAGCACCACAGCGGCCATCGTGTAGTTTAGGGTGACTTGCCAGGTATCAACCCCAGCAGGGAGGCGGTCTTTCAGGTTTGCAAAAATTTTAATCAGCTCTCCTGAAGGGAACATAGCAATGTTGGCTCCGATGCCGAAAAGAGCATAAAATCTTTTGGATTCGGAAACTCGAGTAATTTGGTTGGCAAATCCCCAAAAAAGAAGGGAAACTGCAGCAGAACCCCAAAGCTCTGACATGATATAAAAGAGGGAGGCAGGCCAATATTTAATCATCCCTACGAGCCCATTTAACCCCTGGGGTAGATGGCTTCCCATCCAGTTTGTGAGGAAAGTAGGCGTAAGCGCCTCCCTTGCAGGGTATAGGAAAACCGCGTAGAGACTGAAGAAAATAGCAAAAAAGGCAACGACTCCCATAAAGAGGCGCTCCCTTTTCACGGTATTACTCAATTTTGTAAAAATGAGCATAAAAATGATCGCGCCAGGAATGGTTCCGTAAAGTTTTAAAAATGGAATCGTTTCAGCGCCCGAAGCAGAGACGACCAGAGTGTCTTTTGTGTCCCTGAGGATCGTGTATACAAAGTTAATAAAGAAAAAGAGTAAGAACATGGGTAAGAACTTTTTTAACTCGAACGTATGAATCGGCCAGAGTAAAGAGCGCCATTTTCCAAATTCTTTGGTTGCAGGTTGAGACATTCAGTTTTTCCTTTAGATTTTACGACGTTAAATCTATACGTGTTTTACTGTTTACCAAGCGGACATGATAAACCAATTTGCATAAAAATCAAGGGGTATATACTTCTCCCCCACGATCTTTTTTTTTGAGGGGGGATATACCACGCGCGGCTAAAAATCTGAGTTTCATGCCGTGCGAGGTATAAGAAAAAATTGATTATAAAGTTGAAGAAGTCCCTAAATCGCCGCCAAGGATTTGTTGCGCGTGAATCGCTTCTACGTAGCTATTCCAAAGCTCTGGGTCCAGGCGGTTTTGGCGGATCGCCTGAATGAGTTCCCGTTTACAGCTTGCTAAAGATTTTTTTGGACTGAGGATCGTGATGATTTCCTTATCCCCTGCAAGTCTTGCAATGTTGAGCATTCTTTCCAGCTGGATGCGAGTAAAATTCATGTGGTCTTTTCTCTTGCGAGAACCACGCGCAGCCCTTTGTTTGGGGGCAATAACAATGGGGCGATCGGCATTGACAACAAATCTTTCAATAATAGCAGCAAGATCTTGAGGCTGTTTATATTTCATTTTTCTTAAAGTGAAGTGGTGCATATATCCACCTGATTTCATAGGAAGATATTTGCACAGCTCATTTTCTTTCCTTGCGCCAATCTTTCTGATAGCTCTTGCTATGACTTCTTCAGCCTCTTTCAATCCCTTCGCTGGTTTAGTTTCCATTTCTTCTTTTAATGCGACCATGTTACCTTCCTAACGTTTTTTTAGTCGAGGCGATAGATCTGTTTGCAGCCCTCTAAGATTGCAGACAAATTCCGTTATCTCCTCTCGGAATTTACAATTTTTTTTCGATAGTTAATTGATTTATCCTATTTAGGTTTTATTTGCAATCTTCTTTTGGAAAATGTTCTGACATTTCTCGGTTTTGTTTCATTGCATGAAGTAATGACGCATTATATAAATGCGGTTATTTTCTTGCAAGAAATCGTGGTTTTCTTTTTATCTTAAATCTAATCTGTATTACACTTGGGGGCAGATATTATGAAGCACCTAAGAAAATTAGCCCATTCGCTCAAGTTCTCTTTAATACCCCATCAAGCCTCTCGTGGGAGAGCTCAAATACGACTGCACTTCTTGCGATGTGTACTACTGGGTTTTTGCTTGGTTGGGTTGGGTGGATGTAGGGATGCAAAAAGGCCGTTTCACGACTGGATCGGTGAAGAACATAAAGTGAAAGTTTTATGTACTACAGCGCAGGTGGCTTCTCTTGTAGCAGAAATTGGAGGGGAAAGGGTAGCTCCTTGGGTTCTCATCCGTGGGGAGCTAGATCCGCATAGCTATGAGATGGTCAAAGGAGATGCGGAGAAATTTGCGCGATCAGACCTGATTTTTTACAATGGTCTGGGTCTAGAACATGGGGCGAGTCTTGCTTCGTTACTACAACGTTCTAAAAATGCCATTGCTGTTGGCGATACCATTCAGAAACTGTCTCCGGATCGCATTTTGACAAAAGATGGCGTAGTGGATCCTCATATTTGGATGGACATTTCTCTTTGGGAACAGGGAATCACTCCTGTTGTCGAAGCGCTAAGCCGGCAAGATTCAGAGGGGGCAAGCTACTATCTCGCTCGGGCAAAGAATTTGAGAGAGGAGATGCAGCGGGCGCATGATAAGGTTCTCGAGACGCTCCAAAAAGTTCCAGAAAAGAAGCGCTATTTGGTGACAAGCCACGACGCGTTCCAGTATTTTACGAGAAGCTATCTCGCCAATCCAGGAGAGGTGAACTGGGCGGATCGATTTGCTGCACCGGAAGGTTTAGCGCCTGAAGGCCAACTGAGTTTACGAGACATTCAGAAGATTATCGATTTTGTAAAACTCAAGCGAATTTGCGTTGTATTCCCAGAAACTAACGTGTCTCGCGATTCTATTCGCAAGATTGCCTATGCGGGTAATGAACTAGGCCTGGACATTTCCGTGTGCCCAGAGCCTTTATACGGAGATGCGATGAGCGACCTTTCTTACTTAGAAATGATGCAAAAAAATGCAGAGACAATTGCCAAATACTTATGAAATACGCAATCGAGGCGGAAGGCCTAAATATCAACTACGGAAAACTTTCGATTCTTTGGGATCTCTCTTTTCAGATCCCAAAAGGAATGTTAGTTGGGTTGATTGGGCCTAATGGGGCTGGCAAAAGCACTCTGTTAAAAGCGATTGTGCAACTGATCAAGCCCTTTTCAGGGAGGATCTGCTATTCTGGCCACATTGCCTATGTCCCGCAGAAAGAGACGGTCGACTGGGATTTTCCCATTACGGTCGAAGAGGTTGTTTTGATGGGGCGTTATAGCCGCTTAGGACTGTTTGGACGGCCTCGGCGCGCGGATCGAGATGCAGCGAAAGCTGCTCTTGAAGAGGTAGGTTTGCTCGCCTGTGCCGGCAGGCAAATTTCAGAGTTATCCGGCGGCCAGCAACAGAGGCTGTTCATCGCAAGAGCCCTTGTGCAAAATGCAGACTTGATCCTCCTCGATGAACCCTTTTCTGGTGTGGATCTTGCCAGCGAAAAAGTCATTATGGGACTTTTAAAAAAACAAAAAGAGACAGGCAAGACCATTGTCATCGTGCACCACGATCTTCCTTCTGTCGAGGAATATTTTGACTGGGTGCTTCTTTTGAATCATCGTCTTCTCGGCTGTGGTCCCACCAAAGAAGTTTTCACTCGGGATCATTTGATGAAAGCATTTGGAAAAACCCAAACTCTTTTTCATGAGGCCTTAGACCTCACAGCGAAGAACATGAGCGGTCTATTATGATCGATTTTTTTACCGATCCTGTGCTGCGAGCCCCTACTTGGGGGTGTATGCTCCTATGCTTTGCCTCATCCCTTGTGGGGGTCATGATCTTTTTAAAGAAACGCTCACTTCTTGCTGAGACCCTCTCTCATGCCGCTTATCCGGGAGCTTGTCTGGGGGTTGTTTTGTTTTCCTTTCTTTTCCCACAGGGAGAACATGGGGCCTATTGGGCTGTTTTAGGCGGGGCTTTTATTTCCTCTTTGTTCGCTCTTCTTTTGGTTCACTGGCTAGAATCTACAAGAGTATCTTCTGATGCGGCTCTTTGCTTTGTGCTCGCTCTTTTTTTTGGGGTTGGTATTGTCGTTGCAAGCGGGATGCAGAGCAGTATACCGGTCTGGTATCAAGAAGTCCGGATGCTTCTTTTTGGTCAGGCAGCGACGATGAGCGATCTGCATATTTGGATTTATGGCGGGCTTGCCCTTTTTCTTTTGAGCTTTCTTTTCTTACATTTCTGCCCTTTACAGGCTCTATTGTTTGATCGTGATTTTTCCAAAAGTGCAAGGATCCGAGTGGAATGGGTGGAAAAAGCTGTTTTCTGGTTCCTTGTGCTCTCTTTGGTTTTAGGGATTCGAAGTGTGGGCGTTGTCCTGATGTCTGGGATGCTCGTCGCTCCCGCAGTTTGCGCGAGGGCTTTTTCTGACCGTTTGCAAACCGTTTTTATCATTGCAGGAAGTGTCGGAGCTGCGAGCGGTTTTTTGGGGAATGTTTTCTCCTTTTACGCTCATATCCCTACAGGTCCTACGATTGTTCTTGTGGGGACTGCTTTTGCTCTGGGAGGGCTCTTATTCGCTCCGAGGAGAGGAGTCTGTTTTCGTCTTTTTAGAGTCTTTCAGTTTCGCCTTCGCTGCATGGAAGAGAATGTGTTGAAGGCGGTGTGGAAAAAAGGGACGGTATCTGAACGCCCAACGATTGCCCTGAGACTGGCCCTCTGGCAACTGAAAAGGGGGGGATGGATGGATCGGGATCTTCAACTGACCGATGATGGCAGGAAGAAAGCCGCCCTCATCATTCGCTTGCATCGCCTTTGGGAACTCTATTTGACAGAAGAGTTGGGGTTTCATGCAGAGAAGGTGCACCATACTGCAGAGGAAATGGAGCATATTTTAACTCCCGATATGGAAGAAAAACTCACTCGATTGCTAGAAAATCCCAAACTCGATCCCCACCTTCAACCCATACCGGAAAAGGAACTATGAACGATCTATTGCAGATGGGGGTTTTAAGCGCAGTTGCAATGGCTTGCGGTCTCATCGGGCCTCTTCTGGTTTTAAGGCGTATGACAATGTTAGTCAATTCCCTATCCCATACGATTCTTCTCGGAATTGTCCTAGCTTTTTTGCTTACGGGAAGTGGGTTTTTCCAGCTGGAGACTCTTCTTCTCGGCGCTTTGATCGCAAGCCTTGTGACAGCCCTTTCTACAGGCGGATTGGTGCGCTACTTCCGACTCCAAGAAGATGCGAGTATTAGCCTTGTGTTTACAGCGTTTTTTGCTTTTGGGATTGTGCTTGTGACTCTTTTTACCCGCAATGTTCACTTAGGCATAGAAGCTGTCATGGGAAATGTAGATCTTTTGGGGATCAGCGACGTATCCCTGTCTTTAGGTTTAGTAGGTCTGAATTTGGTCTCGGTCCTCCTTTTTTACAAACAGTTTCAACTGACTAGTTTTGATGGAAGTTTTGCGAAAACTCTAGGGGTTTCCTGTTCGGTCTTCCAATTTTTCTTACTCACGCTTACATCCATTACCTGCGTGGGAGCGTTTCGGGCGGTAGGTGTGATTTTGGTGCTCGCTTTTTTAGTGGGCCCCTACCTGACTGCTCGTCTTTTTTGTCATTCTTTGGGCTGGCTCCTTTTTTGGGCCCCGCTGATCGGCGTTTTCTCTTCGTGTGCAGGCGTTGGGCTCGCAAGAGTTCTATTTGACCAGTGTGGCTTGGCGCTTTCAACGGGAGGGATTGTAGCAACCCTTCTCGGGGCGATTTACATTTCCGCAAAATGCCTTGCATCGTTTAATATGGCCAAATGCGAAAAAAGATTGCAGTCTTAGGAAGTACAGGATCTATCGGAAGAGGAACGCTCTCTATTGTCCGCCATCTGAAGGAAGATTTAGAGATTGTCGCACTGGCTGCAAAATCGAATATTGAACTCCTAGAGGCTCAAGTGAGAGAATTTCAACCCAAAGTCGTAGCGGTCTTCGACTTTGACGCGGCTCGGAGTCTGCAAAAACGACTGCCCAAGGTCTCTGTTCTTGCAGGAATGGATGGGCTGAAGGCTGTTGCCGCTTTTCCTGAGGCAGATTTTTGCATGTTGGCTATCATGGGAAGCTTAGGTCTTATTCCTGCTATTGAAGCCATTTGCGCTAAAAAGCAGATTGGACTTGCGACCAAAGAAGTGCTTATCTCTGCAGGAGAACTGATCCAGAACTTGGCTCAAGAAAAGGGCGTGACTCTCATCCCCGTTGATAGCGAGCATAGCGCTCTTTTCCAGTGCTTAAAGGGAGAAAAGACGCAAGAAGTGCGGCGATTAATCTTGACTGCGTCTGGAGGCCCTTTTAGACATATGCCTTTAAAACAACTGAGTCAGGTGACAGTTAAAGAAGCGCTTTGCCACCCCAACTATTTTATGGGGCCGAAAGTTACGATCGACTCTTCAACTCTGATGAATAAGGGACTGGAGATGATTGAGGCTCGCTGGCTTTATAACATCCCTCCGTCGCAGGTGGAAGCGGTAATCCACCCTGAACAAAGGATTCATAGCTGCGTGGAATTTATCGACGGATCGGTGATGGCTCAAATGTCTGAGCCTGACATGCTGCTTCCTATCCAATATGCCCTAACCTATCCGGAAAGAAAGAGGGGTTTTTTACCTCCTTATGACTTTTTAAAAAACCATACCCTGACTTTTTTCCAACCCGATAAGGAAAAATTTCTTTGCTTAAAAATTGCGGAAGAAGCGATGAGGCTTGGACAAAGTTACCCGTGTTTTCTCAATGCAGCCAATGAGGTTCTCGTCGAAAGGTTTATGAACCAAAAAATATCTTGGATGGAAATTGGTACAAAGCTTGAACAATTAATCTCTTCACACCAGCCTCTAAATCTGCTAACCTTGGAGGCAATTCTTGAAACGGACGGGCTTGCCCGTGAAAAAGCGAGAGTGGCGTGAGCTCATGAGTGTATTGTATATTTTCTTTGCCATCCTGGGCCTTGGATTTTTGGTCTTTATCCACGAACTTGGTCATTATTGGGTGGCCCGCCGAAAAGGGATGCGGGTCGAAGCGTTTGCGATCGGCTTTGGAAAACCGATCTTTTCTTGGGTGAGAGATGGGGTAAAATGGCAGATCTGCATGCTCCCTTTTGGAGGCTATGTCAAAATAGCGGGGATGCAAAAAGAGGGGGGAGTAGAGCCCTCAGAGATACGGGATGGTTTTTATGGAAAAAGGCCCTGGGATCGGATTCAGGTCGCTTTTGCCGGCCCGCTTGTCAATATCGCCTTTGCCTTGATGGTGTTTTGTATTCTTTGGTTATCTGGCGGGAGGGATAAGCCATTCACAGAGTTTACTCACCGGATTGGATGGGTAGATCCTCAATCGATGCTTTATGAATATGGTGTTCGGCCGGGCGATGTCATTGGAAAATATGATGGAAAGGCTTTTGGCGGATTTAAAGACCTGCTAATGGCCTCGCTGATGAAGGGAAAAAGGACCCAAATCGAGGGGACGAAAATCAATTATCTGACGGGTGAAAAGGCGCACTATGATTACACGTTAAAAACCTACGATAACCCTGAATTGGCTGGCAAGGACAGGCTGAACACAATTGGTGTTTTAGCTCCTGCTCGCTATCTGATTTATCCAGGGACTCCGTTGCCGGCCAATTCACCCATGCAGCACAGCGGCATCCAGCCCAATGATCGGGTGCTATGGGTGAATGGCGAAGTTATATTTTCTCATCAGCAGCTCAGCCATCTCACCAATGAACCTTCAGCTTTTGTGACGATCCAGAGAAACGGGGAAGTTTTGTGGGCAAAAGTTCCCCGAGTGCAATTAAGGGATTTCAAACTCAGTATGCCTGAAAAAGGGGAAATGGATGACTGGCAACATGAGGCTGGGCTAAAGACTCGATTAAGTGATCTTTACTTCATCCCATATAACCTGTCCCCCCATTTAGTGGTAGAAAGCCCGCTTCATTTTATTGAGGAAAGGGACCAAAAAAATGCATTTAAGCCTTGTGAGCGGTGTACCTATTTGAGTCCTCTTATAGAGGGTGATACCATTTTGGCTGTGGACGGTAAGCGCGTTCGTACTCCCTACGAACTATTGACGGTTCTGCAAGAGCAACGCATGTTGATCATTGTGGAAAGAAACTCGGAACTCAGCCAAAAAGTTTCGTGGAAAAAAGCGGATGATCAATACGATGATTTCAATAAGGGAGATCTCGTTCGGGTGATTTCTTCTATTGGAACGGGACAACCCGTTGTTCAAGAGGGGAATATAGCCCTTCTTAGCCCTATTGTTCCTAAGCCGCTCAGTACTATCAGCGGGGAGTCTTCCAATGTAGAGAGACTTGTGCTGGGATTGCCTCTGGCAGATCGAGAGGTGCTCTATAACCCGACGCCAGGGCAACAGTTTTTAGAGGTTCTTCGCGACACCTATCGAACATTGACTGGTTTACTTTCAGGGTCAGCCAATCCAAAGTATGTGGCGGGTCCTGTAGGGATTGTGCAAATTGTTCATCATAGTTGGATGGTAGGTGTAAAAGAGGCTCTTTTTTGGATAGCGCTGATTAGTTTAAATCTCGGGATTGTCAACCTATTACCGTTGCCTGTTTTGGATGGAGGGCATATTGTCTTTTCAATCATCGAATTATGTACAAGAAGACCTATCAAAGCTAAGACAATGGAGAAGATGATCATTCCATTCGTTGTTCTTTTAATTGGATTTTTTGTTTTTGTAACCTACCATGACATCACTCGGCTTTTTAGTAAGTTTTTTTAATTTGTTTTTCCCTGTTTTGCTCTTTGCTTCATGGGCGGAGGACAGGCTACAAGAGATGACTCTTGAGCAAAAGATCGGGCAGCTTCTGGTCGTGCCAGCCTGTCCTAAAAGGGGAGAAGACCACAAAGCGGATTGGCGGAAACTTCTTCAACACTTTCATGTGGGCCATGTGATGATCAAGCAGTCAGATCCTCTGACTCAAGTGCAGTTTCTGAATGGGTTGCAGAAAGAATCTGCTCTTGGTCTATGGGTTCTTGCGGATGCGGAATGGGGCCTTGCCATGCGGATGACGGGTACCTTGAGCTTTCCAAAACATATGACTTTGGGGGCTGTTCAAAATATACATCTCATCGAAAAGCTGGGATTTGAAATCGGAAGGCAAGCCAAACTTGTGGGCGTACACATGAATCTGGCCCCTGTGGCCGATGTGAACAGCAATCCCAACAATCCCGTTATCGGAATGCGTTCTTTCGGCGTAGACCCCGCTGAGGTGGTCCTGCGGGTGGTTGCTTTCACTCGTGGTCTGGAATCCTCAGGCATAAGAGCTTGCGTGAAGCATTTCCCGGGCCATGGCGACACAGACAGAGATTCTCATCGAGATCTACCTGTCATTTCCCATTCCATGGATCGTTTCCAAAGGGTAGAGTGGATTCCTTTTCAAAAAGCGATTGAAAGCGGAGCTTCAGCTGTTATGTCGGCGCATCTTTATGTTCCTACAATCGATGATGTTTATCCCAGTTCTTTATCTCCTAAATGTCTGAACGTTCTCAGACAAGAACTGGGATTTCAGGGATTGATTGTCAGTGATGCGCTGAATATGAAAGCTCTTACCCACTATTCTCCAGAAAGGGTCGCTGTTTTAGCTCGACAAGCGGGTTCTGATCTTTTGCTTTATGGCGCCCATATGGATATAGCCGTTGATGAGATTATCCATGAGATTGTGCCGCGGGCATACTTGGCTCTTAAAAACGCTTACACTTCCGGAGAACTTTCCTTGGAGGCGCTAGATGCGACGGTTCTAAAAATTCTTAAAGGAAAAGAGGGGCTCCAACGAGAGCTGGATGTCCGGGAACTGGCCTGTTTACACTCTCAAGAGGCGATCGATTTAAAGCAAGAGCTGTATCAACAAGCCGTGACTCTCATTGGGGAGGAGGAGTTTTCCCTGCCCCAAGATTCTACCTATCTCAGCTTTGGGGAAGGGGAGGACCTTTTGTCCAAAGAATTTGGGACGGGAAAATCTATTGTCATAGGAGTACACGGAAAGTTGACGGAAGCAGATTTATGCAGCATCGAGCTTTTTAAGGATAGGGCTATCTTGTGTCTTTTTGTTTCTCCCTATGAACTACAGCATTTCCAAGGATTTAAGACGATTCTTTTAGCCTATGAAAACGATCCCTGTGCGCAACAAGCCGTTCTAAATATCCTAATGGGCCATAAAAAGGCGGTCGGCAAGATTCCTATATAAAATTTTAATTACATTGATCAAAAACGTACCAAAAACGGATTATATTGTTTTTATTTGCAAATCTTGGTAGAATCTCACTTTCATTTTACATAAGGTTTTTATGAATACAGTTCAGCTGGCTTTTTACGGCACCCCTTACCTAAGAAGAGAGAATCTGTTTATTGGTGGGGATTCTTGTTGCTGGGAGGGGAGACATGTTTGCGTATGTCGCTCTACTGAAGAACAATACAACGATCTTGTTTGTTTGGTCCTCTTGATATTGCTGGCATCCCAATTACCTGCCTTGAGTAAAAAAGAAGGGTTAACAGGTTCACCTACTCTTACGATAGAAGAAGTAGGAAAAGACGTGGTGGCAGATGCATTCCCTTCTAAGATAGAAGAAGTGTTAGATGAGGTGCCCACTGCTAAGACTCCTCATGCAGACGGGGAGAATGAAAGGACTTCTTCTCTACCCACATTGGATAAAAGATAAATAATATGGCAAGTCCAGCCCCGTCCGCAGCCACACTCCGACCTAGAGAATGGATTACCCCTCAAGAGCAGCTGGAGCGATTGCTCAATTATGCTGCTAAACCTATTGCCCGTTCAGTATCAGAGGCCTCAACCTGCCCAATAAGTATAGCCGGTATAGCCAAAATCATCTCCCAATATGCAGTAGAGGCATTAAGCCCAGAGCTAACGGATTGGTACACGAGCTTAGAGCTTAGAGGATCTCTTCCCGATAAAGTTCCTGCTTTACCCTGGAATATGCCGGACATCCTCGATCATAAATGCCCAATTTGGGGCGATGAGACAAAACCAGACGGGACTCATTATAAATACCGTGACACATGGTCACTTTCTCTAAAAACGCCTGAAACTGTCAATGAGTTGATAGCGAGTGTCAGAGTTTACGGAGAGCAGACACTGAAGGATCAGGGGACTCCTCACGCTCCAAATCCTCTTAAAGTACAGTCTTTTTGGAATAGTGCTCGCCTGGAGCATGCGGATGTGCGCTCTAACCATGAGTCTTATTGGATCTTGCATACGAACACAGTGGTGCCTGGCAGTCGGAATAACTCCTACCAAGAACAGGATCGAATGCTCGCAGACATAAGTGCGAAGTTTTTTGTAAATTGCGAAGTTCCCTCATTAAGTGAGGTTCTTACAACTTATTGTAATCGCCAGATAGCCAGAAGAGAGAGACTTTATCAGTGTGCCTATAAGGGGAATGGTTGCATCACCACCTATACTCGTGTTAAGGAAACCACCCAGAATGACCACTTGGCTGTTGGGGGTTCCATCCCATCTGGCGTGTCTATCAACCCCGTCAATCACGTCCGCCTTGTCTACGGCGTTCAGTTCATCGGCGTCGCGGCCGTCCGGAAGTTCTAAGATCCTTGGCTTTTGGATACTTGGGACTTGATATCAGGACATTGATTTTTCTTGTTTCTTGTTCTTGTTTTTTCCGGCGAAGCCGGCGAATTGTAGATGTTCACCTACCTCCTTTTTCGGCAGGTGAAAAAAACGGCTAAAAGCCCAGCGTCTTAGAAATAAGAGGAGGCGGGGTCCTCTTTTCAAAATTTTCAAGCAAGGTCCCGCATATCTTAGAGAGCATCACTGCCGTTGGCAAGTCCATCGTCGAGCCAATAGACATTTTGCGTAACCTGAAGAAATGCCGAACGAAGCTCGGCAAGAATGGCTTAGCGCCGGCAAAACAGTTTATGCGCTTTTGCCGAAGTTAATAGTGGGCAACTATTAACAAGGCAAGCCCGAAGGGCTTGAGCGGATAAAATGTAAAGCCGCCGCAAGCCAGGCGATTTCTTTAGGTTACGCAAGATGTCTAATATTAGATCTCTTTCTTAGAAATGGTATAAGGCGTATAAGAGGGATATGCAAGAGCGCATATCCCTTTCCCCTCAAGAGTTGAAAAAAGCGATCGAAATCGAGTCCAGGGCCTTTGAGGAGAATTATCTTTGGCTTGAGGCCCATATGCCCGCAAGCTTTCTCAATGTGGTAGATCACGATACTCGGGTGCTCATTGCGAGAAACTTGATGAGTTTTGCCCTTCAAGATCACTTTACGCCTATCTACTTTAAGCACAAAATTATCGTCCTTTCTGAAGACGCCCCCGATGCAGACTTAAAAGTCTTTAAAAAATTCCGAAACTACGCAATTCGCTATTACCGAGCTTTTGTTTCGAATGCGCCTCCCCCTTGTGACGCAAAGGGATCTGCTCATTTAAGAGTTGCTCTTCTTTATTTTCATGATCTTTCAAAATTAGAAAAGATCGATCCTGTCAAAAAAGCGGAGCTTTACGCACATGCGAGGGAGCACAATCACAATTTACAAGATGAGGCCATCGAAGAGCTAGTCCGCGGTATTACCCCCAATTTTTTAAAGTCCATGGCACAAGATCGGTTGGCCCTTGCTTTAGAGATGTTTTTCCGGGCCAAGAATAAAGACCTGTGCCAGTATGAAGTGCGGAGGAATGAGGACTGGGAACAATATGAGGCTCCTTCCCTGCAAATTGTCATGGCCTGGCGCAACGTTTCGAAATCTGGCTTTTTATACCGACTAGCAAAGGTCATTAACGCGCATCACTTGGCTATTCAAAAGGTAGTCGGTACCTATATTGATACTTCGCCTACTGAAACCATTTTAATTCTCTCCTTAGGCCTTCACGGAAAGTTCAATCAAGCAGCATGGGAAGCCGCAGATATCGATGATTTTTTAAGGGAATTTGTGCTCACTAAGTACTTTGATACCGATGATCCCATCAGCGCTAAGTTTACAGAAACGGGTTTATTGACGGGAAATGAAGCCTATATCATCAGGAATTTTGTCAGTTTTACGCATCAAGTTCTTGTCTATAAAGATCCCCATTTTTATTCTTATGACAATGTCATGGAAAGCGTATGCCGCCATCCTGAACTCACTGTGCGTCTAGCCAAAGCGTTTGAGCTGAAATTCCATCCTGAAAAAAAGAACCTCGCTCAATACGAAGGGGTCCGAAAAACGGTTCTTGAACTTGTCGACAAGTTGGATACAGGTCAGGTGATTGACGACATCCGCCGAAAAACGGTGTTGAGGCAATCCGTTTATTTTATCGATCACACTCTGAAAACAAACTTTTATCAAGATAATAAAAGCAGTTTTGGTTTTCGGCTGGATCCAGGCTTTCTCGATCACGCGCCTTTTGATCGAAAAGAGAGGTTCCCAGAGCTCCCCTACGGCATTTTCTTTATTCGCGGGATGTATTTTATCGGCTTTAATGTACGCTTTAAGGATTTAGCAAGAGGGGGTGTTCGAACGGTGATCCCAGAAAGTAGAGAACAGCACCTTCATGAGAGAAATACGATTTTTTCAGAAGCTTACCATCTCGCTTACACGCAACATAAAAAAAATAAAGACATCCCCGAAGGCGGGGCAAAAACAGCCATTCTCCTCGAGCCTTTTGATGTGTTTCAAGATGAAATCGAAATGTTTAAACAGGAGTTGCGAGTCGATGGGATCGATCCGCTATTTTGGGAAGAAAAACTGAACATTTTTCAAAAAGATCACAAAACCGATTACTTATTTGCTTCGCAAAAATCCTTTATGTCTACTTTGGTGGAGCTCGTTAACTGCGAGGAAGATGGCAAGCTTCGCGGAGCGAAAATAGTCGATTATTGGCAAAAACCAGAATATATCTATCTCGGCCCCGATGAAAATATGTTCAACGAGATGCTCACTTGGATTGCAGATCTGGCGGTGCGTAATCACTACAAGCCAGGGAGGACGTTTATCAGCGGCAAGCCAGGCGGAGGAGTGAACCACAAGCAGTACGGGGTCACTTCCTATGGCGTAAACGTATATCTGCATGAAATGCTCATTTATCTTGGAATGGATCCAACCAAAGACCCTTTCACTGTCAAAATTTCTGGAGGGCCTGACGGGGATGTCGCCGGTAATGAGATTGTCAATCTTTATAAATACTATCCAAACACAGCCAAACTTCTCGCGCTCACCGATGTCTCTGGAACGATTTACGACCCTGAAGGACTCGATCTAAAGGAAATGGCTGAACTCTTCTCGAACAATCTACCCATTCGAAGCTACCCCACAGAAAAGCTCCACGATGGGGGGTTCTTACTCGATGTAAAAGTGCGAAGGGAAGAAAGCGCTTATGCCCAGCAGACCCTTTTATGGCGTAAAATAGAAGGGAAAACTCTCCAAGAGTGGATTTCGGGAAATGACATGCATCATCTCTATCGCAGCAATGTGCATCAAGTCAAAGCTGATGTCTTTATCCCAGCTGGAGGCAGACCTCGCACTTTAAATGAAAACAACTACCACACCTTTTTAGACGAAACGGGCAAACCCACCGCAAGAGCCATCATTGAAGGTGCGAACCTCTATTTGACCCACGAAGCAAGACGCGCCCTCGAAAAACTCGGCGTCCTTATTTTTAAGGATAGCACTTGTAATAAGGGGGGAGTCATCTGTTCTTCGTTTGAAGTGCTCATCAGTCTTTGTGAAAAGGAAGAGGCATTCATCAAAGAAAAAGATCAATACGTGAAAGAGATCCTCGCCATCATAGGAAAAGCTGCCCTCAATGAAGCAAAACTTATTATAGATGCTCATCAAAAAACAGGGGAGTTCTTCACAGAACTTTCTGAAAAAGTATCGGAAAAAATTAACCTCTTTAAATACCAACTTCTAGATTATTTAGAGAAAATTGAACTCAAAAATGACGCGCTCATCGCATGCCTGCTTAAATACGCCCCCCCCCTTCTTCGGGAAAAACACACCAACGACCTTTTAAAAATCCCAGATATTCATAAAAAGGCGATCATCTCTTGCTATCTTGCCTCCCACCTGGTCTACAAATGGGGCCTTCAGTGGAGCCCGACCATCGCCGATGTCCTCCCCATGATCGCCGAAGATCCTGAAATCAGTGGCTGGTGATTATTTCGTAATCAACTGATTATAAATTACTTAAAAATAAATTTAAGCACACTGAACGTGAGATTGCTAAAAATCTTGCCAAACGTATAGATTCTTGTTATAATGGTGAGTAGAAATTAGCAAACCCCTATGAAGAGCGCTATCTATAAGAAACCCCTTCCGGCCAAAAAGCTTTCGAAAGTGGATCGAGAGCAGGCGGTTCTTTTTGGTCTGGTTGAGTTGTATTTAAAGTCTGGCAAGCCTATTGGCTCGCATACTCTTCAAGAGAACGGCTTTGAATCGCTCAGTTCCGCTACGATTCGGAACTACTTTGGCAAAATGGAAGCGGACGGGTTGCTCAAACAGCAGCATATCTCGGGCGGTAGAATTCCCACTGATCAAGCGTTTCGAAAATATGTAGAGGCGTGTAGAGATCAGGGAGTTGTAGAAAAAGTGCAAGAAGAGGCGATCCAAAGGATCGTGGAAGGAGAGACGCGTGAGGTTGCGACGTTTTTAAATCGCTGTGCAGATACGTTAAGTGAGTTGACAAAGTGTGCAGTTTTTGTATCGGCTCCTCGGTTTGATCAGGATTTTATACAGGATATTCGGCTCATCCGTTTGGATCCGGTAAAGATTTTGTCTGTGCTCATTACTGATTTTGGTTTGATTCGAACGGAGGCAGTATATTTAGATAAGGAAGTGGACGCTCTATTTTTGCGAAGTGCGGAGGAGTATTTTCTTTGGAGGATGAATAAGGGGGAGAAGCCTTTATTTAAAGATGAAATGGAGGCGAAGCTTTCTCAAAAAATTTATAACGAAGTGATGGTTCGTCATGTGGTCGGGTATGCGAACTTCCCTGAGGAAGATATCATTCGAACGGGGCTTGCCAAGTTACTTGCCTATCCGGAGTTTAATGATGCTTCTGCTCTTGCGAATAGCTTATCTCTCTTAGAAGATGTGAATCAGATGCGGGAGCTTTTGCGGAAATGTGCAAAGAAGAACCAGATGATTTCTTGGATTGGTAATGAGCTTTGTCCTGTTGTCCCTGAAGATGCGGAATGCGCAGTGATTGCGATTCCTTACCGGATCAACCAGGCCGTTGCTGGATCTATTGCGATTTTAGGTCCAACGCGCATTCCCTATCGAAATCTTTTTGGACTTCTCCAGGTATTTAGCGAACAGGTGAGCCTGGCTCTGACCAAGAGCCTGTACAAATATAAAATTACTTTTAGACAACCGACAAATACGTCGAGACAAATTGAGGTAAAATGACAGAAGAACCTGTTGTAGAGGAACAACCTGTTCAAGAAGAAGAGGATTGGAAGGGAAAATATTTGCGAGCCCTTGCTGATCAGGAAAACATGAGGAAGCGTATCCAAAGGGAAAAGCAGGAAATGATTGGTTTTGGCATTGAAAATGCAACAGCTGAGTTCTTGCCTGCGATTGACAATTTGGAAAATGCTCTAAAATTTGGGGCTATGGCATCTGGAGAGATTAGAAATTGGGCATCTGGATTTGAAATGATTCTGTCCCAGTTTAAAGAAGTTCTCCATAACCATGGGATCGTCTCTTTTCATTCCGAGGGGAACACGTTTGACCCTGAGTTTCACGATGCAGTGGAGATCGTAGAGACAAGTGAGTATCCCGATGGGGCGATTCTACATGAATTTGCAAAGGGTTATAAAAATGCGCACCGGACGATTCGTCCGGCGAGAGTGAAAGTGGCTAAACGGCCGCAGCCGGTTGAAAAAACACAACCTGAGTGCGCGGAACAAGAATGAAAACAAAAAAGAGACAAATAATTTATGGCTAAGAAAAAATATATTATTGGCATTGACCTTGGCACGACTAATTCCTGTGTTTCTGTTATGGAAGGTGGCCAAGCTGTCGTGATAGCGAACGCGGAAGGGGCGAGAACAACCCCATCTGTTATCGCTTACAAAGGCAATGAACGGCTCGTGGGGATACCTGCGAAGCGTCAGGCTGTGACGAACCCTGATAAAACGCTTTTTTCAACGAAGCGCTTTATTGGTCGGAAATACGAAGAAGTGCAATCGGAGATAGCAACGGTTCCTTATAAGGTGATCAAAAACCCGAATGGCGACGTTGCGTTTGAGGTGGATGGCAAGACGATTTCTCCAGAGGAGGCGGCCGCTCATGTTCTGACCAAAATGAAGGAGACTGCGGAAAACTATTTGGGAGAGAAAGTGACAGAGGCTGTGATCACGGTTCCCGCTTATTTCAACGATTCTCAAAGGCAGTCGACAAAAGATGCAGGGAAAATCGCAGGTCTTGACGTGAAAAGGATTATCCCGGAGCCTACAGCTGCCGCGCTTGCTTATGGTCTAGACAAGCAGCATTGCGATAAGAAAATTGTGGTCTATGACCTTGGTGGAGGTACTTTTGACGTATCGGTTCTTGAAATTGGTGATGGCGTTTTTGAAGTGCTTGCGACGAACGGAGACACTCATTTAGGTGGAGACGACTTTGACAATGTGATTATTCGCTGGATGTTAGAGGAATTTAAAAAAGAGTCTGGCATTGATCTTTCGAAAGATAAAATGGCTCTCCAACGATTAAGAGACGCGGGGGAAAAAGCGAAGATAGAACTTTCGGGTACCATGTCGACAGAGATCAATCAACCATTTATTACCATGGATGCAAGCGGTCCAAAACACCTTGCTTTGACCTTGACTCGGGCGAAACTTGAGAGTCTTTGCCATGAGCTTGTCCAAAGGACGGTTGAGCCGTGTAAGAAGGCCATGAAGGATGCAGGGCTCACTAATAGTGACATTGGGGACGTGATTCTAGTTGGTGGTATGACGCGGATGCCTGCTGTACAGGAAAAAGTCAAAGAGATCTTCGGGAGAGAGCCGCATAAAGGAGTGAACCCAGACGAAGCGGTGGCTCTTGGTGCAGCTATCCAGGGCGGTATTTTTGCGGGTGACGTGAAGGATGTTTTGCTTCTTGATGTCGTACCCCTTACTCTGGGCATTGAGACGCTTGGAGGGGTTTTAACACCGCTCATTGAGAGAAATACGACGATCCCTTCTCAGAAAAAGCAGGTATTTTCCACAGCGGCCGATAACCAGCCTGCAGTGACGATTGTCGTCCTTCAGGGGGAGCGTCCAATGGCGAAAGATAATAAAGAAATCGGCCGGTTTGATCTGACCGAGATTCCACCTTCTCCGAGAGGCGTACCTCAGATTGAAGTGATTTTTGACATTGACGCTGATGGAATTCTCCGTGTTTCGGCCAAAGACAAGCAAAGTGGAAAAGAGCAAAAAATCCGCATTGAGGCGAAATCGGGCTTGACAGATGAGGAGATTCAGAAAAAAATCAAGGAAGCGGAACTCCACGCTAAAGAAGATAAAACGCGTAAAGAACAGGTGGAAGTTCGTAACGAAGCGGATACCCTTGTTTTCCGAGCTCAAAAGTCTTTAGACGAGTATAAAGATAAGCTTCCCGCTCACGTGGTCTCCGATATTCAAAGCCGTACGGATGCGCTGAAAAAGGCTCTTGAAGGAGAAGACATGGGGCTGATCAAGGCGAAAACGGTGGAACTGCAAGATCACATGCAAAAAATTGGGGAAGAACTTGCCAAAGCAGGAGCCCAAGGGGCGCCTCACGGAGGACCGCAAGCTTCAGCGAAGCCCCAGCAAGAAGAAGTGGAAGATGCTGAAGTAGAAATCGTCGAAGACGAGAAAAAATAATCCTTTCTTTTCACAAGGAGGGCGTTTTCACGCCCTCCTGATTTCGCAATTTTATAGTAATTTAAATTTTCTTTTATACGTGCTTCGTGTAGACTGTTCAGATGACTTATTCACTCGACTTAAGAAACAAGGCTTTAAAATACATTGAGAACGGAGGGACATGGA
>MGMD01000006.1 GCA_001796285.1 Chlamydiae bacterium RIFCSPLOWO2_12_FULL_45_20
TAGGGCGCAAATCAGATGGGGAGCCTGGATGGCAAACGATTTGGTCGGGTTGGAGTGGGTAACGATCAGCTCTATACCATTCAGCATCTATTTAATGTGGTCTAGATATCGAACTGGGAAATATAAACACACTATCATTTCCGGTACATTGCCGTTGCTTGCTTTTGCCACTTTTTTAGTCGTGAATGCGGCCATTCGAGCAATATAAAACTTGCACTTGATGTACTACCAGCTCATGTCCGCTAAAATCCCGTGGACCATTTGTGGACCACTGGCATACAAAAAAGTGCGATAAAGGACGATAGTTCGCGGTAGCTGGAAAGGACAACTTTCCGCTTGCGTAACCTGAAGAAATGCCGAGCGAATCTGCCACGTTACCCAGCCCTAATTTATGAATTTATTTCTCGCAAATGGTATAATCCTTATCCCAAACAAAAATGGGGTTGGTTTCAGATGCAGAGAAACCGTAATTAGCCAAACGCCCATAAGATTGACGATCTAAATTAAATAGAGAATAAAAGAAGTGTTGACTCGGTTTAACTAGCACAACTCTATCCCCTATTTCCCAGGATCCCACGTTGCTCTGAAATTCCTCAAAAAGCCATTGCGAGCCATCTTTCAAAATAAGCGAGAATTGCATTTCTCCGCAGTATTGGACGTGCTGTATTTTCTCAATGACATTGTGCTCTGCTGCTGGGAAATCAATAAGCTCCACCTGTATCGAGTTCTTAGATCGTATGTTCTTGAGTGTGTTAACATCAACAATTCGAACTTGTTCTCCGAGAGAAAGGTTATTTTGGAGAATTCTCCATTGTGACCCGTTGTTTAATTCGCAAATATTGCCATCGACATGAACAACACTGCAAACATTGTATTCATCTAGGTCAGCTGAAGTCTTTATCTCTGAAGGGCGAGGAAGTGTTGCTAGTTCCTTATTAAAAATCCCTACACACCTGTTAAAGTCTATTGATTTTCTTAGAGCTTTAAAGACTTCGCCTGTATCGCCATCAACCCACAGCTTGTTTTTTATTCCTGGAAAATATTCTTCGCAAATCGCAAGAATAGCAGGATCTTGACTGATGTCATCACCCAATTCGTAACCTACAGGAACAAAAGTTTCACCTACATATTTCCCCGGGACTCTCATTAATCCCACATGTACATCGTATTTATAAACATTTACATATCCTCCATCTGCTTCTATATAATGGTTGTATATTGTCAAACCGGCCGGACCAACACCATCTTCCAGTAAATGATTAGAAACCATCTCTTCTAGAGATGTATATTTATCCCTCACAATCTCGTAATGAGATGCTAGTGTATTTAAGCCTTCTTGTATTCTCATTGTACCTCCTTTTATTTGATCTATTTATAACACACTTGAGTATAATTCATAAAAGTTATAAAATCTTATCAAACAAATAACTTTTTGTTATAAATGATTAATCTTTTTCACTTAAAATGTTTTCATGACACTGTCTTGGTGGGTAGCCTTTCGGAAGCTGCCAGGCGCAATTTCATTTCTCAACCCGCTGTAAGTAAAGCTATCAGCAAACTGGAAGAGGTTTTAGGAGTTTCTTTATGCCATCATAAGAAGCAGCAATTTAAATTAACTCATGAGGGGGAAATTGTTTTTTTAAAATCTAAAGAAATATTTTCAGCAGTCAGAGGACTTAAAGATGCATTAGATCAATGCCAAACGACACCGCGGATGCCTCTTCATTTTGTAGCGACGCAAAGCATAGGATTATCCACTTTTCCCGACTTCATTCCTCGCTTTCGAACCACCTACTCTGATGTTGAGTTGCATTTCTTATTTGGGGGACTTTCTCAGATTAAGGGATGGATGAAGCAAGGAATCGCTGAGTTTGCCCTAGTGATTGATAGCCCAGATGTTGCTGAGTATCAACAAATTCCCCTCTATAGTGGCCAATTTAGACTCTATAAGCACGAAAAAGAAATGAGACCAATTGAGGCTGCTGAATGTTATGTAGAACATCGCGAAGGATTCATGGTTCCTCAATATCAACAAGAAACTAAAACAGATTTATCTTTTGCGGCTGAATTAAATAGCTGGGAGCTGATTGCTCGAACAGTAGATAGTCATGGAGGCTATGGACTTATCCCTGATATCGTCATGCTAGCTAAAAGATATCCTAGCCTAATCCCAACCTCTTCTGTTTCATTGCCCTATACCATTTGCGCGATATTTCCTAAGGGAGAAACACTTTCTTGTTCAGCGCAAATGTTCCTAGAATTGTTTTCTTCTTACCTAAAGGCTCAATCTGGCGTTGAAACGCCTGCTTAATTCCTGAGAAACCGAGCAATCAAAAGTTGAGTAAGGAATGCGTCTCTCCGCCGCCATCTTTTTTCCACTCGTGTGAGTAGGAATAAGCTTGATTTTTCAAGCTTCTAAAGTTATCTTCATCAACTTATTTTTTGTCCAGTACAGAGCAAATTTTCCTATAACTAAAAATTTTCATATACTTCCGCATAAAGTCGATTATTTATTGACAAAGCACATTATTAACTGATACAATTGGTATTCCTTCTTTAACTAAGGAAAATCGATTTTTATGTCTTATGAAATACTTAAAAATATAATCCCAGCAGGGGCTGCCGGGTTGGCCTTCACATGGGAGCTATGTGGATCTACTTTTGAGTGCGAAAACCCAAGACTAAGCGATGGAATCCGGGCAGGGCTGTTTGCAGTGGGTGCGACATTCCTTTTTAAACAGGCCTATGATTTAATGAAATGGGGCTGGCAGCACGTTGACCTGTTCGATCCCACCATCATTTCTAATTTGCGAAATGAAAACTTTCTCAACACATGCCATCAGCTGAATCTACAGGACCTGCTGAACAAGGCAAACTGCATGGCCCTCAGCAAGGCCGCAAGAGAGCACGTATGTGCTCTTGTTGCCGCATTTCATAGCCTGAAGGGGGCTGACATTCTCAACGAAGAAAACCGCACGACCATCACAGCTCATCCTAATGCTGCAGTGCAGCTTGCGGATGCAATCATTCTTCTGCATAAAGCGGACACCCTCAACGATGAAAACCGCGCAACCATCACAGCTCATCCTCGCTATGCATGGCAGCTTGCATATGCTATCGTTCACCTGCATGAAGCAAACATTCTCAACGATGAAAACCGCACGACCATCACAGTTCATCCTAATGCTGCAGTGCTGTTTGCACCTGCAATCATTTCTCTGCATGAAGCGGGCATTCTCAACGAAGAAAACCGCGCGACCATCACAGCTCATCCTCAGGATGTACGGCCACTTATAGATGCACTCATTCTTCTGCATAAAGCGGGCATGCTCAACGAAGAAAACCGCACGACCATCACAGATCATCCTCGCGAGACATACGTGCTTGCAAAGACAATCATTCTTCTGCATGAAGCGGGCTTGCTCAACGAAGAAAACCGCACGACCATCACAGATCATCCTCGCGAGGCATACCAGCTTGCAAAGGCAATCATTCTTCTGCATAAAGCGGGCTTGCTCAACGAAGAAAACCGCACGACCATCACAGCTTCTCCTGACCTTGCAGAGAAGTTGGCCGCCCTACTCATTGTGGCAGACAATCATGGTGTTCGCAATGGCCCCTGTGGTATCATCATGGAATTCGCCTACAACATTCCAACTTGTTGATTTTGCTTGCCCACTTCACTCCAATCACGCGTGATAAGTTTCTGTGTTGGGATCCAGTAAACTGGTCAGATAAACGCTTGATTCAAGGTACGCGTGTCTAATGCCTCAATTGAAAAGACTGTAAGAACTTCGTATAGACTTTTTCATTCAGCTGCCCCTTCAAACCTTCCATTGCAATCAAGTAGAGTTTATTTCCGATCATGGTCGCCTGGCCGCGAAAGTAACTTTTCCCGCCTTCCACTAGAAAATCCATAGCGGGATGTCCTAAGAGCTGCGTCAGATCCGCATAAATCAGCTGATTATCAGGATTGTGATTTACAATACCGCTTAAGAGCCCCTCAAGTCCTGCTGCCTCATTTCCACCAGAAATGGGCATAGGATAGGTCGCAACTAATAAAAGAAATACTCCCGTGTCCTCATGAGGGGCAAGGTAGACGTCATACTGCAAGCGATTCATTCCATCCCCAAGCGGGAGAGATTGTTGAATCATTTGGGGAGTACTAGGAAAAGAGATGTTGCACTCACCTGCTTGCGTGAACATTTGCTTCCAAGTAACCCCCTCTTCAGCATGGAGGGAGCCGCGAGAAAAAAAGTGGACGGCAAAGAGGGAGAAAGCCAAAAACCAAATCCCAACTTTTTTGACAACTGTTTTATTCATAATGTCCCTCCAAATTTCGAAGACGGAATGGTAAAAGTACTGATCGCTGCGCTATTGGACGTGTGAAGCAACAAGCTCCAAGCAACAAACAAGATCACTCCAAGAATCACTGCAGCTACAATGATGTTGAAAATCGCTCGAATGGCGGAATATTGCTGCACCTCAGCTAGGGCATTAATGTAAATCACTAAAGACCAAACAGCAATCACTACCTTCATAAGCGAGATGACAAATAGCGCCAAGACCTTCCATCCTATGAGAAAATGCGCGTCTGGCACGTTCAAAAAAAGCTGAGGGCCAAACAAAAGGACCATCAGCAGCCAAAGAGGAATATTTACAAAGATCGGTACGCAAGACCAAGCGTACGCACATCGAATCGCTTTAAAACGGCCCTGCCCTCGAAAAAGCGCCCCAACCCATGTCACAAACCAGCTCCAAATACTAAAAGAAAGGTATCCATAGATGGGGGCAAGGAGAATCGCTGTAATGAAGATCCCCACTGCCCCCATGGAATTGCCCAAAGTCATGGACTGGAAAAAATTTAACAGAGACACAAACCCATACATCCAGGCAAGTAGCCAAAGGGATCGATTAGGATTTCCCTTAACAATTTGGGCAATGGTCGCCCGTGGCTGCGTCCAGATACTAAGCCAGGGATTCATATCGTCTTTCATATTTTTATTTTATATTATGAAATAAAAAATTTACAAATGAATTGTCTAAACAACTAAATAGTTGTCGTTAATGAGAAAAATATTGCCTGTATAAGCTAAAGACTAAAAAATAGGCAATGCCTGAGACGGAAGAAGCGAGCGCAACATTGAAAAGCGCTTTTAGAAAAGAAAATCTCTGGATTTCCCTTATGCTTTGAACCAAAAGAACGAAAGACCAAACTCCGACAATGGAGGCAGTGAGATTGGTGAAAATCGAGGAAATTCCTCGAACGTCCTGAATAAATACTTTCTCCGGGCTGGCAAAAATCAAGACAAACCACATGAACAAATTCACCGAGTAGGGGATCTTAGACCAAGCAATGCAAGTCCTGAGGTGGAGGACTTTCGCTTGACCGCGGAGAGGCCTGCCCGTGAAGTAATACACATATCCAAGAAAATAGAGCCACGCGAAAGCAAGGAGCGGCGAGGCCAGCACCGCAAGAGTGATCATTCCCGAATAGTGAAACTTCAGCCCTAAAGACCACCAGTTTAAATAAAAAAACAGGGCCTGCAAGGAATAAACCGTGGACAAAAGATAAATCCCAAAGGTGGGCCTTGTGTGAACTAAATACCTGACGGTCGCCCGAGGCTGGTTCCACATAGATAACCAGGGATTGCCTTGGGGGATCACAAGGCTTGCCCCTGCAGGGGGTTTTTACTCTTCCACAAAGTCTGCAAGTTCTTCCGATTCAACTGTTTCATCACCGAAGCAAATTTCTTGAAGATCTTCATCATCTTGGTCGATTTCTTCTTCTAACACAATCTGTTTTTTAAGAGGCGTGGCCTCTTCATCGCTTGCGGGCGCAACAAGGGCAAGCAAAGCTAACGCAATCATCATATTTCCTCAATCAAAACCCTCTCAAGAGGGCTTAGAAAGCCAGTGTAGTGCAACGAGAAATTTATGGCAAGCAGATTGTCACCCACTTCCCGTCCCCGTCAACAAGATGTTCAAGCACTTTGGGTGATTATTTTTTACGGCAATTACATCCGCAATCTGAGCCGCATCCACAAGACCCCTTACCACCCCCACAAGAACTCTTACAACAGTGGCGACAAAGAAGGCCGATTCCCAAAAGGCCGGCTACACCAACGAGTGCAAAAACCACACGAGCACCCATGGACATCATGCCACCAAAAATATCACCCACTAAGTTATATCCAAAAAAACCGACTAGCCCCCAGTTCAATGAACCAATGACCATCAACAGTACGACAATGAAACGAACCGCTTTCATATACACAACCTCTTCTTACAAAAGTTCCCTATTTCCTCAATATACTCTTTTTTTCAATCTTTGTCATTGGTCTTTATTGACTCCCTATTCTAAAAATGCTATTTTAGTCTTGAAATCTTTATGGCGAACTTTGACCATCAAACTCTTGAGTACTTAAAAAAACTCTGCCGAATCGACCTATCTAAGGAAGAAGAGAGAGACATCGAAGTCTCCCTTACACGCATTCTTAAGTATGTGGAATCATTAAAAGATGTAAACACTGACAAAACAAAGACTTGCCGTTACATTCTTCGGGGGATGCTGAAAAACCGTATGAGGGAGGATGAGATCAAGAACCTTCTTTCTAGAGAAAAGTTTTTAGAAAACGCACCCGAACAAATTGGGGGGATGGTTCGAGTTCCCCCTGTACTGAAGGGGAGTTCTTAATATGCTTCCGCTTCATCATCTATCAGCAATCCAGATCCGCGATGCTTTTTTGAAAGGAGATATCTCTGCTGTCCAGATTGTTCACCATTTTCTCTCTCGGATAGAAAGCTATGATGATGCCTTAGGGGCTTTTCTTTCGGTACTTAACGCACGGGTCCTCCTAAAGGCAGAAGCCCTGGACAAGAAACGAGCTCGGGGTCTCCCGCTTGGGAAGCTCGCGGCTATCCCTATCGCGATCAAAGATAACATGCATATTCAAGATGAGATCACAACCTGCGGTTCTAAATTTCTAGCTCACTACCGCGCGCCCTTCAGCGCGACAGCCGTCGATCTTATGGAAAAAGAGGATGCTCTTCTGATCGGGAAAACCAACCTCGATGAATTTGCTATGGGGTCTTCGAATGAAAACTCTGCATTTAAACCTGCCCAAAACCCTTGGAATCTCCAGTGCGTTCCTGGGGGTTCATCTGGAGGATCTGCAGCAGCTGTTGGAGCCAGACTGTGTTCCATTGCAACAGGAAGTGACACGGGAGGATCGATCCGGCAGCCAGCAAGTTTTTGCGGCATCGTCGGTTACAAGCCAACGTATGGACGGGTTTCCCGCTCTGGCCTTGTGGCCTTCGGATCTTCGCTGGATCAAATAGGCCCCCTTACGACTACAGTAGCAGATGCGGCTTTAACCATGGAGGTGATCGGAAAACAGTGCGACTATGATGCGACGTCTCTCGACCTTCCTGCGGAGTGCTACCCCCTGCCTAAAGAACTTGAGCCCGGGACGGTCATTGGGGTTCCTTGGCATTTTCTCGAAAATTTAAGTGCCTCCTCCAGACAAAATTTTGAAGAAGTGATCCGCGTCCTTAAAGATCTCGGCGCCAAAATCGTCGAGGTCAATCTCGATCTTTTAAAACACTCGATTGCTGTCTATTACATCATTGCCACCGCTGAAGCTTCAACGAATTTGGCCCGTTTCGATGGGATTCGTTATGGAGTTCGCCCGCCAGAATGCAAAACTCTCGAAGAGGTCTATGATTACTCTCGCCGCATGGGATTTGGGAGAGAAGTCAAAAAGAGGATCATGTTAGGCACATACGTCCTTTCAGCAGGCTTTCAAGATGCGTTTTATAAAAAAGCGCAAAAAGTCCGAACTTTGATTATCAACGCCTTTGATGAGGCGTTTTCCCACTGCGATGCGGTCATCATGCCCGTAACCACCAGCGGAGCCTTTGAACATGGAGCCATTCACGATCCTTTGGAGATGTATCTTCAGGACATTTTCACAGTACCGGCCAATCTAGCAGGACTGCCAGGAATCAGCGTACCTTCAGGCTATGATTCCCGGGGAATGCCCTTGGGACTTCAAATTTTAGGCCCTCAAATGTGCGATGTTTCTATTATGCAAATAGCGCATGCTTATGAAAGGGCTACCCAACATGCCAAAATTCCGGAGGCCTATGGGTGATTTACCTTACGATCAGTGGGAACCTGTCATTGGATTGGAGATCCACGTACAGCTAAACACCCAGACAAAAATTTTTAGCACGGCTCCGAATCGCTTTGGCGATGATCCGAATATGAACATCTCTAATGCCTGTACAGGCCAGCCTGGAGCGCTTCCCGTTCTGAATAAAGAAGTGGTCAAAAAAGCCGTACAATTGGGTCTTGCAATCGATGCTAACATCTCCAAAGTTACGACCTTTGATCGAAAATCCTATTTTTATCCCGACAGCCCTCGTAACTTTCAGATTACGCAATTTGAAAATCCGCTCCTTATCGGTGGGGAAGTACGCGCAAACGGAAAAAGCTTCCAGATCGATCGCGCGCATATTGAAGATGATGCGGGGATGCTCAAGCACTTTACGAATTTCGCCGGAGTAGATTACAACCGAGCGGGAGCGCCCCTCATAGAAATTGTGTCAAAACCTTGTATTCACTCCGCCCAAGATGCTGCCGCCTACGCCGCTGCCCTCCGTGCCATCTTCCTCTACTTGAACATTTCAGATGGAAATATGGAAGAGGGGTCAATCCGGATGGATGCGAACATTTCCGTGCGTCCGAAAGGAGAAACGTCCCTTCGCCCCCGCATCGAGATCAAAAATATGAACTCTTTTTCTTTTATGCAAATGGCTATCGATGCAGAAGTCAAGCGGCAGATTAAACTCTACCTCAATCATCCCCATCGCGATCCCCTCGAGCTAATTCCTCCAGGGACGTACCGCTGGGATGCAGAGAGCAAACAGCCTGTTCTCATGCGCCATAAAGAAAGCTCTGATGACTATCGATATTTTCCTGAGCCCGATCTCCCCCCCGTGATTCTGACTGACGCTTACATCGACGAACTTCGAAACACCCTTCCTGAACTACCCCATGATCGCTACAATCGGTATCTTTCTGATCTCGATCTTACCCCCTATTCTGCAGAAGTGCTCGTCAATGAAAAAACCCTTGCAGACTATTTTGAAGAAGCCCTCAAAACGTGCCACAGTCCGAGAACTCTTTGTAACTGGATCACCATCGAATTTGCCGGCAGACTGAAAGATACGGGGAAAACCCTTGCAACCCTTGGGATTCCTCCTAAACACGTGGCCAAACTGGTCGAAATGATCGAAAGTCATAAAATTACAGGGCGGATTGCAAAATCAGTCGCTGATGATATGTTAAAAAGCCCTGGCTACGACCCAGAAAAAATCGTCACTGCCAACCCAGACTATCAGCCTCTAGATAACCTAGCTGAAATAGAGTTAATGGTTGATCAAGTGATTGCAGAAAATCCTCAGTCCATTCAGGATTACAAGGAGGGCCGAGATAAAGCTTTTGCATTCCTTGTGGGATCTGTCATGAAGCTCACTCGAGGCAAAGCTTCTCCTCATATCGTTAACCAACTCTTGAAAAAGAAAATCGAATAGCTTCACAAAAATTCAAGCGCCTCTTATGAAAAAGAATAGAGGTCTAGATGCTCCGCATCGTTCTATTTCTTTTTCTTTTTTCCAGTTGCGCCCGAGATGCGCGCGATCCATTTGAACTCGCTCCATCAACCCCCTATGCCACCTATGTCCCCATGCAAGGAAGCCGTCTAATCTCATCAAAATATTGCCAAACGCTGCTTCCCACAACCTTTGGGAAAGGAGAGCTTTCTTTAGCGGAACTATTGGATATCGCCCTCCAAAATAATCCGTCAACAAAAAGAACATGGGCCATGGCCAGATCATCCGCTGCTGAATATGGAACAAGCTTAGCCCCTTTTTACCCGTCCCTGCAGTTTAGTAGTTTTTATTTTAGACAGCGCGCAGCCTTTCCGCAAACCGGGGTTCCCACTGCAACTGCCGGTTCGCCTACCACCCTTTCCTCCGGATCTGGTACCTCAAGCACTATTAGCGAAGGCTATTTTACCGAAGCGGGGCCCGATGTGATCTTAAGCTATACGCTATTTGACTTTGGCCAAAGAACCGCTGCTGCTTCTGCCGCAAGAGAAGCGCTCTATTATGCTGATTTGACTCACAACCAACAGATTCAAACGGTCTTGCAAGAGGTCATGAGCGGCTACTACACGTATCTGTATCAGCTTGCTGTAAAAAGAGCAGACGAGGCAAATCTTGCCAATGCGGAAATGGCGCTGGATGCAGCCAATGAAAAGTTTGCCTTTGGGCTTGCTGCATTAGGGGATGTGGCGCAAGCAAGAACGCAATACCTTCAGAGTAAAATCCAGCTCACGACACAAAAACAAAATGTAGAACAATCCTTTGCGCAGCTGGCAGTTGATATGGGTCTTCCCGCCACGATAGCTTTTGACGTACAACCGCTGCCAGAACAGGTGGTCGCCGATCCCCTATTGGAAGATGTGAATACCTTGGTTTCCTTCGCGCAACAACAAAGACAAGATTTTTTAGCTGCGCAGGCCGATGTACGTTCCAAAGAAGCTTCCCTTTTGCAAGCCCAAAGAGCCGTATATCCAACGATTGACTCTCAGTTGTCCTCAGGCCGTTATTGGTTCCAACAAGGGATTGTAGAGCCAGAAAATCACTGGACCGCGATTTTGAGCCTTTCTTTTCCCATTTTTAATGGATTTTACTATCGAAATGAGATCAAAAGCGCTGAAGCGAATGTAGAGCTGTCTAGAGCAGGGCTTTTACAAACAGAACTGAGTATGATTCAAAGTGTCACGAACGCACATATGGGCGTACATACCGCAGCGACCAATTTGAAAGATACCGATGAATATTTAAAAGCAGCAGAACTAGAGTTTAATATTGCGCTTGCCAGCTACAAGGCGGGAACGATGACTATTCTCGACGTTCTACAAGCACAAAGCTCCTTAGCAGATGCGCGTTCCCAGAAAGCGAACGCAGAGAAAAACTGGTTTTTATCCCTTGCAGAAATCGCCTATGCGACAGGCTCTCTTTGTGCCTGCCCCAGCCAGGAGCCTGAATGAAAGGTTGGCTGCTCCCCTTTCTTCTATTCACTGCCTGTCATTACAAGGAGAAAGCAGAACCTCCTAAACCTTCGTATCCTGTGAAAGTGGCCTCATCGATTCAACGGGATGCCCCTCTTTACATCGAAACTTTGGGGCATGTAGATTCTATTACATCCATCCAAATGAAATCCCGGATTGAGGGAGAGCTCACGGGAGTCTATTTCCAGCAAGGGCAAGAGGTTCAAAAGGGGGATCTTCTTTTCACTATTGATCCACGTCCCTACGAAGCAGCCCTGAAAGAAGCGCAGGCAGCGCTTGAAGAGAACCTAGCAGATCTTGCGCTTGCTGGGGAAAAGGTGAAACGCTATCGGGTGCTCGCCAAAGATGAGTACTACTCCCAGATCGACTATGAAACCCTACAAGCGAACTATGCCGCTACCTCGGCATTAGTAGAGCAAGATCGGGCCAGAGTGGATAGCGCCCTCATCAACTTAAACTACTGTTGGATCTACGCGCCCATCGATGGCATGATGGGCCTTTTGCAAGTAGACTATGGCAATCTGGTCGCAAATGATGGCAACACCCTCTCAAACCTCAATCAAATGGCGCCCATTTATGTCACGTTCTCTATCCCCGAATGCCAGCTGCACCGTATCCAAAAGTATCGCAAAACAGGCGTACTCAAAGTGCTATCAGCTTATGAAAATTTTCAAGATGAAGTCTTTGAGGGAACCCTTTACATGATGGATAATAGCGTCGACAAAAATACGGGCATGATTACTTTAAGAGCCCTTTATGAAAATAAAAACCGAGAGCTTTGGCCAGGTCAGTTTGTCAGAACAAGGCTCGTTTTGACAACCATCCCCAACGCGATCCTCATTCCCTATACTGCGATCCAGCTCACACAAAATGGGCCTGTAGTGTTTGTCGTAAGAAAAGATAGTACCGCTGAGCAAAGAGAGATTACGCTCGGTCAAAGAGAGGATGATAACGTGGTTGTGCTAAAAGGCCTGACGGCTCATGAAATCGTTGTCATAGAGGGGCAGTTGAACTTACATGAAGGCGCAAGGGTAAAAATTAAATGAATCTCTCTAAACCCTTTATCCAGCGCCCTGTGATGACCCTTCTGGTTCTACTTGCGATTTTTGTGTTCGGCATACTTTCTTATGGGAAACTGCCAGTTAGCGACCTTCCCAATGTCGATATGCCCACCATCGAGGTCTCCGTATCCTACCCGGGGGCGAGTCCCGATACGATGGCGAATGCTGTAACAACGCCCCTTGAGCAACAGTTTATGACAATTGAGGGGATTCAAACGATCTTTTCATCGAGTGCCACAGGTTCGAGCACGATTATTTTAACGTTTGCTCTCAACCGAGACATCAACGACGCATCGACGGATGTACAGGCAGCCATTAGCCAGGCTCAGCCCAACCTACCCTCCAATCTCCCCAATCAGCCCACCTACCAGAAGGTTAATCCTGCAGCTACCCCGATCCTCTATTTTGTCGTCCGGTCACCAAATATGCAGCTCAATCAGCTCTACGACTACGCCAACACCTTTATTGGTGATAGACTTTCAATGATCGACGGGGTTTCTCAAGTCATCACCTACGGTTCTCCCTATGCCGTCCGTATTCAAGTAGACCCAGAAAAACTCGCTGGTATGAATCTAGGCTTGGATCAAGTGACTCGGTCCATTCAATTAACCAACGTTGATCTACCCTTGGGCACTCTTTATGGACAAAGAGAGGATTTTACCATCGACGCCGACGGCCAAATCCTTCGCGCTCCCGGATATGGAGAGCTCGTGATTAAAAACCAAAATGGAGATCTGGTCAAAATCAATGATATAGGAAGAGCGCTAGATAGTGTCCAGGACGATAAATTTTTCATGAATTACGTCACCCGCGAAGGGTTTGAAAAATGCATTATCTTAGCGATCCAGCGCCTTCCTGGAAAAAATACCGTCCAAATCATCCACAACATTCAAGCTGAACTTCTTAAACTGCTGCCCCAACTCCCAGGCTCTTTAAAGATCGAAACGATTTATGATCAGTCAGAGTCCATTATGGAAGGGGTTCATGATGTCAAGATGACGCTGATTATCGCCTTTATTCTCGTGATCGCAGTGATTTTTCTTCTTTTAGGCAAAGCGCTTAATACAATTATTCCAGCCGTCTCTCTTCCCCTTTCAGTCTTTGGAACGTTTGCAATCATGTATCTTTTGGGCTTTAGTATCGACATCCTCTCTCTTTTGGCCCTGACTCTTTCCATTGGGTTTTTAGTGGATGATGCCATTGTAGTCCTTGAAAACAACGTTCGCCACGCACAGGCAGGAGAATCCTCCATGGATGCAGCATTGAATGGGTCCAAGGAAATCAGCACAACCGTTGTAGGCATGACCTTGTGCTTGACAGCCGCCTTTATTCCCCTGCTTTTTATGGGGGGAGTGATGGGAACGCTATTTCGGGAATTTGCGGTGACCATCATCGTCGCCGTGCTATTTTCAGGCTTCATCGCCCTGACTCTTATTCCTATGCTCTCCTCTCGGTTTATCAAACCCTATGCAAAAGAAAAACGGCCCCGTATGGAAGAGTTTGCAGACAAGCTCAATGAAGCTATGAAAAAGGTTTATACACCCTGCCTTCATTGGGCTATGAGACACCGCATTATCATGCTAGGCGTTGGAATGTTCAGTATGGTTGGCTCCTTCGCCCTTTTTAAAACCATTTCTCTCGATTTTCTTCCTCCCGACGATACAGGCTTCGTGCAGGGCTTTACCCTGGCCCGTGATGGAACTTCCCCTTACTTGATGGATCAATACCATTGTGAAATCAATACCACTGCCATCAACAACCCGAATATGGAATCGATTCTCTCCATTAGCTCCTTTCAAACACCCAGCCAAGGAATTCTTTTTTTTAAACTCAAGCCCTATCACAAAAGAAAACCGATGGTGGAGGTCATCAATGACCTCAGCAACACATTTAAAGAGCTGCCTGGAGTCAATGTCTACCTATCTCCCTTGCCCCTCATCAATTTACAAATTGGTACTACCGCACAGGCGCTGTACCAATACTCTCTAACGAGCATTGATCGGCAGGTTCTTTATGATTATGCACCGACCCTTCTTGCCAAAATGAAGGAAAATCCCGCCTTTACCCAAGTGTCCAGCGATCTTCGCATGAGTCAGCCCCAGTGGGATCTTCACATCTTACGAGATAAAGCCTCGAACTACAATGTCACGGCGAATGCCATTGAAAATTATTTTCAATACGCCTATTCAGACAATAAAATTTCTCAAATTAATGCAGAGATCAATCAATACAATGTGATCATCGAAACACTCCCCCAATTCTATCGAGATCCCTCCGTGCTGTCTAAACTCTATGTAAGCTCCATCAATGGAAATCAAGTTCCCCTATCAGAAGTCCTTGAGGTCAAGGAAACGGTAGGACCTCTAACAGTCAACCATATCAATGGCCTTGCCGCTGTGGGGATTTCGTTTAACCCTGGGACCCATCTTCCTCTTGGTACCTCTCTAAAAGAGCTCGACACACTCACCCAAGGCAACCTCCCGCCCCAAGTGCATGGACAGCTTATTGGGACAGCCAATATATTTGCCGCTTCTTTTCAAAGCTTAAACTTCCTATTGATTCTCGCTTTTTTCGTGATCTATATCGTCTTAGGGATTCTTTATGAGAGCTTCATCCACCCCATTACGGTGATGAGTACTCTTCCTACTACACTTTTCGGCGGCTTATTGACTCTCCATGTATTCCAAGAGTCGCTTTCGATTTACTCGTTCGTAGGGCTCATCCTTCTGATTGGGATTGTCTTGAAAAACGGCATCATGATGGTTGATTTCGCCATTGTGGCTGTTGAAAAAGAGGGCAAGCCTCCTTATGATGCAATCATAGAAGCGTGCCTGGTTCGATTCCGTCCCATCATGATGACTACCATTTGCGCCATGATGGGCGCCATCCCGATTGCACTTGGCATCGGAGGCGCCATGGCCCGCTCTCATATCTCCTTAGGACTGTGCATTGTCGGAGGGCTGATGATTTCTCAAGTGTTAACGCTTCTTTTAACCCCAGTGATTTACTACTACTTTGAAACGCTGCAAGAGAAGATGAAGGCTAAATTTTCCAAAAACCATACAGCGGACAAAGACTAGACATCTGGTTTAACATGTATTGAACCTCTCTCGCATGAATGCGAGAGAGGTTCAAGGGCAGCGAGAACTCATCCCCTTGGCGCACAGGATCCCATGGGCTACGCGAGCATATAGTTACAGACACACAAAACACTCCATTAAAATTTCAGTCGAGCTAAAAAGATTGGAAGTTCTAAATCATGCAATCATTATACGCAAGGCAAAGTCCAGAGGAAAATTCGTTGAATGGAGTAGAAGTCACGTGATATACACTTGAATCTTCTAAAGGAATGAAGGGGGAGCCTTTCGTGTCAAGTAAGTGCCTGAAACAAGATTTTCTTGATTATATCCGCTCGGAGAAAGGGCTCTCTCATAATACAATTCTTGCCTATGGACGAGATATTCAGGCATTTCACAGCTTTATCGCTAAAGATTGGAAAGAGGTGAAGCCTGAGGATATCCTAAACTTTTTAGCTAACCTCAGGGCCAAGCGATATGCCGGTTCAAGTCTTTGCCGCATCCTTGTCTCGATCAAGATTTTTTATCGCTTTTTAAAAAAAGAAGGGGAAATCGATCGTGACCTGGGACGTTACTTTGATACTCCCAAAATATGGCAGCTGATTCCAGAAGTCTTGTCTATTGAAGAAGTGGATCATCTTCTCGCACAACCCAAACTCGACGATCCGATGGGCGTTCGGGATAAAGCGATTCTTGAGCTTCTCTATGCGACTGGGATGCGGGTGTCAGAAGTGTGCAGCTTAAAACTCAATGACCTTAGCGATACATTTGTAAAAGTTCAGGGCAAAGGGAAAAAAGAGCGAATCGTTCCTGTGGGAGGCAAGGCCATTCAAGCTGTGGACGATTATCTTCTTCGCTATAGGGGGACAGCTGTCGGCGCAAATGACCCCCTTTTTGTCTCTTCCCGGGGAAAGCCAGTAGATCGAGTGGCGATTTGGCGCCGAGTAAAGGCCTACGCAAAATCGGCCCGCATCTTGAAGTCCATTTCTCCTCATACACTCCGCCATTCTTTTGCAACACACCTTTTGGAAAATGGGGCGGACCTTCGTTTGATTCAGGATATGCTAGGCCACGTAGACATTGGGACAACAGACCGCTATACTCACGTTACGGGCAATAGACTCAAAACAGCTTTTCAGGCTTTTCACCCGCGACCCTAAGCAAAGAAAGGAACTCTTCAGGGGTTCGAAATTGGGTGAAAAACAGCAATTATTGCATTAGTAGATTTAGCTGACAGTAATCGTGCTAAAGAGGAGATCATGGTCTGATGTTGCTGCCGGCCTGAATTCAAGACCTGAGTAACCTGTTCCTATGATTCTTGTAGAAATCGCAGTCGCTTTGCCTGCTATCAACGTATAATCCAGAGTTAAGGGGCCAGAGGAAGGTTTTCCCATCAGATCGGCACACCATTTGTCCCCTCCCCAAGTAGAGGTTCCTTGAACTGCTGGATCTCTTCGCAACCAATGGATCTGATGTTGATCTAAAAAGGCATTTAACTCGCTTTCTTCTTGGTTCAGATCCCCTGTAAAGATAACAGCGCCATTTTGCTCAATTTTTGCTTTTATCTGATTCGTAATTTTATTCATTTGCACAGCCCTTGCTTTTCTATCATCATTCTCTGGATTTGCGGGGATCTCGGAATGTTGTAAATGAGTCGAAATGATAGTTGCAATGGGAGCTTTTGAGCCTTGACTTATGATGTCAAAAGACAAAACGCCTTTTTCTGAATACTGAGCTCGTCCTGTCAGTTCGGTACCTTTTACAAAAGAAACGAATTCTATGGAATCTTTAGCGATTTCATATTTGCTTGCGACATACATCATCGAGGAGGGGCCAATTGTTCTTACACCAGCAACGGGAATAAGAAACGGGTATTCTGGCAACTGAGAAGAGATATACTCAGCATCACAAATATCTGGAACTTCATAAAGGCATACAATGTCGGGATTCAATGCTTTAATTTTCTGCAAATTGGCGTTCATCCGCTCTTTATCAGAAGCTGGAGTTACTTGGCCGTCTGTAATACAATATCCAGCGGGCATATAGCATTGGTTATGTGAGACAAGAGTGATTTTCTTGTCCTCTGGCAATACTTTCCCTTTTCCATCTCGCTCTAAATAAATATAAGGCTTTGCTTCAAAAGTGGAGACCATACCACGAACTAGTGCTCCAACAGGAGCGGTAAAAGGTGTTAATAAACTGAATACAAAAATCCCTAATGTAAGAAAAACAACTTTTATTACTTTTTGGATCGTATTTTTGCACGTTTCATTCAGTATATAAAAAGCGTAAAAATATTCCCGAACTTTACAAACAGGTTCTGTTAAATAAGAGGCTACCTTTAAAGCCGCTATTTTAGCAGTAGTTCCACAACTGTTGAAATGGCCTGATACCCGATCCTTGGACGGTAAAATTTCGACTGAAGGCAATGCATTTGAATCGGAGAAGGTTGAAATATCAGAAACGCTCACAAGAATCCTTAGTTTGAAAAAAAGGCATTATAACTAACATACAAATTAAAATACGAATGTTAAATAATCGGTCATTTGTTTTTAATTTTATACTGATTACGCATGTAATTCAAAAAATTTAACCCACACTCTCCCTAGGGCAACATATGGACGCATACCTTCATACGATCCGAAACAAATAGATCAAGCAACTCTACCGTATCCAACTCATTTAAAGTGACTTGCGTTAATTCATGTCTGGTAATCGAAAGACAAAGCATGACAAATATCCAAAAGTTTGTTATAATTAAAATAACAGGAAACAAGCAAACTTATTATGAGCAAGAAAGCACACTCTACTCCTTCTTCTCTTTCCCCGCTTGCTCCTTCGTGTTTATATTCTTTTAGCTATTCTTTTTATTTTGGCGTTCCAACCGCCATAATCACATAATTTTTCTACCAGATTTTTATTAATTAAAAAAACTTAAGAGACCAAGCCTATGCTTGTTTGTCTCGTAATAAAGGAATAGCTATATGTTGATTACAATTAAAGGGTCGGCTTCTGCTGACGATATTCATAAAATTTGCCAATTGCTGGATCTCCACAATTTGGGACACTGCCTCTGCAAAAACAAAGCGCAGACAATCATTGGCCTAGAAGCCAATCCTTCTGAAGAAGTTAGACTCGAGCTTAATAAAATAGCCGCAGTCGAGAAGACAACACCTACTTCCACGCCCTATAAACTGGCAAGTTTATCGGTAAAACCTGAAAAAACGGTGATCGGCATTAACGAGGTGGAGGTCGGAGGGGATAGAGTTATCCTTATGGCCGGTCCGTGCGCTATTGAGAGTCGAGAGCAGCTCGAAGAAATTGCTAAAGAGCTAAAACAAGCCGGAGTATCAGTCATGCGTGGATCGGCATACAAACCACGCAGCTCTCCTTACAGCTTCCAAGGTATGGGAGAAGCGGGGCTTAAGCTCCATTTAGCGGCTCAAAAAAAGCATGGCATGGCGACTATCACTGAAGTCATGAATCTACAAGATGTGGATCTCATCGCCAAACATGTGGATATTCTTCAGATCGGGGCTCGCAATATGCAGAATTACGAGCTGTTGAAAGCCGTAGGGAAATGCGGTAAGCCAGTGATCTTAAAAAGGGGCCTTTCAGCAACAATCGAAGAGTGGCTGCTAAGCGCTGAATACATCATGGCACACGGGAACCCCAATGTAATTTTATGCGAACGTGGGATTAGAACGTACGAAACTGCGACACGGAGCACTTTGGATTTAAGTAGTATCCCAGTTGTAAAGCGGTTGACCCATTTACCTGTGATTGTAGATCCAAGCCATGCTGCAGGCCGTAGAGATTTAATTCCTGCGCTTTCTAAAGCAGCCATTGCAGCTGGAGCCGATGGGCTTTTGATCGAAGTACATCATGATCCCAAAAATGCCAAATGCGATGGAAAACAGTCCCTTCTTCCAAAAGAATTAGCGGATTTAATTCCTGATCTTAGAAAGATAGCGGTTGCAGTTGGGAGGTCGTTATGATGTTATCGACACTTCGCGATCAAATCGATCGAATCAACCGTGAATTAGTGGGTTTATTGGGCAAACGCCTTGAAATAGCCAGAGAAATTGCACGGTTGAAAAAAGAGCATCGGTTGCCCATTCTGGACTCTGAAAGAGAATCCGCCATTTTTGAGGAGATCAAATGCCTGGCTATTGAGCATCAACTCAGCTCACCCATCGTCGAGGAGATTTTCCAAATTGTTCTCGATTACACAAAAATTGAAATGGGAGCGATTTAATGAAGACAATCGTTTACCAAGGAATCGATGGTTCTTTCAGTTACTTAACGGCTAAACGGCTTTACGGAACTTCTTGCCAAATCTTAGGATTTCCGACCTTCAAGGAAGCCTTTGAAGCGGTAGAAAAGGGCGATGCTGATTTGGCACTCTTGCCGATTGAAAATACTCTGGCGGGGACCATTTATGAAACACTCGATCTCTTAGCCCAAGGAACCTTGAAGATTGTGGGCGTTGCAAATACCCGGGTAGAACATAGTTTGCTGGGAATACCAGGAGCTTCGATACAATCGATAAGGAAGGTTCTCTCACACCCAAAAGCATTGGCGCAAGTAGCCCGATTCATTGCTGAACATCCTGCAATGGAAGCGATTTCTCACTATGATACTGCTGGCGCGGCTTCAGACGTAGCCAAGGCTAAAGATCCCTCATGTGCAGCTATTGCAAATAGTGCTGCTGCTCAAACCTATGGGTTGGAAGTACTTGCCCAAGGGATTCAAGACCACGCAGAAAATTTCACCCGCTTTTTTCTTATTTCAAAGGAAGCGACCATTGGAAAGAAGTGCTCACTTTGTTTCACATTGGCACATCGGCCTGGGAGCTTGGCTGCTGTTTTAGCTTTTTTCGCGGAACACGACGTTAATTTGACCTACATTGTCTCGCGGCCTATAGTCGGGAAACCGTTTGAATATATGTTTTATGTCGACCTCGAGACGCAAAACGCTACTTTTATCGACGGATTGCGGAAGAATACTAACTCTTTGAAGGTACTGGGGACTTACAATGTCATTCCATAAAATCGGAATTATCGGCCTTGGCCTTATGGGCGGATCGATCTTAAAAGGCCTTGAAGGGAAAAAGGAGATCATCGTCGAAAATGATCTGCTTGAACGGCTGGATGAAGTAGATGCTTTGATTCTTGCTGTTCCCATTTCTGCTATTTTGGAAATCGGAGAAAAGATTGGGAAGCTCCAACTTACCCGTCCACTGATCGTTTTCGATATTGGCAGCGTAAAAGAGGAGATTGCGAGCCGTTTTGAAGAGTGGTCGAAAGGAAAAGTGGAATTTGTAGCAACCCATCCAATGGCCGGCAAAGAACAAAGCGGATTTGCTTTTAGCGATGCCAACCTTTTTAAAGGGGCACCATGGATCATCACTCCTCATAAAAAAAATACTGAAGTAACCCTACTTGCAGTAGAAGAAATCATAGAGCTTCTTGGCGCCCTTTCTCAACGTATGGATGCGAAAAGCCACGACAAAAAGGCAGCCCTTGTCTCTCATTTGCCTCATATAATTTCCAAAACCCTCCTTCAGTTTGTAACTGAAGAAGACTCTCAAAGCCTCGAAATGGCTGGTCCCGGGTTTAAATCAATGACTCGTTTGAGCCGTGACAATCCAATTCTTCACGCAGAAATTGGGATTTATAATAAAAAGAACATCAAAACAGCTTTGAAAAAATTCATCGCAATTTTGGAGCAGGTAGAATGAAGCAATTAAAACCCTCAGCTACGGGTGTGATCAATGCGCAAGCAGACCGAATGCGCAAAAGTGGGATTCATGTATTCAATTTTGCTGCGGGAGACCCGATCCTTCCCAATCATCCAGCTATTCTCGAAGCAGCAAATAGAGCTATTCAGGAGGGGATCAGCCCTTATGCTCCCATTGCTGGCCTAACTGAATTGCGGACATTGGCAGCAGACTGGATGAACCGCCGCTATCAAGCTCAGTATGATATCAGTCAGACAATAGTGACTTGTGGAGGTAAATTTGGAATTTACGCAGCTCTTCAAATCCTCCTTGAACCTGGGGATGAAGTGTTAATTCCGGCCCCTTACTGGGTTTCCTATCCTGAAATGGTCCGACTTGGAACTGGCGTTCCGAAGGTGATTCTTACCTCTCCTTCCTCACACTGGAAATTGACCCCTCAATCTCTGAAGACCCATCTTACTAAAAAATCTAAAGTGCTCATTCTCAATAACGCCTGCAACCCCACCGGCGCTTTATACACGCGAAAAGAAATCGCAGAACTTCTCTTGGTGACAAAAGAAGCGGATCTAACTGTCATCTCCGACGAAGTATATAGTGAACTGGTCTTCGACAATGCTGAATTCGTATCTTGTTCATCCTTCCCCGAACATCGTTCTCGAGTCATTGTTATTGAAAGCTGTTCAAAAAATTTCGGAATGGCAGGATGGAGGGTCGGTTTTGCTTTTGGTCCAAAAGAGATCATAACAAACATGATCGCTCTTCAAAGCCAAAGCACAACAGGAACTTCTCTCATTAGCCAAAAAGCTGCTATCGGAGCTCTCCTTCATGCAGATGCTGTATCCACTTATGTTCGTGAGGCCATGGATCTTCGCAGAAAACTCTTTTTTAAAACATTCAATCGCCTTTTTTCTACGAAAATTGTTCCAGCTCCATCATCTCTCTATTTCTTTGCCAAGATCGGAGAAAATTCTGTAAAACTCTGCGAACAGATTCTAGATAAATCCCGCGTTGCGCTTGTGCCAGGCATTGGATTTGGCATGGAAGGATACGCTCGCTTTGCTTTTACCGAAAAAGAAGATGAGATCGTAAAGGGCTTAGAGGCTCTATTGAACCTCTTTCGCATGAATGCGAGAGATTCTTGCTTCAATGCTCTCCTTAAGGAGTAGCTCTACAAGCTTTTAAGACCGACATCCCGGCGGCCTTTTCTACTATCGCGCTGTTCAAGTCTCTATCCATTTCCATCGAACAATTTTTACAAGGCCAAAGGTGAACACGATGGCGTCTACGTTCGCCTTGGCTCAACGAATCGCATAGCTGACGCCTCCCTTATTGCTGAAATCAAACGCCTCAAAGAACACGTTTCATTCGATCAATCACCCGAAATGAGATCAACATTCAACGATCTGGATTTTGAGTTAGCACGCCAACTATTTTCCCCATTGAATAAACCTTTCACAAAATCCACAGCTAACTCGCTAGAGCTACTCGTAGATTATCAGGGAAGCCAATATCCAACGAAAGGAGCTCTCCTCCTCTTTGGAAAAGATCGCAACCGGCTGTTTCCCGATCCTTTCATTCGACTGGCTCGATTCGAAGGCGTTGCAAAAAGCGAAGTAATTGATCAAGCAGAAATCAAAAGTCCTCTTCCCCTCGCTATCGATGAAGTTCTAGCCTTCATTCAACGCAATACGGCTCTAGGAGCTAAGATCCATTCAGCTCGAAGAGAGGACATTCCTGAATATCCTCCCGCCGCAGTGAGAGAAACGGTGATTAATGCAATTTTACACGCAGACTATTCAACACAGCGATCCCCGATTCAAGTAGCTATTTTTGATAACCGGTTAGAGATCACGAACCCAGGGCCACTGCCTTTTGGGCTGAGCTTAGAAACCGCTTTATCGGGGGTGTCTCAACTCCGCAATAAGGTATTGGGCAGAGTATTTCGAGAATTACAGCTCATCGAACAATGGGGGTCCGGGCTGAATCGTATCAGTAGCGTCTGCCTTCAGCAAAACATTGCTGCCCCAAAATTTGAAGAGCTCGATCATTTTTTCCGCGTAACCCTTTACCCAAGAACAGCAAAGGTCGCTCCCTCGGAATCCTGGCATATTTCAATTATTGAGTACATTCAACAGCACGGCAAAATCTCCGCAATGGAAGCTGAGAAGCTCTGGAAATTAACCCGTAGGACCGCTACCAGTCGCCTGAAAAAGATGTGCCAAGCGGGGATTCTCGTCGAGCTCTCTACTGGTCCTTTTGACCCCTATAAAACATTTATTTTAGCCGAACCTAGAAATCAACCTAGAAAAACCTAGAAGCCCAACTTTTCTAGGTTGACCACAGCACCTCCAAGTCTTGATCCGCAGAAACTTGCTTCTGCATGCGCAATATCGTTATATTTAAGTTATATTTAAGGACTTGTAAGGATGGATCGAACCCTCTATACTTTCCTTGAAATTTATTGGCCCTAAATGGAAGAGAAACTTCAAGCCACCCAAAAATCACCCTCTTGTGCCAAAATCGCTCTATTCCGCTCCCTTTTTCGAGGACGTGAAGATCTATATCCCTGTCGATTCGAAAGTAAAAAAACGGGCAAATCAGGCTACTCACCCGCATGCGGTAATGAGTGGGTCCGAGGAATTTGCGAAAAGCCGAAAATCAAATGCTCTGAATGCAGACATCGCAAGCTCTTACCCGTAGTCTACGATGCGGTACGATGGCACCTTTCCGGTCACGATGATTTTGGAAAAGATTTCGTCATGGGCATTTATCCGATGCTGCTCAACGAAACCTGCTTCTTTCTAGCTGCCGATTTTGATAAGTCCAGCTGGGAAGAGGACGCCAGGGCTTTTCTAAAAACCTGCCGAGGGTTGAACTTGCCCGCGGCTTTGGAGCGCTCCCGCTCGGGAAAAGGGGCCCATGTCTGGTTATTTTTTGCTGAAGCAATTCCAGCCATACTCGCGCGAAAATTGGGATGCCATATTCTTATTGAAACGATGGAACATCGGCCGGATGTCGGACTTGATTCTTATGACCGATTCTTTCCCAACCAAGACACGTTGCCTCAAGGAGGATTTGGAAATCTAATTGCCCTTCCCCTGCAAAAGAAAGCTCGAGATCTTGGAAATAGCGTGTTTGTAAATGAAGATTTGATTGCTTACGAGGACCAATGGGCATTTCTTTCATCTTTAAGCAAAACCACGCGTCAGGAAGCTGAGACAATTGTCCATCGGGCTGAAGGAAAAGGGCGTATTGTTGGAACTCACCTAAGAGTAGTGAACGAAGAAGATGATGTCACTCCCTGGAACAGGCAATTCGCTCCCAGCAAAATCCTTCTTCCTAGTGCAGATTTGCCAGAAAGTCTAGAGATCATTGTTGGAAATGAAATTTACATCCCTAAAAATGGGTTGCCTCCAGGTCTAAGAAACCGATTAATCCGTCTTGCAGCGTTTCCAAACCCTGAGTTTTATAAAGCCCAGGCAATGAGACTTCCGACACATGAAAAACCCAGAATGATTGCATGTATCGCGGATTACCCTGACCATATAGGACTACCGCGAGGTTGCCTTGAGGATGTCTATCACCTGTTTTCAGAGCTGAAGATCAAATTGACGATTCGGGATGAGCTACAGCCAGGAATTCCTCTGGATACAAAATTTCTAGGTGAGCTGCGAGGAGAACAAAAAACAGCCGCAGCGACTATGCTGAAAACAAATTTTGGCGTGTTGTCAGCGACCACAGCCTTTGGGAAAACTGTTATCGGGGCATGGCTCATTTCAAAGCGAAAAGTGAATGCCTTGATTCTCGTGCACCGGAAGCAATTACAAGAGCAGTGGATCGAGCGCCTGTCTACGTTTCTTGAATTGCCAAAAAATGCCATAGGCCGCATTGGTGGCGGGAGAAAGAAACCCACTGGGCTAATCGATGTGGCAGTGATCCAGAGTCTTGTGCGCACAAGGGTACTGTGGATGAGGCCGTCTCCCAATATGGCCATCTGATCGTTGATGAATGCCATCATTTGCCGGCATTCAGTTTTGAGCAAGTTGCTCGTCACTCAAAAGCCAAATTCATCACAGGTTTGACTGCCACTGTCACTCGAAAAGATGGGCATCATCCGATTATCCTTATGCGATGCGGACCAATAAGATATCGAGTCGACGCCAAAACAGCTGCCACCTTGCGCCCTTTCGAACATACTGTTTTTGTAAGACCCACTTCATTCGCTCCAGTGAAGCCAGCTAATGAAGATACACGCTTTAGATTTCATGACTTATACGAGGAAATCATCCGAGATGAGGAACGTAATCAATTGATTTGCAATGATGTAATTAGTGCTGTCCAAAGAGGCAGATCCCCAATCATACTCACTGAACGAAACGATCACCTAGATTGCTTGTTTGAAAAACTTTCTCCTCATATCCATCATCTGATAGTGCTTCGGGGAGGCATGAGTTCAAAAGAGATCGCTCAAGAAACCATCCGTTTAGTTACTATCCCTGCAAACGAAGCTAGAGTTCTTCTAGCAACAGGCAAATTTGTCGGCGAGGGATTTGACGACGCGCGCCTAGACACTCTATTTCTTACTATGCCAATTTCATGGAAAGGAACCATCGCACAGTATGTTGGTAGACTCCACCGTCTGTATGCACAAAAACAAGAAGCACAGGTCTATGATTATGCAGATCTTGGCGTGCCTATGTTGGAAAGGATGTTCAATCGGCGATGCCAGGGATATGAAGCAGTAGGATATAAAATTCTTCTTCCTGCTAGCGCCATTCCTGGATGGCCAGCCGAAGTGCCCCTTCCAGTTGACCCCGCCTGGAAAGCAGACTATGCTGGCAGCATCAAGAGACTTATTCGCGATGGTGTAGACATGCCCTTGGCACATCTCTTTGTTCAGGTCTCTTCAGCTTTTCCTCCAGAAGCAGAAGGAGCCGATCGCGCGCGAAGCGCGACGGAACGTTTTTTATTCCGCCGCCTAGAGACAATCGCTCAAACAGCTGGGCAATTTCGACTGAATGTAGAACTCGATATTCCTTTCGATGGATGGGGGCAAATGGAGGTAGATCTGCTCTGTATGGATGCTCAGCTTGCGATTGAACTTGATGGCGCTCAGCATCTTGGCAATGCTGAGGCTTATCGTCGAGACCGGCGCAAAGATGCTTTATTACAGGAAAATGGCTATACAGTTTTGCGATGTTTATATTTAGGATGGCTCGCTGGTCTTCAAAGCGATGACTGCGACGAAGAAGCTCTTGAACCACCGGTACCCCCAGGACTTGATCAATTAAACCCCGCTCTGGAAAACTTGGCTGACTTTTTGCGTATTGACCAAGATCTCATTACGGCGGCTTCAAAACTTAGTCCCTCACTAGAACAAAACACACCTGATTTACATGATATTCAAGGATGGATAGCGACTCTTGCTAACAATGAAAAAGATGCCTTACTTGCAAACGTTTTAGAAAGCAGCATCAAAGGTGATCAAGCGCCTTCCATAAAGTTGGTCCATCGTTTTAATAAAAGCTGGCAAGCTAACAAAGCCGATACTCTAAAACGCCAGCGCACCATAGACGAATTATTAAAAGAAACTGAATCTATCACGTTATCTAGACGCCGCAAAGAAGCAGAAAAAGCGGCTCAAGCAAACGCAGAGCAAGAGCGCTTAAATAGACTCGCTAGAGAAAAGCGATTGAATGAAATTACAGGGAGAGAACCTCTATTATGGGATCAGATCGAATCACTCGCCTGCGAAAAAAAAGCTTCCAGTTATGATAAGGCACTCGAATTATTAATTGACTTACGAGACCTAGCTACAAAAAGTAATTCGCAAGAGTTTTTATTGAAACTGAATGCATTAAAACAACGCCATTCTGCTAAATCATCGTTCATCAACCGCTTACGTAGCATAGGTTAAGGTAATTTATGCGATGGTTACTATGCTTTATCCTCACATCCCGACTGATAGCTGCTCCTTTCGAAAATGTGGGGGATGCCTATCATTTGATTGCAGAGATCGATCCTGAAGACGTCTTGACTCAGTTTAAATACGATTTAGCAGGTCGCAAGATCGAAGAAGAAAGAGCAGGCCGCAAAACAAATTTTTCCTACGATCCGCTCGGCTATTTAGCAGGCGAAAAAAGGGGAAATCGCCAAACTACTTACCTCCGAGATCCATTAGGTCAGATGTTGGAAAAATCGATCGACGGGCGTCTATTAACTCGTTGGACTTACGACTCGGAAGGCCTCGTTGCAACGGTAACTCGAGCGGGCACCTCTTCTTTTACCTACGATCCCTATAATCGCTTGATTGAAACAATCGATGAAGAAGGCGCCAGAACAACCATCTCTTATGAAAATGGCGACCAAATCTTGGTCAAAAAAATCCGTGACCCAAGAAACATAGAAACAATCGAAATTTATAACGCGCATGATCTTCTTCTTAAGAGAGAAATTCCCGGTTGCGTATTAGAAGAATTTGAATACGATCGCGCCCTTCGACTGATTAAACAAGGACCATTAAGCTTTTCTTATACTCTTGGAGGATTGCGAGCTTCCATGACGGAAGGAGAGATTCGAACAACTTTTTGGACCTATACTCCAAGCGGAAAGCTACAGACAAAAACTAAACCTGATGGAACTCGCCTCATCTATGAGTATAATTCGCAAGGAGAACTGATTAAAGTAGCTTCCCGCGAATTCCAGTATGATCGCCTAGGCCGTCTCACTCAAGGAAGTGGCTTTTCCAAAACCCTCGATGCCTTCGGGAATACCCAAAGGGAAGAGTTTTCAAATGGGCTTTGGATTGAAAGCAAATATGACGATTGGAATCGCGCCTTAGAAAGAGCACTGCCCGATTACAGCCGTATCGCTTACGAATATCAGGGCCCTTTCTTGAAGACAGTTACTCGTCTACATCCGAATGGCTCCACTCTCTACACACACACCTACGATCAGTATAATGAAGCTGGACTCCCGTTATCAGAGACAGGTCTTTTTCAAACCACTTACTCTTATGACAAAACAGGAGTAAGAAGAACTTCTCAAATAAATCCCTACCTTAAAGAAAATCTTACTTACGACAAAGCCGGTAACCTTATCCAAAGAGGGCCCATCTCTTACACTTACGATGATGGTTCCCAGCTCACCTCAGAAACAAACAAGTTCACGGCTCGCTATGATCAACATTACAATTGCATTGAGAAAAATGGACGGACGCTACCAGTCGATGCAACAGGAAGAATTCAAGGGCTTCCATACGACAAAAATGGAAATCTCACAAAAGCCGGCTTCATTTTTGATGCTTTCGATCAACTCATACATGCTGAAGAAGAAGATCTGGTTTACGATGCCATCGGAAGAAGACTGAACAAAGGGAACACCTCTTATCTTTACATCGATGATGAAGAGATCGGGTCTTTTGAAGAGGGCCAAGCAAAAGAGCTCAAAATACCAGGCAATCAAAGCATCGTTGCTATTGAAATTGGAAATCGGGTCTTTGCTCCCGTTCAAGATGTACAAGGAACAATCCAATCTCTCATTGATTGGAAAACAAATGAGCTCGTTAAGGAGAACTCTTGCGATGCATTTGGCTTAGGGTTAACAGATGCAATTCCCTATGCCTATGCAGGAAAAAGGTATGACGCAAAAACAGGACTAATCTACTTCGGCAAGCGTTACTATGATCCAGAGCTTAGCCGTTGGTTAACACCAGATCCTCTAGGTCCTGTTGATCATTCAAACCTCTATCAATATGTTTTCAATAACCCATTTCTATATCGAGATCCATACGGCGAAAGCATAGGTGGATATCTTCTGGGATTAGGTGAAATGATTTTAGGCGGAACCATCATGGCTGGCGGTTTTGCACTTGAAGTAGTTACTGTTGGTGGATTCACACTTGGCCTGGGGGTGACGACAGGAAGTGGAGCATTGTTGATTGGACATGGACTTTCTATGACGACCTATCATGCTCAGGATATTAAATTTCCCGTGATTTCTTGGAAAAATACTGATGTATACGCACCAGATAGACCTCTGCCTCTAACTCCAGCAGGAGTTCCTATCTCGGATACGGATGCGCCCCATACTCAACTTGGGACAAAAGATAGTAAAAGAAGGCCTGGTGAGAAATATCCTCAAGCCAGAGAGTTTGACAGCAATGGAAAACCAGTCAAAACCATTGATTTTACTGATCATGGGGAACCCCTTATCTATCAAAATCCTCATGAGCATCCTTGCAAACCTAACCCAACAGGAGGAACTCCTAAAAGAGGAGATCCGCAACCACTAGAAAATTGGAAATATTAATGTTTAATCCCAAATATCGAATTTTAATTACAAGCAAATGCTTTCCTGAAGATGAAGTTATTGGCTTAGGCACCCAACTGATTTCGATTCTTAATTTTGTTAAAAATTATATATCCCCGCATATATGGTATGCAGCTGATGTTGAAGCAGTTGGGATAAATGCCGAGAAACAGAATTTTAGCAATATTCAAATAACTCTGATAGGGACTGATTTTCAATTTATTGAGTACTGCTCTGGAATTGAACAATTCAGGTTCATCCGACAAATGCGTACCTGGACTCGTGTAGGTGATAAAGTCGCAATTTAAAATATTCAATATCTCGAAACCCATAAGCCTGCCTTT
>MGMD01000007.1 GCA_001796285.1 Chlamydiae bacterium RIFCSPLOWO2_12_FULL_45_20
AGAGCGACACATAAAAACACGCTCTGGTAACGGAGTAAAACATCCTCTTGTAGACTCCTTTATTTATTAATAAGCAATGACTCCTGATAGATACCACATCCCTAGTGGATGATCATCAAAAGGGACGTTATTTAGTTTAAATCCATAATCGACTCGGAGACTGCAATAGGGATTGACGTTATAGCGCGCTCCAGGACCTATTCCCCATAGGACTGCGGTCTTTTCGATTCCGTCAAAGGAATAAAAATTATATCCCCACCCATAGTCGATAAAAGCCAAGAAGGTGAGCTGATCTTTGCGGGTTTTGAGCAAGCTAAGAGGAGGTGTTCGAAGCTCGAAATTAAGACAGATACCATTGTCGCTAATAAATACGCTTTCTTCATAGCCACGAACGGAATTGTACCCTCCCAGTTTAAATTGTTCACTGGGCAATAAAGCCCCAGAGGCTGCTTGCGCTCGCAACAGGGCAGAAAGGGCGATTTTATTAGGGAAGGTATAAATGTCGCCTAGGGCTATTGTGCCATAGCAATAGTAGGGGATGGCATGAGAGCGCAGTTGGCCATACGCGTTGCGAGTTTGGTGAGGAAACCAGCTGAGAGGAGAAAGATAGAAGTCAGACTGAAAAGTCACTTGGTGAGAGGACATATGAGTTTCTAATTGGTATCCCAGCACCCATTGTGTGAGGTTTGCAATAGCATTGTTCAGTTGCGCAAAATCGAGAGTAGATACGAAGAATAAGGCGCTCGTCTCATATTTGTAATCCAGACCAAAGTAGAGCTGTTGCTGGAAGTTCGTGTAAAGGGGTTTAAAAGGGATCTTATAGCGAAATGAGGCTTGCGCTTCTTTCCCCTGACCGTGAAACCCAGACGTATCTGTGTGAATTTCAGCATACCCACCATAGAGCATAAAAATATGCTGCCAGGGAAGATAGGAGGTATAATTGACAGCGTGGGCATGAAAGCTGTCGTAGTGATTATTACTCGTAAATTGGTAGTTCAAAAAATCATCTACAAAAAATGCATCTCCCCAAGTCATGCCGCAAAAAAAACGCGTTTTGCCTGTCGACTCAACCCCTGTGTTATCCGCTCCCACATAGAACCTAAGAGGAAAACGATCCTTGGTGATCACCTCCACGTTCGTGTTACCTGTCCTCGTTCCTGGAGAAAGAACGACCTCCGAATAGTGAAACGGGTTTTGGTTGAGCCACGCCACATTATTTAACAATAAGGGTTCATTGAGCTTCTCTCCCGTCTCCACTTGAAGCGCTTTCTCTACTCGAGATCGGCTAAACCATTGGTTACCCTGATAGTCCACCTCTTGCACTTTCACTGGAGCTAAAACAAAAGCCACTACACCTGTCGAGATGTCTTGTTCAGGGATTTCAACATAAACTCCATGTTCTCCATATTTGGCGTAATATTGAAGAATTGCAGATCTAATTGACAAAAGAGTTTTTTGGTTAATAAACTGGTTTTCAAATTGAGATAACAATTTACTTTCTAAAACTCCGACAGGCCCTGGACAAGGTAGGTTGCTATCGAGATAGACGCGAAAGCTTTCGTTAGAAGCCATCGGTTGAACGGACAAAGTGTCTGCAAAAAGAGCTACCCCTTTGATTCCTATTCCATCCAAATGCTCTTCCAGCTCTCGTACATTTTCTTCTGCCGAGAGTCTCTCAGCGCTGAGAGAGAGAAACAAGATGAGCAATCTAGCTAGATAGAAAGTACAACGCACAAAAACTACACGTATTTTTTCGCATTATAATTATTTTTTATGTTTAGTAGCAATCTTCTTCATGCTTTGCATTGACAAAAAGAACCGAGGGATGGTCTACTCAGTGACGATAAATGGGCAAACTAGATGTTGCTTTTGAAGCTTTTTCCTTCTCTTTATTATTGGCGCATTTGGGGAGCTCTTGGTCTTCATGATATTTTGATGCGTTACCGCGGCTCAGCGTTGGGGCCCTTTTGGATCACCATTAGTACGGCTGTTAGTGTTCTGTCCATGGGATTTCTTTATGGTGCGTTGTTCAAAATTCAACGTGGCACTTATCTCCCCTACTTTGCAACAGGGATGATCGCGTGGAATTTCATCTCGATGATCATTCTTGAGAGCGCGAGAATATTCATCGACGCAAAACCCTATTTGGAAAACTTCAGCCTTCCCAGTGTGCTTCAACTATACCGCTTGGTCTTTCGAAACCTTCTTGTCTTATTGCATACTCTTCCCGTTTATGCGGTCGTGGCCCTTGTGTATCACATGAACCCTCTTTACTACTGCTTGATGCTTCCTCTGCCTTTACTGATTCTCACTTTGAATGCCCTTTTTTATTCGACAGCACTCGCCTTTTTAAGCGCCCGTTACCCTGATGTAGGGGCCATTATTTCGAGTGTGTTACAAGTCGCATTTTTTATTACTCCTGTTATGTGGACTCCGGAGCTTCTCCCAGAAAAATATCAAGGGTTTCTCTATGTGAATCCCCTCTATTATGCCATAGAACTGCTTCGCAAACCCCTTTTAGGGATCTCCTTTGGAAGACAAGACCTCATGGGGATTTTTTTCTTTAGTTTATTGGGGATATTGCTTTTTTCCTGGGTCGTAAAAAAATTTGAACACAAAGTGATCTTTTGGATTTAAGGGCTATGGCTGCTGAAATACACATCGATCAATTATCTCTCGATTACTTCTCTTATCTGGAGCCAAGATCCTTGAAGAAATCTGTAGTTCGTTCTTTATTTCAGCGCGAAAAGGAAAACATCTCTATCAAAGTTCATATAGCCCTCGATAAAATCTCGGCGCGATTTGGGCCAGGAGATCGGGTCGCTTTGTTGGGAAAAAATGGAGCGGGAAAGAGCACCCTATTGAAAGCGATTGCCGGCATTTATACTCCCAGTAGCGGCCGGCTCAGCGTGAAGGGGTCTATTTACTCCATTTTGGACATCAGTTCTGGAATGAGTCCCGATATCAACGGGTACGAAAACATCATCTTGGTCGGGATTTTAAAGGGGAAGACCCGAAAGGAAATGATACAAAAATTCGGAGAGATCGAAGAGTTTACTGCCATCGGAGATCATCTCAAACTTCCCATTCGTACCTATTCCCTAGGTATGAAGTTAAGGCTTGCTTTCGGCATTGTTACTAGTATGCAATCGGAGATCTTGATCATGGACGAAGTGATCGGTGTGGGAGACCGGCATTTTATGAATAAAGCGGAAAAAAGATTGGAATATTTACTCCACCAGAGCCAAATCGTCGTTCTCACTTCCCACTCTCTTGAGGTCGTTCGTAAGTTTTGTAACAAAGCACTTGTTTTACATCAGGGGCAGAATCTGTTTCTTGGACCGCTGGAAGCTGGCATTGAGTTTTACAGTTCCATAGGAGATTGTGGACAGGCTGATCGAAAATGAATTGTTTCCACCAAAGGGCAAGATTGAATAGATACCAACAGTGGGCTGCATAACCTCGATCAAAATAGCTCATTACCTCATCTCGATTGAAAAAATCGGTTTCTTTGCAAAAAAACTCGAGCTCTTTGCGCATTTGATCGCCTAATTTACCATAAAGCCACTCGTAAATTGGAACGCCAAAGCCCTGTTTGGGCCGGTCGATGAGTTCATCTGGAATGATCCCGCGCACTGCTTTTTTCAGGATGTATTTGCTTACCCCATTTTTGGTTTTCATCGCTTCTGGGATACTCATGGCAAGCTCCACAAATTTATGGTCCAAAAACGGAACGCGCCCTTCCAAAGAAACCCCCATGCTCATTTTGTCAACCCTCATGAGAAGAAGCTCAGGAAGTCTCATGTTGAGATCCATATAGCTCATCCAGTGAAGGATAGAGGGCTCCCACGCTTTTTCTTGGAAACGGCGGTAAATAGGTTGAATGGCTTCCCAGGATGTAAAAGTTTTGAATTTCTCTTGCAGGCGAGGAGAAAGGAGTCTTTTTTTTTGCACTTCGGTAAACGCTTCCACGCCCCCCCAAAAGATCGGCAGCCCCTCCGCCCCTCTTCGTAGCCATTCATATTGAGAAGAGGCGCCTTTCCCGCACTTTCTAAGACCAAAAAGGCCCATTTTCTTTAAGAGGCGGGGAACGGGCCAATGATCCATTTTTTGCAGTTTCAGAAAGTTTTTCCAGCTTGGATATCCAAAGAAAAGCTCATCAGCACCTTCTCCTACCTGAGCGACGATGACCCCATTTTCCCTGGCCAGTTTTGATACGTAGTACACGGGGACGCAGACAGGATCTGCAATCGGCTCGTCTTGCAAATGGATCATCTTGGGAAGGAAATCGATGAGGTCTTCAACGGTGAGGAGTTTTTCGTGGTACATTGCCCCCACTTCCTTGGCCATGCGTTTTGCAAAGAGGAGCTCATTTTTACAAGACGCATAATCTCCTTGATAGCCGATGCTAAAGGTTTTGATCGGAGGGCTATTTTCAGAAAAGAGGGCGGCATTAGTGCTAGAGTCAATCCCTCCGGAGAGGAATACGCCTATTGGCACATCGCCCATTTTACGCAAATTCACTGCTATTCTCAGCTCGCTGAGTATTTTTTCAGCCACTTCTTCTTCTGAATGACCAATGAGCGGATTTGTGTGGTCCCAAACATCCCAGTAGCGCTTTTCTAACATGGATCCGTCGCTACGGATTCGGAGCCATGTGCCGGGAGAGAGCTTTTGAATGCCGTCAAAAAGAGTTTGCGGTGCTGGGGTCATTGAAAAAGAGAGGTAATGGTACAAGGCCTCTTCATGCACTGCTCGTTTTTGTTCAGGGTTTTGAAGGAGAGCTTTAATTTCTGAGGCAAAATGGATGTAGTCAGAGTGCACGCTATAGTATAAAGGCTTGATGCCGATCCGATCTCGAATGAGCCAGAGCTCTTTTGTTCGAGCGTCCCAAAGGGCGATGGCAAACATGCCTCTCAGCTTATGGACAAAATCAATACCCCACTCTTCATAGGCGTGGAGAAGGGCCTCGGTATCTGAGTGGTCTGTTTTCCAAGGATAGTGGGAAAGTTCCTTTCGGATGTCTAGATGGTTATAAATTTCTCCATTAAAAACGAGATGCACGGAGCCGCTGGACATGGGCTGATCTGCACTTGTTGAACGGTCGACGATCGAAAGGCGCCGGAATCCAAATCCTACTTTGCCATCTTCTGCAATCCAGATTCCCTCTCCGTCTGGCCCTCGGTGCTTCATGGTATCGGTCATCGCCTGTAGAAGCGATGGTTGAAGCGTACGAGCGTTTCCATCAAAAATCAACTGACCCGTGAGACCACACATCTTACAACCATTCCTCCACCCTAAAAGCGATGTCCATCGCTTGGGCCTGCTGCCAAAGAGGAATCGGCCAAGGGCCTCCCTCGCGGATGGCTTTGGCAAGGGCCACGAGCTCTTCTTTTTGCCCTTTTTCAGCTTGCTTGCTTGCGAATTTTGGAACATTCAGCGATTGATAATCATTCATGACAAGAACTTGGCCATCCATAAAAATTTCCATTTGCTCTTTAGGATAATCTTTGGGGCCTAAGGATGTATAGGTCAGGGTGGCGATCGAGCCGTCTTGAAAGCTCATGGTGGCGATAAAATTGTCATGTGTTGCGGACTGGATGGAGTGCGCATCGATTGTCTGGACCTTAGAGCCAGTGAGAAAGGTAAAAAGATCATAAATATGACATGCTTCGCCAATGTTTCTCCCCCCCCCTTCTTCGCCATGCACCCAATGCTGAAGAGGAAGGAAGCCTGCGTTCATTCGGTAGTTGATCACCATGGGGTTGACCCGTTTTTGCGCCACTTGATGGATCTTTTTGGCGTAGGTTGAAAACCTGCGATTAAACCCTGTCAGAAGGATTGGGCCGTCAGGATTTTTGGCATAGAAATCCAAAATCTTTTCCAGCTCTTGTTTGTTAAGGCAAAGCGGTTTTTCAACCAGCACGTGCTTGCCCGCCTGAAGAGCTTCTAACACTTGGTTCATATGAAGGTGATGGCGTGTTGCAATGATGACAAGATCTATCTCCGCATCTTGCAGCATTTCTTGAGGATTTGTCGTTGCATAAGACGCTTCAAATTGGCGCATCGTTGCTTTGGCATTGTCGCCAGATCGGCTGACAACGGCTTTTAAGCGGTATTCTTTGAGTGATTGAAGGTTGGGAAGATGCATCTCTTTTGCAAATCCCCCTGCCCCAATGAGTCCGACTTGTAGCTGCTCTTTGGAACAGGGGCTTGCGCGAGGATTGGACACAACTCTATTGACGCTTATAGGGGGAGGGTAAGAAAGAAGGGCTAAAAGAGGCTTTTTTTCTTTGTCTTTCAAAAAAGCGTAAGCATCAGCTGCCTGATCGACAGGAAAAATGGACTGCACGAAGGGGCTAACATCCACCTTTTTTTGAGCAAGGAGATGTAAATATTCTTCCATATTACGAGTTTCTGTCCAACGGACATAGCCCATTGGATAATCAAAGCCCTGTTCTTCATAGCGGTCATCATATCTGCCTGGACCGTAGGAGCAAGAGATGAGAAAATCGAGTTCTTTTTTGTAAAAATCTGTGCGCTTTAAGTGAAGCCCCACGTCTCCTACCAAAACAACGCGCCCTTTTTTGCGGCATAGTTGAAAGGCTTGGGAGATCACTTCACTAGAAGCGGTTCCAGCCGTGATGATCACTCCGTCGACTTCTAGGTGGCTAGGAAAGGAGGATAAAAGCCCAAATGTTTCGGCAAGCTCCACTCTTTTCAGATCGAGATCGATCCCGAAGACTCTACATCCGTTTGCCTGGAGAAGTTGCCCCGTCACTTGTCCTAAAAAACCGAGACCGATCACTGCAAATGTTTCGCCCAGGGTAGGTTGGGCACGTCGAATGCCTTGAAGGGCGATAGCGCCTAAAGCGACTGTGCTCGCTTCGGCAAACCCCACATTCTCTGGAATGGGAACCATCAAATTGTCTGGAACCTGGATGATCTCAGCGTGGTGGGCGCACTGAGCTCCAGCGCAGGCCACACGTTGTGTGGTTCCCAGGACCGTTCCTGCGGCGCTATAGCCTGAAGGAACGCCCGATGAGAGCTGTCCCTGAAGGATGCTTTTCGTTTTCGAAAAGCCCTTGGTCGCCAACATCGCAAAGGCTTTTTTCACCTTTTCTGGGTGCTTGAGCGCCTTTTTCCAAAGAGGGATTCCATTTTCCTTGAGGCCGCTGAGCTCGGTTCCTGTCGAAATACAGGAATGGGAGACATAGATCAGGGAATATCCCTCTTCATCCATGGGTGCGGGAATGTCTTCAATCAGAGCTTGGCCTTGTTTTAATAATACTTGCTTCACGCCCACACTCCTAGCGTATCGAGGATTGGTTTACCTTTTAAAAGCGCTCGGTCCAGCTTTATGAACGGTTGGTGATTGACCAAAAGAAGGAGTAGATCCGCCTTTTGCACGGCCTCTTGAAGCTCCATCTGCCGCACGTGAGGAAGGTGGAGCTCTTGAGGAAGCGTTTTGAGGTGCGGCTCTACTATGAGAAGCTCTTGGATATTTTCCTTGGCGAGGTGTTTGACAATTTCTAACGCTGGGCTTTCTCTGATGTCGTCGATATCCGCTTTAAAGGAGAGTCCAAAACAAGCGACAATGGGGTTTTTCAATCCCTTGAGCATTTCTTTGGCCCGCTTCAGCACATGGAGGGGCTTACTGTCATTGACCTCTCGAGAGGTTCGGATGAGTTTTGCGATGTCTGGTGCTGCATCGATAATAAACCAAGGATCGACTGCAATGCAGTGGCCTCCCACGCCGGGTCCTGGTTGGAGGATCTTGACCCTCGGGTGGCGGTTAGCCAGCCGGATAAGTTCCCAAACGTTGATGCCCAGTCTTTCAGCAATGAGAGAAAGTTCATTGGCAAAAGCGATGTTTACATCGCGAAAGGCATTTTCTGTAAGCTTGGTCATTTCTGCTGTTCTTGCATCGGTGAGAAGACATTCTCCTTTCACAAAGATCTGATAGAAATCTTTGGCCTTTTCGGCACACTTGGGGCTCAAACCTCCGATGATTCGGTCATTGTTCACGATCTCTTGTAAAATTTGGCCAGGCAGGACTCTTTCTGGGCAATAGGCGATGAAAAGGTCGTCCCTTCCAAGCCACGTTTTGAGCTTTTCTGTCGTTCCTACAGGCGGGGTGGATTCCAAGATGATGAGATTGCCAGCTTCAAGGAAGGGGATCATGGCTTTTGCGGCAGCTTCGATATAAGAAAGATCGGGTTTATGGTCGTTTTGAAATGGCGTGGGTACGGCGATGAGAAATACATCGGATTTTTCAGGCGTCAAAGCGGCTTTGAGCTTGCCATGAAAGACTGCAGAATGAACGAGCTCCTCAAGGTATGGCTCGACGATATGGATGTTTCCTTGATTAATCGTTGCCACCACGTTTGCATTGATGTCGACGCCAACGACCTCGCATCCGCGGCTTGCTAAAATTGCAGCGGTAGAAAGACCGATATAGCCAAGACCAAAAACGGATACTTTTTTATGCATCTTTACATGACCTTAGAAGCTGTTCAAGAATTCTTTCTGCAGCGCGGCCGTCGCCGTAGGGGTTATGGGTCTGAGCCATGGTTTGGTAATGGAGCGGATCTTCTAAAAGTTTTTCCGTCTCAGAGAGGATTTTTGTCTCATTTGTTCCGACGAGGATGGCTGTCCCCGCCTCTAGCGCTTCAGGCCTTTCTGTGAGCTCGCGAAGCACTAACACAGGCTTTCCTAAGGACGGGGCCTCTTCCTGTATGCCTCCAGAATCTGTGAGAACTATAGTAGATTGGCTCATCAGGTGGACAAAAGAGAAATAATCAAGGGGTTCGATGAGATGGATGTTTTTTTCTTCTCCTAAAAGCTCGTAGACAGGTTTTCGCACATTGGGATTGAGGTGGACAGGAAAGAGAATGTGAACGTCCTTCCTTTGGGCAAGCCGTTGCAATGCTTTACAGATAGAGAAAAACCCCTTCCCAAAACTTTCCCTTCGATGGACTGTAACGAGGATGAGTTTTTTCCCAGGGTCCAAAAACGGAAACGGCTTTGGGGCGAGCTCGGGCTTTTTTTTCAACTGTTCCATTGTGAACAACAGGGCGTCGATGCCCGTGTTCCCGGTCACAAAGATCCTTTCTTGGCACACGCCCTCTTGAAGGAGATTGTTTTTGGATCTTGGAGTGGGAGCAAAGTGGTATTTCGCAAGAGAGGAGATCAGTCTTCGGTTCATCTCTTCAGGGTAGGGAGTCATCCGATCTTGTGTTCGTAAACCCGCCTCCACATGTCCTACAGGAATTTTTTCATAAAACGCTGCCAGAGCCGCAGCAAAGGCGGTCGTCGTATCGCCTTGTACGAGGAGAAGGTCAGGTTGTACTTCTTGCAGAACGCCTTTGAGGTTTTCGAGTATAGAAGTTGTCACTTCCGTTAAACTTTGCCCAGGCTTCATGATATTTAGATCATAATCGACTCGGATACCAAACAAATGGATCACCTGATCGAGCATATACCGATGTTGGGCAGAAACGCAGACTAAGGACTCGACCCCTCTTTCTAGAGAAAGACCTTTGATGATCGAGGCCATTTTCAACGCTTCAGGCCGTGTGCCAAAGACGCTTAAGATTCTCATCAAGTCTCTGAGAATATAGATTCAAACTGTTTATCTCAAGAGCTCGATCAACTCTTTGGCGCGGAAGGACCAGTCTTGTTTTTCTACATATTCTCGAACGGATTGTGGGGGAAAGGCAAGAGCCTTTTCGAGCGCTCTTTCAAATTCTTCAAAAGAATCGGCAAGATAAGCGGGGGAATTGAGGTATTCGAGCTCTTTCCATCGGGTTGCGACTACGGGGAGAGAAGAGGCCATGTATTCATAGAGTTTGAGTGGATTCACAGCATCGATTAGCTTAGCATATCCCTTTACATCAAAGGGGATGATTCCCACTTGGGCGTGCTGTAAATACCCGGGAATGGAAGCGTATTCTTTAGGGCCCAAGGCATAGATATTGGAAAAGGCCTGGAAGGGGTTTTTTTTCATGGGGCCGATAAGGACAAATGACACGGCCGGAAAGGCACTTGCAAGCTGTTTGAGTAGAGCAGCATCGAACCAATATTCCATAGCGCCGACATAAACAGCAATGGGTCTTGGGATAGTTTTGTATTCTTCAGGCTCTTTTCTCGGCTTGGAAAAATGGCCGAGATTGACGCCATTCGGGAAGTGAATGGAGCCTGGGATTTCTTCAGAGAGGGTTTTTGCAGAGGAAAGAACGACATCGACCTTTTGAATCAGCTCTTGTTCTTGCTGTAAGAACGCGGGAGGGATATGTTGAAAGCCTGCATTTCGGTCTGGAACGCGAAACACGCTTTTTCGAAAAGAGAGGGTGTTCAGCCAAAAGGATTGAAGGGGCGAGTCAAAGTAGAGAATGTCTACCTCCTGAAATCCATGGGCGCGCGCTTTTTTGATTAAAGAGGGGAACGTAAGCTGATGCCAATGTTTGTAGAGCCAGCGGGAGCGAAGCAAAGGGGCGTTATGGGGTGTGAAAAGGGCGCCTGGCACATAGGCCCAGAGCGGTTCTTGTTTCGAGCTTGGTTGTGCGTAGAGTTGCAGCCGTTTTTTCAGCTCCTTGCCGCGCGCAAGATGAAGGGGGGAGATTGGGTCTGAGATAAAAGCGACTTCGTAGCCCATGTGTAACAATTGATGCGCCAAATGGTGACTGCCAACTTGAAATACGGAATTCCAAGGGTTCGAGCAGGCCATAAGAACTTTTTTTCTTTTCATTTCCTACACATTCTGAGATTCTCTTTATAACTATATGATAGATCTTTGTATTGATGCAAGAATGGCGTTGTCTTCGGGGATTGGAAGATATATCTGCGAAATCCTCTCTTTTTTTCGAAAAGGGTTTTTACGGGTGACTCTTCTGGTGGATCAGTTAGGATATGACTGGGCGCAAGGGTTTGATCAGATCGTATTTAATACGCCGATTTACTCGTTCCGTGAACAGTTGTTGTATCCGATGCGTATCCCAACCTGCGATTTTTTTTTCTCGCCCCATTACAACGTTCCTATTTTGCCTATTAGTGCAAAAAAGCAGGTTGTGACCATTCACGACCTTTGCCATTTGGAATTTGGGACGCCTCTTCAAAAATCGTATGCGAAATTCATGCTTAAAAAAGCGCTTGCCTCCGATATCATCATCACAGTTTCGCATTTTACAAAAGGGGAAATCCAAAAACATTTTGGACCTCGTCAAGTGCATGTGATTCCTTTGGGGGCAAACGAGAGGCGCTTTAAAGTGTTGTCCCCTTCGAGTGCAGTGCGGGGCAGGTACCGCCTGCCCAAAAAATTTATTCTTTATGTTGGGAATAACAAGCCCCATAAAAATCTGCATATGCTCAAAGCTGCTTTTCAGAATGTTCAACTTTCCGATTTGGCGCTTGTGATGGTGGGGAAAGGAACGCCTTACGGAGAGATTGAAGAGGGGGATTTATGCCATATATATAATATGGCAGAAGCTCTGGTGTTTCCATCGCTTTATGAGGGGTTTGGTTTGCCTCCTCTGGAGGCGATGGCTTCTGGATGTCCCACTCTTGTCTCAAAAGCTGGGAGCCTTCCTGAGGTTTGCTCTGATGCCAGTCTTTATTTTGACCCTAACAATGCTAGCGAGATTACGGAAGCGATTCGGCGCATTGTAACGGATCAGGAGCTGAAAAAAAATCTCATCCAAAAAGGTTTTCAGAGAGTAAAAATGTTTAGTTGGAAAAAAACTGCAGAAGAGCATTTAAAACTTTTTGAAGCGAGTGTTCATGCGTAGTATCATTGTTCACGACTGGCTGATCAGTGGAATAGGCGGAAGTGAAAAGGTATTAGAGGCGATCCATAGACTGTTTCCCTCTCCTATTTACACACTTGTCAAAGATGGGGAGGCGTTGAAAAATACCTATTTTGAGAACGTAGACATTACACCTTCCTTTATTCAAAGGCTCCCTAAGGCAAGCAGGAAGTATCAACGCTATCTTCCCCTATTTCCTCTTGCAATTGAGCATTTTGATGTGACCTCTTTTGATGTGGTTATCTCCTCTTCTCACTGCGCTGCAAAAGGGGTGATTACAGGTCCCGGTCAAGTGCACATCTGCTATTGTCATACCCCAATGCGCTATGCGTGGGATCTCATGTATGAGTACTTACGAGAATCTAAATTAGATCGAGGTCTTAAAGGGTGGGTGGCAAAATGTTGCCTTCACTATTTAAGGGGATGGGATGTGCATTCATCCCATCGAGTCGATCACTTTATTGCCAATTCACATTATGTGGCAAAAAGAATTGAGAAATTCTACGGTCGGAAGGCCGCTGTGATTTATCCGGGTGTGGACATTGACGATTTTCCTGAAAAAAAAAAGAAAGATTCCTATTATCTCGCAGCCTCCCGACTCGTTCCTTACAAAAGGATCGATTTGATTGTTGAGGCGTTTTCTCATATGCCTCAAAGGAAGCTTGTAGTCATTGGGGAAGGACCAGAGTTTGAAAAAGTGAAGAAAAAAGCTTCTTCCAACGTGGAGCTTTTGGGTTTTCAGTCGCATACAAAGCTTTTGGAATACATGCAAAATGCCAGAAGTTTTGTGTTTGCAGCTTTGGAAGATTTTGGCATTCTTCCTGTGGAAGCGATGGCTGCGGGAACGCCTGTGATCGCTTTTGGCAAAGGGGGCGCTTTAGAAACTGTTGTTGCGAGTGAAACGGGACTTTTTTTTCGCGAACAGACGGTCGCTTCTCTCATTGAAGCGGTGGAAGCTTTTGAACGGATGGACTTTGATTCAGGCTTATGTCGGAAAAGGGCGGAAGAATTTTCGCTAAAGAAATTCAATCATGCATTGGAACAATTTGTAATGGAAAAAACGTGAAGGCGATTGTACTTGCTGGAGGAGAGGGGAAGCGGCTTTGGCCTCTTTCTAAAGAAAATTTTCCGAAGCAGTTTCTTAATTTTGGTGCAGGTCCCTCTTTATTGCAACAGACGGTCCGAAGGCTTCAAAAAGCCCCTTTGATTGATCAGGTGATTGTTTCAACGAATGAGCTACACTGTAAGTTAGTGGAAAAGCAGCTGAAAAAAATGGATGCTTACTGTCCGCTTGCTATAGAGCCTTTTCGAAAAAACACGGCTCCTGCCATCGGCCTTGCAATCAAAACCCTTCAGGAAAAATATGGGGCAAAAGAGGACGAACCTATTCTCGTGGTGCCTTCTGACCATCTGATCGAGCCGGAGGCGATTTTCATTGGAATGCTGGGACAGCTCAACCCCCAAGAGCACATGATTACGTTTGGAATACGGCCTCATAGAGCGGATACGGGGTATGGGTACATTGAAATCAGCCGTTCTTACGATCCCTTTTGTTTCTATATCAAGAGGTTTGTGGAAAAACCAGATCTTGAAACGGCTAGAACCTACCTTAAAAGTCCCTATTTTTTCTGGAATTCAGGGATGTTTCTTTTTACGATCCGAACGTTTTGGAGGGAACTAGAGACGCACTGTTTAACAATGCACCGGCTCTTTCAGAAAGGTCTTGTGGAAGCCACAGCTTCTTTTGAAAAGATGCCCAATCTTTCCATCGACTACGCTCTTATGGAAAAATCGAAAAACATTCTGGTCTGTCCTCTGGCAGTTTCCTGGTCTGATGTGGGTTCTTGGGATAGTGTGTATGAGGTTCTCGAAAAAGATGAAGACAAAAATGTCAAAATAGGCAAAGTCCTGGCGGTCAATACGACTAACAGCTTAATTATTGGCGGAAAAAAAATCATTTCAACCATCGGGCTCGATGATCTGGTCATTGTCGAAACAGAAGAAGCTCTTTTAATTGCCAAGAAGGGGGAGTCTCAAAAAGTCAAAGAGTTATTCCACAAACTCGAGGTCTAATGACGTTCAGTATGTCTCTAGAAAAATTAGTAGAAGACGCCATATTCCATAACAACGTAACCGATTGCTAGCCATGCGCCAAGCAAGGCAAAATTTGCGTTCGCGAAGTTGTCGTGAATAAAGTGGAAACTGTATTCAGTAGGCGCTTGCCCTTCGCCCCTTTCAAAGACTCTGGAGAATGCTTGGAGCGAATTGTGGTAACATGCTGGCAAACCTCTTAGACGACCTGAAAGGGTTTTTACAATGCGCGAAGCCGCTGGAGTGACATGGGATAGTCCGTAATCTATTAATTGACAAGCAAAGCCATAAAGTGTGGGGGTAGTGACGGCGCACACTACTTCTGAAAGGATTGAAGGGGAAGCGAGCGCTACGTCGTTCAAAAAGGGATTGCCGTTTCCTGCACAAACCGGGAATTGGGGATAACTCGGGTTAAAAGTAGAATTCATGTGTATGCCGTTATTATTCCAATAACATTTTATCGAATTATAATTTCAATGACAATTTTTGACTCGCATTCGGTAGATAAAAAAATTGGAGCCAAAAATTTTTTTTTGAGTAGAATGCGAAAAACAACTCTTTTACAAGGAGGATCTCTTGAAATGCTTTTTGTTTGCTTCTTTACTGGTAGCTAATCTAGCCTTTGCAGCGCCCACCCAGACTTCACAGGAAAATACCACATCACAGTTGGGTGGTTTCTTCCAAGAAGGCGATACGAAGTGGTATGTTGGGGCGGGTGTCTCCTGTGCTGATCTTTTCTATTACAAAAATAGACAAATTAATAATATTACAACGGCTAATTTTACAAGTAATGATCAGGATGTGGAAGATACCACTGAAGCTCCGTCTTTAGGGTATAATGCTTTTCTTGGTTATACCTACAATGAATTTCTCGATGTAGAATTCAAAGTTGCGCAAATTATGCGTCCATTTCAAGATCACTTCCGATCTGATGCTTCCGGATCTGATGATAGTGACGATGTGTATTCTGGGACAACCAAGCTTTACTTCCTTTCTTTTGGACCTTATTTGCTGATTCATTTGCCGATGTATAAGATATTTACCCCATATTTCAGATTTGGTATGGTGACAGATCTCGTCACATTTAAGATCACACAAAATGAAGACAGAAGATTTCATACGGACAACACTCTTGAATCGGGGTCGCAAAAACAATCTTTTTGGGTGGAAAAATTCAATGTGGGTATTGGTGTCAAATCACGCTGGGGAAATTGTGTCGTGTTTAAACTCGAATATGAGACTCCCACGACGAATACCATTGTAGGCAGGACTACAACGCATAGCGCTGCTGATTTTTATATCCCAGGGATCCTAAGCGCATCACTTCTTTGCCAATTCTAGTGCGGCATGGGCCTCTCGGAGGGCTGCGAGATTTAAGAGGACAATAAACCATGTCATATGGTGGTTGAGGTTGTGGTTAGTGAAAGCAAACGAGAGCACATTGATCAGACCTACAACTCTAACTTTTGTGAAAAATCGATGCTCTTCCTCGAGGGGGTTCATTTTTTTGAGAGAGAAGAAAGTCTCGATGGCGCTTAAAAATAAGCCCCCAAATAACAACAGCGACCCTATGAAGCCAAGCTCCAAAAGCAGCTGGATGTAGACGTCGTGGATGTTTGTGAGCGAAGTGAATCCCACGCCCAAGAACTCATGTCCTTGGAGGCGCTCTAGTGCCGTCTGCCACATAAAATACCTCTCCCCAAAAGAACCTTGGTGGATTTTCTGGCTAAACCCTGTCCTGAGAATGGTAAACATGTTGATTTCAAAGTAGGATAGCGCGCCAAAAATGGCAGTGATTAGGAGAAAAAAGCGGAGGAGTCGTTTGAGCCTCTTTTTCTCTTTGATCGCGATATACAGCAAACTGGTAGCAAAAGAGAGGTAAGCGGCTCTTGTGGTGGTAAGTAGAAAGGCTAAAAACGTGAGAGAAAAAAGAATGTATAGCATTTTTTTAGAAAGGCCAAATTGAGCCTCTTTTTGTGCGAAATAGATCAGAAGCATGAAAGAGAGAACGAAGCTTGAAACAATGCCATATTCGTTCGGGTATGAACCTGGAGAAAATCGCAAAAGACCCCACCCGAATTGTACAAGAATCGAACAGCGTGCAATCTGTGCAAGGGAGATGATTTTGAGATAATACCCGAAAAAAAAGAAATATCCTACAAGAAGGGAAACGTAAAAAAACACCAGGTAGGTCTTTAAAAAAGAGACGAGTTCTTTTTGGTTTTTGATCACTGATGCTGCCCCCAAAACAAAAAAAAATTGAGAGATGAGTAGACCATATCGAAACAGGGAGTGCGGTTCATTGGCCTTCCCCAAACATTCAGTCCAAGCAGAAGAAAAAAAGGCATAGGTCAGAAGAGGAAGAAACAGGATTCCGATTTTTGCAATGCGCTCATTTACAATCCGGAAGAATAGAGGAAACAGGGGCAAGACAAAATAGTAGCTTCGAAAGGATTTGGGAAGAAATGCAGGAGTCAAAAGGGTTCCCAAAGGGCCCAAGGCTACATAAAGATAGATGAGCAGCCTTTGGGGATTAAAGCGGATCATTAGACAGGCTATTTTTTGAGATGCTTACTCAAAAAACCAGAGAGCTTCATCATATCGATTGGCTCTGATCCAATCACTTTCGCTAAAAGAGTATCTGGGAGAATACGTCTTTTATTTGCCGGATCTTGAAGATGTTTAGCTTTGATGTAATCCCAGATTTTTTTCGTTGCTTCGGGACGGGTGATTTCTCCCTGCCCGACAACAGCCTGAAGTTCCTTGGAAGCCTTGTAGGTTGGCTGAGTCATGGTCCGTTTTTTCTTCTCTTGTGTCATACTTTTTTTGCTGCCTTTGCCTCTTCGGGCTTTTTTTATATAAGGAGTTTTCAGATGATCAACATACTTCTCTTTCAGTTGATCGAGTGTTGAGACAATGACATCACAATCTGGATAATTCGAACAGGAGAAAAATGTTTTGCCAAAACGGGACTTTCTGGCAGCAAGTTTTCCGTCACAGCCAACCGCAGGACAGGCAGGAAGTTCTTCAGACGAGTAGGTCTTTTCCCCTTTTTTCGGAATGTTCACGATCCCCTTACACTCAGGATATTTCGAACAGCCTAAGAACGCTCCAAACCGTCCGTGGCGCAAAATCATGGGTGATCCACAGTGGGGGCAAGGCTGATCCCAAGGAAAATTTGGATCATAGTCCTCCTTATTAAAGGTCAGGGCTTCAATAGGGGCAGTGTAGTCGCAAGTTGGGTAGTTGGAGCAGCCATAAAAGTATTTATTTCGTGACCAAATCTTTTGTAGTTGATGTTGTTCGCACTTTGGACACGTAATATCGGTGTCTACTTTGGGGACAACAGCTTCTTTTTCCGCTTTTTCAACAAGCGGGATAAAATCTTTCCAAAAATTTCGAATCAGCTCTTTCCAATTTTTATTATGTTCGGCCACTTGCTCAAGCTGATCTTCCATCTGCGCTGTAAAAGTCACATCCATGATAGGCGGGAAATTTTCTTCGAGCATCGCACAGATGATTTTCCCGAGTTCCGTCGGCTTTAAGGCGCCTCCTTCTTTGATCGTGTAATCTCGGCTCTGGATTTTATTCATGATGGCGGCATAAGTGGAAGGCCTACCGATGCCGAGCTTTTCTAATTCTTTGACCAAGGAAGCTTCCGTAAAGTGAGGCGGCGGCTTGGTGAAGCTTTGCGTCGCGGAAACTTCGAGAAGGTTTAGAGGCATGTTTTTTTCCAAAGGCGGCAGAGTTTTCCCCCCTTTTTCCTCGTCTTCTTCTATCGAGCCTGTATCGTGTTTTTCCTCGTAAGCGGCTAAATATCCATTGAATTTAACGACGGATCCGCTGGCTCGAAGAATCAAACCCTGGTCTGTTGCAATTTCTGCAGATACTGTATCGTAGATCGCTGGATTCATTTGAGAGGCGATAAAGCGGCGCCAGATTAAAAGATAGAGCTTGTATTGGTCTGGCGTCAAATGCATCTTGATTTTTTCTGGATCTCGACTCAGGCTGGTTGGCCGAATCGCCTCGTGGGCTTCTTGGGCCGTCTTTTTCGAAGCGTAGTACTTGGGCTGATCGGGGAGGTACTCGGCTCCAAAGCGGTTGAGGATATACTTCCGCGCACTCGAGATGGCCTCGGGGGCAATATTGACCGAATCGGTACGCATGTAGGTAATAAGACCCTCGCCCCCTTCAGCTCCTAAGTCAATTCCCTCGTAAAGCCCCTGGGCAATGCTCATCGTCCTGGAAACAGAAAAGCCATAATGCCTGCTGGCTTCTTGCTGCAGAGTGGAGGTGATGAAAGGGGGAACGGGGTACCGTTTTTTTTCTTTCTTTTCGACATCAGCTATTTTATAGGAAGCTTTTTTCAGTCGCGCTTCAATATTCCGTGCAGTTTTTTCATTGGAGATTAAGAAGGAGGCTTTTTTCCCTTCCTCTTTTTCTACTTTTAGCCCGTCCACAGAGTATAGCATTGCCGCAAAAGAGCGTGCTTTTGGGTTTCCCTTAGGTTGCAAAAAAGAGCCGAGGTTCCAGTATTCGACAGGTTGAAAGGCATCAATTTCTTTTTCTCGATCTACGACAAGCTTTAATGCGACGGACTGAACTCTACCTGCTGAAGTACCGCTTCTGCCCCGTTTTACTTTTCTTGTGAGAATGGGAGAAATTTTGTATCCGACAATTCGGTCGAGCAGTCTTCTTGCTTGCTGGGCGTCGACAAGATCCATGTCGATGTCGCGGGGATTATTCAAAGACTCTTGTACAGCTGTTTTGGTGATCGATTGAAACGCTGTTCGCTTGATTTTTGTCCCTTTGGGAAGAATGGAAGCGATATGCCAAGCAATGGCTTCTCCCTCCCTATCTGGATCAGGGGAAAGATAGACGACATCTACTTTTTTTGCCGCTGCTTGGAGTTTTTTGATCACTTCTTGCTTGTCGGAAAGAGTCACATACTCCGGCTCAAAGTCATTGTCTACGTCAATACCGAATTTTTTTTGGGGCAAATCGCGGATATGACCGATCGAAGACTCAAAAATAAAATCTTTGCCAAGAAATTTTCTTAACGTCTTGATTTTCGCCGGTGATTCCACAATAACGAGGGCTTTGCCCATAGTATGCACGTCCTATAGATCGGACAGATGGTAGCCGATTTCACATTTTCTAGAAAGGATTTCACCAATCCCTCATACTGTCCCCATATGACAGATGCTGATTTGCTTGCACTAGATAAAAATGGGTTGATCCCCGGACCTGGAGAGACCCAGGAGGAGTTTTTTCAAAGAGCGGACGCCTCGAAACAAAAATTTGAGGAGGGCTCGTGGATTCCAGAGCCTCACTGGGACTGGGTTAGGACGCATCTTTACCAGATGTATGCTGTAAAGCCGTTTTACATTTGTGCTTTTTATTCCAGCCGGAATCTTGCTCCCTGGCAAGGAGCGGCGAGTTGGATTCAGGGTAGGCAGCTTGATTCCATCCAACTGAGGATGTCCCTTAGAAGGGGGAGTTATTTAGGGCTGTATGATCGGGAAGAGATTTTAGCCCATGAAGCGGTTCATGCGGCAAGAAGCGGTTTTCAGGAGAGTCGTTTCGAAGAATTTTTTGCTTACATGACCTCTCAAAAAAAATGGTGCCGTTTGCTAGGTCCGATCGTTCGAAAACCATGGGAAGTATGGCCCTTTCTTCTTTTTTCTCTTGCTGGAATGTTTTTACATGGTTTTTACTTAGCTGCTCTTTTGTGGCTTTTTTTGGGGCTTATTCGTTTATACCGGACCCATCGCGTTTTGAAGCGCGCAGGCCGAGAGATTTTACAATGTGTGGCCGAAAAACGGCGGATGCGATCGATTCTATTTCGGCTTAGTGATGCGGAAATTGTCCGATTTGCTAGAGGGGAGAGTATCCGAGATTATGCCAAAGAGCAGAAAGAGCTTCGTTGGAGAGTAATACAAGCCTATTTAAAAGGGGACGGCTGATGACGCAAAAAATAGTTGTAGGATTAGAAAAAACGCAAGATCCGTTGCAATACTGTGAGGCTTTAGAAAATGGGAATATCCTTTTTTTTCCGGCCATTCCGTTTGATTTTTCTCCAGAGGATATCGATTTTCTTCTCAGACAAAAACAGGGGGGATCCAAATCTAGAAAAAATATTGCTTACAAGCCTTCGGAAGATCAGATTTCTAATCACAACACCGAAGCTCCTGAACAGACTGAGAGGTTAAGACGTGTGCTCCGGAATTACTCTCAGAGCGTTACTGGCTTTTTAACCAATCTTCTCAGTCCCTACTCAGAAGGTTGGAAGCTTGACTACGCTTCTTTTAGGCCCTTTCAGGAAAAAGGGAGAAAGCTCCGTGTCCGAGCAAGAAACGATCTCCTTCACGTCGATGTTTTTCCTACAAGGCCTCTTCATGGATCGAGGATTTTACGCTTTTTTACCAATATCAATCCCAAAGAGAGCAGGCACTGGATCACCTCAGAAGGTTTTGAAACCCTCGCAGAAAAATATGCTGGCGAGGTGTCTATTCCGCCTTCTACGAAATACGATTGGAAAAGCCGGATCGGGAGAAAAATGAAACAGTGGCTCTCTATGGCAGGACTAAAGGTGACGTGTCGCTCCCCCTACGATCATTTTATGCTTCAGATGCACCATTTTATGAAGGAAAATCAAACGTTTCAAAACACTTGCCATAAGGATCATTGGGACTTCCCGCCCGGTTCGTGCTGGGTTGTTTTTACAGACGCTGTCTCTCATGCAGCTCTGGCTGGACAATACGCGCTAGAGCAAACGTTCATTGTGCCGCAAAGCCTTCTCTTATGTCCTGAAAAATCCCCCGTTTGCATCTTGCAAAGACTTTCGGGCAGGAATTTAGTGAACACAGAATATTTACGAGATATACTCAAATGAAGCATACAAATTATCGTTGGTTTGTCGCCCTCTTGATCTTTTTTATTACTCTCATCAATTTTGTCGACCGGTCTGCGATTTCTTTTGTCATTGGGCCTTTGAAAGAGGAATTTCATTTTACCGATACGCAATTTGGAATGATTCTTTCCGCTTTTGGTTTGGGATATATTTTTCTTACCGTTTATGGAGGCCACTTAGTCGATAGATGGGGGGCTCGGGTGGTATGGCCCTTAGCGGCTACGAGCTGGTCTATCTGTGTGGGCCTTTTGGGGGCGGCTGTTGGGTTTTGGAGCTTTATTGCAATCCGCTTGCTGTTGGGGGTTGCGGAAGGGCCCCATTTTCCGGCGATTACCCATACTGTGGGTCGGTGGCTTTCTCCTATGGAAAGGGCCCGTGCGCTTTCTTTGGGTCTTGTTGCGATCCCTCTTTCGGCTGTTGTAGGTTCGCCCGTCTGTTCTTATCTTGTGGCAGATTTTGGGTGGCGAGCGATGTTTTTTATTATTAGTCTTTCTGGAATCCTTTGGTCTTTGCTTTGGTATCTTTGTTATAGGGATCAGCCGAAAGATTGTCGTTTTGTCAATGCTGAGGAGAGAAAACTCATCGAGACTCCTTCTTTAATGGATGTTGAGAAGAAAAAATCATTGGTCGATTGGCGCTATTTGATCTTTCATCCGGTTCTTCTGGCTAATAATGTTGCCTATTTTGCTTTTGGTTACATGCTCTTTTTTGCCACCCTTTGGCTGCCCGGCTATTTTCTCACTCAGCACAACCTGAATTTAAAAAGCGTGGGGTGGTATCTTACGATTCCATGGCTGGTGGGGGCAATGTTCTTAAAAGCTGGCGGGGCGATTACAGATTATCTTTACAAAAAAACGGGTTCGGGCAGGTTATCTCGCTCTTATGTGATTTGGGTGAGTCAATTGCTTGCTACCTTTTTTTTTGTTCTACTTGGCTTTACGGACACCTTGGGATTATCTCTTGTATTCTTAAGTCTTGGTCTTGGCTTTGGACTTTTACCCCAACCTGCTTTTTTTAGTGTGAACATAGATGTTGCTAAGGAGCGGGCTGGGACTGCGCAGGGGCTTACTTCTAGTTTTCTTTCTGCTGCAGGAATTATAGCGCCCCTTTTAACAGGCTTTTTCATCGATCTTACGGGCAAATATCAAGCGGCTTTTTTACTGCTCGCTGGTTTTACCGGGGCTGCAGTAATCGCAGTGATCCTGTTTCATCACCCAGATAAAGAGTGGCGCTTGGCTCTAAAAACTTAGGGACTCACCTTACGCACACAGGAGGCCTTATGGGCGTAAGGTGAGTTAGAGATATTTTCTTTGGGTGGCGGATCCGATTTTTAGCTGAGTGCGGTACTTTGCAATTGTTCTTCTAGCGATAGGATATCCTTTTTCCTTGAGTTTGTGAGCCAGTTCCTGGTCTGTTAAGGGATGTTCTTTATTCTCCGTCTCGACGAGTTTTTCTAGCGTGCTCCTCGCGTCTAGCGCCTCTGGGGTTTTTGTGATCAACCCCCGAATGGGTAAAATTCCTCTTGGTGTCGCTGCGTATTTCCCTGCCACAGCTCTTGACAGGGTCGATTCGTGAATGCCTAGCTTTTCGGCGATTTCCTTCATACCAAGGGCCTTTAGAGGTCCCTTAGCTTCTAAGAAGGCACATTGTTTAGAAAGCAGCAGTTTTCCTAACTCTTTCAGAAGTTTTCTTCTTCGTTGGAGCGAACGAAAAATCCATTTTGCCTGTGTTTTAAAGTCTCTTAGGGCTAAATGTTCTTCTGTGGATTCAGGTTTGAGGTTAAGATATTCATCCTTGATATGGAAAGTGGGGAGTTCATCTTCTACAAGTTCTAGCGACCAGCCCCCTTGAACTTTGGTTATTTTTAGGTCGATGTAGATGGGAAAGAGAGGTTCACGGCCAAAGCTATGGGAGGGTCTTAAGTTGAGTCTGGCAAGATCGTGGATGACGGCAGCAAAGTCAACCTTGCCAAATTTTTTTCGAATGAGGGTAAATCTGGCGTGCAGCAAATCTTCGAAGCACTGGTCGACGAGCTGATAGGTGAAATGCTTGCCTTGCCTTTTTAATTGGATGAGAAGGCATTCCTTTAAATTTCTAGCAAAAATGCCAGGCGGCTCAAAGCTCTGCATGATGGTTAGGATTTTGGCCGCGGGGCCTTTGACGAGTAGCTCTTCAGGCAAAAAGCCCCTTTCGTCGAGTTCACCTAAGAACTTATAAGCGATTTTTCTTTCTTGTTTGTCTGAAAAAGTGTCTCTTAACTGAGAAAGTAAGTGATCATAAAAAGAAATGGGAGAGGGAATTTCTGGATCAGGGGCGGCGGATCGTTTATAGGAGTCTATTTCTAACAAAGGGTTTTTTTCGATCTCCTCGAGGAGCCATTGTCCGAGATCGATTTGAGGCATTTGGAGAATATGAAGGGCTTGTTGCATGACATAGCTGAGGACAAGCCTTCTTTCTGGGGCAAGCTTTAAAAAGAGGCTAGGTTTCATGGCAGTTGGGGCTCCTTCCCTTCCCATAGCATAGCTCCCATCGGAAAACAAGGCGGTTGATTCTCTTTTCCTCAACTCGTTACAATGGGCTCTTTTAAGGAGTGTACTCTATGGCACAAAGGGCGGCTATTTTTTGTCATAATGGACTGGGCGATGGCGTAAACTCCCTTGTTCTTTCCAATAATCTGCAGCTAAATGGCTGGAAGGTCGATACGTATCAAAACGCCATAGGGTCAATGAAAAATTGGTTTCCCCACCTTGAGGTGCATCCCTATCCAAATCTCGATGAGCTACCGCGGATTTTGCAAAGCTACGACTGGTTTTTTGTGGTTCACAATGATACAGACCTTTTTGTGCTCACACTGATCCAGGAGGGGAAAAGGCGTTTTCCCGACAAAATCAAAGTCATTTATCTCTATCCATCGAAAAATATTGTCAATGAACCCTATTACTCTGACTGTTTGACAGATCCAAGCGTTTCGATCGCCTCGAATTTGATCACCTTCTGTGAGAAAATACTTCGTCTACCGAAGACTACTCAGAGCAATGGATTTATCCCTCCGACAGATGCTGTTTGGGGTAAAATGCTGAAAAGAGTAGTGATTCATCCTACGAGTGCAAGGGCGACTCGCAACTGGCCGAAGGAAAAATTTCTTGCGTTGGCCCATTGTCTTAAGCGCGTTGGTTATCAACCGGTGTTTATCCCTGGTACGCAAGAAGGATGGGAGGGAGTAGGATTTCCGATCGAGCTCTTTTCCAATCTGGATTGTTTAGCACGCTTTATTTACGAATCAGCGTACCTTGTGGGCAATGATTCTGGACTGGGGCATTTGGCCTCCGCCCTTGGGGTACCGACCCTTACGCTTTGTAGAAGAAGGACCTGGGCTAATATGTGGGCGCCTTCCTTTTATAAAGGGATCGTCGTAACCCCCAGCTCTTGGATTCCCAACATCCGGGGCTTGCGATTAAGGGATCGCTATTGGAAACGTTTTATCTCGGTCAAAAAGGTGTTCCGCGCTTTCGAAATTTTAGTTCACTCCGAAATGACCCGCGCCTAATGCTAGGATCATAAAAAGCCCGCCAATGACCGCTACGTCTTTCATGAAAAAGAGCTTTTCCATATTGCGCTCAGGTCCATGCAATCTCCAAAAATCGTGCATTTTGAGACATGCGCTCACCGCGACCAAGAGCAAAAGTAGCGCTCCAATGTGAGCATGCCAACCTAGAAGGACTGAGAGGCCTCCAATAATTTTTAACGCTACCACGATGGGCAAAATAATATTTAAATGAGGAATGTTTTTTGTCTTCATGTAGCTGACTGTAGCATTCCAGTTTTTCATCTTCTCATAGGAGGCCCATAGGAATACTCCTGCAATGAGCACTCGTCCGACGAGAGAAAAAATATCCTGTAAAAATTCCATAGCTCCCTCTAAAAAATGTTCTACTCCTCCTATTAATGGATTAAAGTAATTATTTGGTAGTTTTTTCAATTCAGTATGTTAACTCACTAGACCTCAGGTGAGTTATGAAAAGGGCTGGAGTTTTGCGAACTTTGCGACGAGCGTTCGGTGGCTATTCGTTTGAGAGAAGTAAACATCATACATGAGACCAAAAGAACCTTCGTATGCGGTTTTTATGGTTCCCACTCCAAACTCTTTATGAACGACCTGATCTCCTGGACTAAATTCTAGAGAGGAACTCATGAATGGTTCTTCCCTCTCAAAGGAGGGTAGAGACAGGTTCTCGATAAACTCTTGAGGGATCTCCTTTAAAAATCTAGAGGGTTTCATAAATCGGGCTGTTCCCCACATGTAGCGATAGAGGGCGGAGGAGAGATAGAGCTTTTTCTTAGCTCTCGTCATCCCCACATAGCAAAGCCTTCTCTCTTCCTCAATGGACTCTTCTGAATGGATGTGAGGAAAGAGTTCTTCTTCAAGCCCTACCAGAAATACCGTTTCAAACTCGAGGCCTTTACTATTGTGGAGTGTCATGAGTTTTACTGCAGGGATATTGGCATTTTCAGCAGCGCCGGCTCTCAAAGAGAGCGCTTCCAAAAAATGGGGAAGAGTGGGATTGGGTTCTTCGTTTTGCCACTCTGCAGCTTTACTGATCAATGCATCCAGGTTTTCTTTTCGATCTTGAAACGTCTCACAATCCTCTTGGATATATTCTAGATAACCAGTTAGGCCCATCGTTTCAGAGATGAGTTCGTGGATTTTGCACTCAGATCTTTTTTCTCGAAGAGAGTAAATCGTTTGAACATAGTTTTTCAGCCCTTCTTTTTGTTTGGGACTGAGTTTAAACAAATCGGGCCTCTTTAAGGCTTCTTCACAAAATGTGAAAATGGGTTGGTTGGACGCCGTTGCGGCCAAGGAGAGTTTTTCTACAGTAGCCCCTCCTAGACCGCGTTTAGGGAGATTAATCGTTCGCAAAAATGCGATGAGATCAGAGTTTGATACCACCATCTTTAAATAAGCCAGAAGGTCTTTCACTTCTCGTCTTTGGTAAAACGAGAGCCCTCCGATGATGTGATAAGCCATTTTTCTGGCAAGAAGGGCGTCTTCAAAGGCGCGTGACTGTGCATTGGTGCGATAGAAGATCGCTGTTTCATCCAGTCTGCCGAGTTTTCCGATTTCCCCTACGACAAAAGCGGCTTCCTGTTTTTCATTCTGGGCGATAAAGACTTTGATCTTTTCTCCGTCTCCCAAATCGCTCCACAGTTTTTTATCATAGCGCTCCAGATTATGCCGAATAAGGGCGTTTGCACTTTCGAGGATGGTATTTGTGCTCCGATAATTTTGGTCGAGCGCCACGACTTTTGCCCCAGGAAAATCATCTTCAAAGTTCAAAATATTTTGATAGCGTGCGCCTCTCCAAGAGTAGATCGATTGATCGGGATCTCCCACAGCAAAAATATTATGGCATTTTTCTACGAGAATTTTTGCCAAAGTGTATTGGGCAAGATTTGTGTCTTGGTATTCGTCGATCAAAATAAAGAGCCAGCGGTTTTGATATTCAAGGCGGGCACTTGGAGATGTTTGGAGCAATTTGATGGTTAAGTAAAGAAGATCGTCAAAATCCAGCGCGTTGCAGTTTTCGAGCTTTTGCTGATACAGTTCGTAAATGCCCCGAAACTCTACATTGGCCTGTGCCGGATCAATGAGGTCGTTTTTCGCTTGAGAAATTTGATGGCGGATCTTTCGGGCAAAGCCTTTATCCTCGGCTATCTGCAGTTCGCTTAAGCAATTTTTTAGCAGCTTTTCACTATCTTCTTCATCGTAAATCGTAAAATCCTTTTTGTAGCCAAGCGCTGAGATAGATTCTCTGAGGATGCGGGCGCCTAGGCTGTGAAAGGTGCAAGCGAGCACGTGGGCATTTTTTAATATTCGAATGCGGGCCTTCATTTCTTCTGCCGCTTTATTGGTAAAAGTAACAGCTAGGATGTCTGAAGGGAGAATGCCTAGATTGAGAAGATGGGCGATGCGGTAGGTCACAACCCGCGTTTTTCCAGAACCTGCTCCGGCAAGCACGAGAAGAGGCCCTTCTATGTGCTCGACCGCGATCTGCTGTTTTGGATTGAGCTCTGCCATAAATATTTGAATGCGTTTAAACCCAACATACTACCCTATCCTCCGACATCTAACAGCAAGAGGATCAGCTAGATAATTCACTTCTTCTGGTCGTGAGATCTGGCTATATCTTGCCAGCTTTTGTCCCCATTTGCAACTTTTTTGCAATTCCCAAGATGCGAAGTTAGAAACTGTGTCACTTTTTAAAGGCCGTGTGTAGCATGTTACGCTCGCTCCTTACTTTTTTCAGCTCTTTGTTTCTCCGAGGATTCTTATCGATCAGAGGAACATGTCCTAGAGACTGACTATGTTCGATGATGGTGGGGATGTCATAAGCAGAATCCATTAAATCATAGCAGTTGGTGATCCTACCCTCTGTTATGGTTGCTAACGGGATTGCAACTTGGCTATCATGAAGAGAGGCTGAAGTTACAAGTGCGTTCACGGGAATACCATTATCTACGGTATCCAAGTGCAATTTATATCCAGTCCAATACATGGTGTTGCCTTTGCTGTCTTTCTTGGCGCCTTTATCGCATGCTGTGGGTAGATCTCTTAACATTTCTTCTAATGTCATGGTCTTTTGTTTTTGTATGCGAGTAAGTTCCGGTTCAGACTCAGGCTGTTCTTCAGATTTTTTTGGGCGCCCTTTTTTTTTGGTGTTTTCTTCTTTGTACCTTCATTTTTCGTCAGGTAAATCGTGATACGTATTCTCTTTTTTCTGCTGCTGGTTCCTTTCCTCGCATTTGCCGATCCGAATCAGCTGTTCTCTGAAAATGAAGATCCCGCGATCTTCCATCATGTCAATGTAATTACGGGACATCTCAACATCTCTTTTCAGGATGCTGTAATACAGGGAGCACAACCCATTCCCATTCCAAGGACATACTCCAGTTCCGGAGCGTTAGAGAGAACTTCCAAAAATTTCGATCTCATTCTAAGAGCCATACGAGGCGGCTGGTTAGTTCAGGGAGGATGGAATCTACTTCCCCACACCAACCTGCTCATAGAGACTCACTATGATAGAAAGGAATTTAAAGTATATCTACCAGAGCCAAGTGGGAGTATGATCCCCTATGCTTATAGCCATAAAAGCTCAAAGCATACGATTTTTCTCAAACCCACGAACAGCGTAAGCAAAGCCTCAGGAAAACTCAGCAGTCGCACAAATTCGCAAAATAATCTTCTAGAGATCGATCTCAAGGCGGGAGTGGCTACCTTGTTCTTACCTGATGGAGGGAAAAGGGTATACCGGGGGCCTAGTTTGCATGAATACAATCAGAATAGCCTAGGAAAAGCTTTTTATCTTCTCGATACAGAAGGTCAGCAACAGATTCTTCAAAAAATTCTTCATATTTTTGCAGTAGGCCCCGCAGAGTCCTTGTCTCAAAAGCAAGGCGTTTCTGTGATCAATGTCTATTCAGAGAAAGACTATATAACAGGATTTGGGCCATGCGGGTATGCTAAACGTTTTATGGATAACCCTAATTATGATATTCGTGTACTCTCTTGCATATCGGGCAGAGGAGATAAGAATCTTTGGATAGCAGATCACGGGTTCTTAAAGCCAACGTATCACAAGGCGTGGGGAGATCATATCGACTATTTGAAGGAAAATTTTAGATTTTATGGAGGATCGAAACATGATAGCACACGTTAAAACGTTTATTTTTATAGTTTTTATTTTAATTACAGGGTCAAAATTGAACGCTAAAGAAACAAACCAGCCCGAATATCTAAAATATGTTGATGAAATTGTCGCGGATTTTGCCAAGGACATGGGAAAAAGATATGAGCTTCATTTCTATGGAAGTGGTGGCAGCATGCCTACCGATGTTGAAAAAATAGAAGTGCTTTTTATCTCTCATCAACAGTCGACGGTGGATAATGCTAGAAAAATGGAAGTAAATGGCATTCAATCACTTTTACAGCGCATTAACACCCACGAAAAACTTAGACCCTATCTGAGAGAATATCCTTTTAAAACGGATAGAGTCTGCTTATCGATTTCATTCCGAACAGAGACCGATGATCGTCCTCTTGACGGGTCTGTTGCATCCGTCTTCTTAGCTAGAAACAAGATCTTTTACAGATCCGCAGAAATACAAATGGAGGAACCCACTCCCCTCACCTACATGAATGAGAAAAATGAAGTCGTTAAAGAATTTATAGGAGGAGGCCCAAAAGAGAAGTTAATTCCTTTGATGGAAGAGACCTATGAAGAAGCATTGAAGATTGTAGGAATAACACACTGTCCGAATCAGAAATAACAGAGAGCCTAAACAAAAACGCTATTGCCAAGGCATCTAAGATAGGCCTAATAGGCTTAAATGCATTCAACAAAAAAGCCTCAGTTTCCTGAGGATAGTCCGGAAGTTGTGGGCTGCCGCTACCAGGGTCGCATGGATTTGATCGCCAAGGAGCCCTTTGAGGTGACATCGCCCAAGCTTCCCATCATGTTTCATGTGACCGATCCATGGTTCGATGGCCTGTCTTCTTCGCAAGGCGCGTTTTAGCGATGGCGGCAGGCCTTTTGTGTAACTCACCAGCACTTCGGCATCTGTCACGTCATGCCCTCTAAAACCTCTGTCCACCAAAATGCGTTTGATAGCTGTGTTCCCGTTGATTTCAGCTCGGCGTTTGGATTCTGTAAGTAGATAACCGTCGTAAGGATTACCAGAATGGGTTGTCATGCTGAGAACGATCCCTTTTCGTTCAGTTAAAACAATGCCAACCTTGCAGCCGAACTCATAGGGTTTGTGTGCCTTCCCTTTCGCGATGCAGGAGACTTGTGGTTCATGACAACTGTAGATCTTGTTTTTGTCTTCCCGATTTTGCAGAA